>DASZTT010000210.1:0-11782 GCA_035547895.1 Rhodanobacteraceae bacterium
GACACCGGCACCAAGATGATCCACATCGGCCGCGACACCAAGTCCAAGATCGTGTCCAAGGGCATCAGCGCGGGCAAGAGCCAGAACAGCTATCGCGGCCTGGTGAAGGTGGAGAAGGGCGCCGTCAACGCGCGCAACCACACCCGCTGCGATTCCATCCTGATCGGCAAGCAGTGCGGCTCTCACACGTTCCCGTACATGGAAATCAAGAATCCGACCGCGATCGTCGAGCATGAGGCGACCACTTCGAAGATTTCCGACGACCAGATGTTCTATTGCCGTTCGCGCGGGATCAGCGAAGAAGATGCCGTGTCGCTGATCGTGGACGGCTTCTGCAAGCAGGTGTTCCGCGAGCTGCCGATGGAATTCGCGGTGGAAGCGAAGAAGCTGCTGGAAGTGAGTCTGGAAGGCGCCATTGGCTAGCGCTGTTTCCTTCTCCCTCGGGGAGAAGGTGGCGCGCAGCGCCGGATGAGGGTCCGGTTCATTGTTGTGCATCATGCGGGATCGAACCCTCACCCCAGCGCTGCGCGCTCGTCCTACGGCCGCCTCTCCCGGTGGGAGAGGGGCTCAAAAGCGAAGGGAACGAAATGCTGAAGATCGAAAATCTCCACGCCCGCGTCGCCGGCAAGGAAATCCTGAAAGGGCTCTCGCTCGAAGCGAAGCCGGGCGAAGTGCACGCGATCATGGGCCCCAACGGCGCGGGCAAGTCCACGCTGGGCAACGTGCTGGCGGGCCGTTCCGGCTATGAAGTGACGCAGGGCAGCGTCACGTTCGACGGCAGCAACCTGCTCGAACTCGAGCCCGAAGCGCGCGCCGCGGCAGGGGTGTTCCTGGCATTCCAGTATCCCGTCGAGATTCCGGGCGTCAACAACACCTATTTCCTGCGCGCGGCGCTGAATGCACAGCGCAAGGCGCGCGGCGAGCCCGAGCTCGATTCGATGCAGTTCCTGAAACTGGTGCGCGAGAAGGTCAAGGAGATGGGCATGACGCCCGAACTCCTGAACCGCGCGGTCAACGAAGGCTTTTCCGGCGGCGAGAAAAAGCGCAACGAGGTCTTCCAGATGGCCGTTCTGGAACCGCATCTCGCGATCCTCGACGAAACCGATTCCGGACTCGACATCGACGCGTTGAAGCAGGTGGCTGCAGGCGTGAATGCGCTGCGCTCGCCGGAGCGCGCGTTCCTCGTGATCACGCACTACCAGCGCCTGCTGGATTACATCGTGCCCGACTTCGTGCACGTGCTCGCCGACGGCAGGATCGTCGAAAGCGGCGACGCACAACTCGCGCGCGACCTCGAAGCGCACGGTTACGCGTGGGTGCGGGAGCGCACGCCGGCGGAGGCGCACGCGTGACCGCACCCGTGCCCTTCGTGCAGTCCATGCATGACGCCGCCGCGCGACAGCGCTTGCCCGGCAGCGGCCTGGCGTGGCTGGATGCAGCGCGTGCGGAGGCCTTGCAGGCGTTCGCCGCACGCGGCCTGCCGGACCAGCACAACGAACTCTGGAAGTACACATCGTTGCGTGCCTTGGCGCAGAAGACCTATGCGGCGGGCGATCCGGAAGCCACCGGCCGCGCCGTCGACGCGGCATTGCTGCCGGCGGCAGCCATGCAGGGTCCGCGCGTGGTGTTCGTCAACGGGACCTTCCGCGCCGATCTGTCGCAACTCGCCGGTTTGCCGGATGGCGTGACGGTGCAGCCGCTCGCCGCGGCACTGCGCGGGGCCCCCGAGCCGTTGCGCTTCCTGCTCGACAGGCGCGCGGACGATGACGACGACGGGTTCACGCTGCTGAATCGCGCACTGGCGGCGGATGGATTGATTTTGAAAATCGCCGCCGGAGTGGAAGCTCGCGAACCGCTGCACATCGTGCACGTCGGACTGTCCGCAGAGGTGGGCGCGGCGTGCCATCTGCGCAGCCACATCGAAGTGGGCGAGGGCGCGCACCTGCGGATCATCGAGCACCACGTGGGCGAAGCGCAGGCCGGGCATCTCACCAACATCGTGCGCGACGTCGGCGTGCATGCCCACGCGCATCTCGACTGGACCGTCGTCCAGCAGGCCGGCGAGGACGCCACGTTGTTGCGCCGGAGCAGGATCCGCCTGCACGACGATGCGGCACTCGACCTGCATGCCCTGGAACTGGGCGGCAAGCTGGTGCGCCACGAGATCCGCGCCGAGCTCGCGGGTGCGCGTTCGCGGTTCGACAGCCGTGGTGCCTTCGTGCTGCACGGGCGCCAGCATGCCGACATGGAAGTGCTGGTGACCCACCGCGGCCGCGATTCCGTCAGTAATGCCGTGTGGCGTGGCGTGGCCGGCGAGCGTGCGCGCGGTGTCGTGCACGGACGCATCCTGGTTCAGCCCGGCGCAGATGGTGCGGACGGCAGTTTCTACAACAAGAACCTGCTGCTGTCGCCCGACGCCGAAATCGACACGCGCCCTGCGCTGGAAATCTATGCCGACGAGGTCAAGGCCAACCACGGCGCGACGGTCGGCCAGCTCGACGACAACGTGTTGTTCTACCTGCGCTCACGCGGCATCCCGCTGGAAACGGCGCGGCGCATTCTGGTGCGCGCGTTCTGTTCGGTTGCTCTCGAAGGCATGGAACCTGCGCCGCTGCGCGAATATTGCCAGGCATTACTGGCCGAGCAGCTTCCGGAGGTGTCGGCATGAGCGCGACCGCGAAAAACCTGAAGTCGTTCGCCCGGCCCGTCGATTGGGCCGCTGTTCGCCAGGATTTCCCGATCCTCGAGCGCAAGGTGCACGGCATGCCGCTGGTGTATCTCGACAGCGCCAACACCTCGCAGAAGCCGCGCCAGGTGATCGAAGCGGTCGATGACTTCTATCGCCATCACAACGCGAACGTTTCGCGCGCGGTGCACCAGTTGGGCGAGGAAGCGACCGCGCTGTACGAGAGTGCGCGCGACAAGCTCGCGGCGTTCCTCGGCGCCAATCACCGTGACGAGGTCGTGCTGACTTCGGGCACCACGATGGCGACCAACCTGGTCGCATACAGCTACCTGTTGCCGCGGCTGAAGCCCGGTGACGCGGTGCTGGTGACGGCGATGGAGCACCATGCCGACATCGTGCCGTGGCAACTGATCTGCCAATCGACCGGCGCGCACCTGAAAGTTGCACCGATCACCGAATCCGGCGAATTGATCGTCGAAAAGTTCATCGAGGCGTTGACGCCGGAAGTGAAATTCGCGGGCGTGGTGCACGTATCCAACGTGCTCGGCACCATCAATCCGGTGAAGGAACTGGCGCGCGAATGCCGCAAGCGCGGCATCCCGTTGCTGGTGGACGGCTCGCAGGCCGCGCCGCACCTGCCGCTGGACGTGAAATCGATCGGCTGCGATTTCTACTGCGTGACCGGCCACAAGATGTGCGGCCCGACCGGGACCGGTGCGCTCTGGGCACGCCGCGAGACGCTGGAAGCGATGCCGCCGTTCTTCGGCGGCGGCGAGATGATCAGGACGGTGTCGTTCGAGGGCACCACGTTCGCCGATTCGCCGCACAAGTTCGAGGCGGGCACCCCGAACGCCGCGGGGTTCGCCGGGCTCGGCGCTGCGATCGATTACCTCGGCGGCATCGGCATGGCGAACATCGCGGCGCGCGAGCGGGCGTTGCTGGACTATGCCACGCCACGCCTGCAAGCGATTCCGGGGATGCGCATTTTCGGCACGGCGGCCGACAAGGCCGCGGTGATCTCGTTCCTCATCGAGGGCGTGCACGCGCACGATCTGGCGACGCTGCTCGACCAGGAAGGCGTGGCGGTGCGCTCGGGCCATCACTGTGCGCATCCGCTGATGCAGTTCTATGGCGTTCCCGGAACCTGCCGTGCATCTCTCGCGTTCTGGAACACCGAAGCCGAGATCGATGCATTCGTCGATGCGATCGGCCGCGTGCGGAAGCTGCTGGCATGAGTACGGGCGGATTGCGTTTCCGCACCGCCACCGCAGCGGACATCGATGCCATCGTCGCATTGACGCAGTCGGCGTACCGCGGCGATGCCAGCCGGGCGGGCTGGACCACCGAGGCCGACCTGCTCGATGGCCAGCGCACCGATCCCGACGAAGTGGCCACGCTGATCGCACGCGATGACGTGAAGCTCCTGCTCGCCGAGCGCGATGGACGCCTGCTGGCTTCGTGCGTGGTCGAGCGTCTCTCCGGCGAGCACGCCGGCGACGGCTACTTCGGGATGTTCTCGGTGCGTCCGGACGCGCAGGGCAATGGTACCGGACGTGCATTGCTGGCCGAGGCCGAACGCGTCGCGCGCGACGAGTGGCATGCGAAGGCGATGCGCATGACGGTGATCGATGTGCGGGCCGAACTGATCGCGTGGTACGAACGGCGCGGCTATCACCGCACGGGCGAGTACCGGCCGTTTCCCTACGGCGATCCGCGCTTTGGCATTCCGAAGCGGGACGATTTGCGCTTCGAGTGGCTGGTCAAGGCACTTGCGCCGGAATGACGGAGCGGGACATGCCGGATGGCTGGGTGAAAGTCTGCGCACGGGACGAATTGCTGCCGGGCGAATTCAAGGTCGTATGGGACGGCGACACCGCGATCGCCGTGTACAACCTCGAAGGGAACCTGTACGCCATCGAGGACGTGTGCACGCACGACGGCGGCGAGCTCGCCGGCGGCGAAGTGCACGGATTCGAAGTCGAGTGTCCGCGCCACGGCGCGCGTTTCGACGTGCGCACGGGCGAAGTGACGGAAGCGCCGGCAACGGAGCCGGTCGCGGCCTTTCCGGTGCACGTTGAAGACGGCGTGATCTACACGCGCGATGATCGCTGACGAGCCGCCTACACCGTGGCCGAGGGCGGGAATTTGACCTCCACCCTCAGCCCGTGCGGATCGTTGCAGTTGCTGATCGAAAGTTCCGCGCCGTGGCGTTCGGCGATTTCGCGCACGATCGCGAGGCCGAGGCCGGTGCCCTCGTGGCCGTTGCCCATCGCGCGGAAGAATCGCTCGCCCAGGCGCGGAATCAATTCCGGCGCGACGCCGGGGCCATTGTCCTGCACGGCCATCGTGCAGCCGCCGTTCTCGGTGGGCTGCAGCTCGACCGTGATCACCGCGCCGTTGCGCGCGCCGTAACGGGCGGCATTGTCGAGCAGGTTGCCGAGCAGTTCGCGCAGCAGCACCGCATCGCCGATCACCGTGATGCCGTGCTCCGGGCCGCGGTAGCCGAGATCGATGCCCTTGGCGAGCGCGTCGGGGACCCTTGCGGCGACTTCGTCGCGCACCAGCTTCGCCATTTCCAGCGGCGCGGCGGCGCCGAGCGATTCGTCGGGTGCCTGCGCCCGCGCGAGCGCCAGCAACTGCCCGGCCGCGCGCGCGGTGCCGGCGGACAGGCGTTCCACGTGCGCGAGGGCTTCGCGGATGGTTTCGGGACGCGGGTCGGCCAGTGCGCGTTCCGCCTGCAGGCGCAATCCGGCCAGCGGCGTGCGCAACTGGTGCGCGGCGTCGGCTATGAAACGCTGCTGCTGGCGCAGCATGCGGTCGAGCCTTCCCAGCAATGCGTCGATGGTGGCGACCAGCGGCTGCACTTCCAGCGGCGCATCGACGGTACGCAGCGGCGACAGATCGCCGGCTTCGCGCATCCGGATTTCGTGCGCCAGCGGATCGAGCACGCGCAGGCCGCGGTTGATGCCCAGCCACACCAGCGCCATCGCGACGCCGATCAGCAGCAGTTCGATCGGCACGGTCGACACCAGTAACTCGCGCGCCAGCGCGCCGCGCTTGTTGACGGTTTCCGCCGTCGAAATCACCAGCACGTCACCGGGATCGGCCTTGTTGGCAAGGAATACCGACGCCATGCGCATCGGCTGGCCGCGGTCGAGAAAATTGGTGAAGACCGGACTGCCCTGGCTGGCGGCCGGGATGGGTTGCGGCAGGTCGTCGTTGCCGGCCAGCACGCCGTAGCGCAGGCTGCGCACCGCGAATTCGTTGCGTTCCTTGATCGAGAACTGCAGCAGGATCCGCGCCTGGTCGCTCAGCTCGTTGCGGCCGGCATCGCTGTTGACCAGGTCGCCGATCGCCTGCGCGCTGTCCAGCAGCCAGCGGTCGTACACCTTGTTGGCGTAGTGCAGGCCGATCACGTAGTTGATGACGCCGCCGCAGACGAGCACCGCCAGCAGCGGTATCGAGACGAACAGCAGCAGGCGCCGGCGCAGGCTCGGGTTACGGATCATCGTCGGCCTCGAGCAGGTAACCGAGGCCGCGCACCGTGCGCAGGCGCACGCCGGTGTCTTCGAGCTTGCGGCGCAGGCGGTGCACCGCGATGTCCAGGCCGTTGTCGGTGAGCGCGTCGTTCCACGTGCACAGCGCTTCGATCACGTGTTCGCGCGGCGTCACGCGATTGTGGCGCGACGCCAGCACTTCCAGCAGCGCGAATTCGCGCGCCGTGAGATCCAGCGTCTGGTTGCCGATCGCCACCCGCCGGCCGGCGAGATCGATGGAAAGCCGTCCGATTTTCAGGATGGGCACGCCGCGGTTGCTCTGGCGGCGCAGCAGCGCGCGCACGCGTGCGTCGAACTCCGCCAGGCTGAACGGTTTCACCAGGTAATCGTCGGCGCCGAGGTCGAGCGTGCGCACGCGCAGGTCCACTTCCTCGCGTGCGGTGATGACCAGAACCGGCACGCCATCGTGCGCGGCGCGCAGCTTGCGCAGCACCTGGCTGCCTTCTTCGCCGGGCAGGCCGAGGTCGAGCACCACCAGTGCGAACGCGTGTTCCTGCAGCGCGGCGATTGCTGCCTTGCCGTTGGCCAGGTGGTCCACGGCGTGGCCCGCGCGTTCCAGCGATGCGCAGACCGCATCCGCGATGGCGGCATCGTCTTCGACTACCAGCATCCGCATGTGGCGCCCCGTGGTGGGATCAATGTGTGGGGAAGGACTTTCCTGTGCTTCCCGCCGGAAAGGATATCAAGCGTACAACTTGACCAGCACGACTTCGCCCGCGCCCTCGACCAGCCAGCGACCGGGGCCGCCGTCGGGCATGACCAGTGCGGCGTCTCGCGGGTTCAATGCCAAGGCTTCACCGGCACCCGCCGACACGGCCGCACGGCCGGAATCCAGATAGACGAGCCAGCGCACGCCGGATGCGACGGGCAGCATCATCGAATCGACCAGCGTGCGCGCCAGCACTTCGGCGCGTGCTTCGCCGCGCAGCATCAGGTTGAAGTCGCGCGTGGCGCCTTGCGGCAACAAACCGACCGGCGCGGGCGATCCGTCGAATTCCAGCACCTGGAACCGGACGCCACCCCGTTCGCTGCCGTCCGGAAAGCGCAGCCTCATCGGCGCGTCCAGCGGCACCAGCGTGCGGCGGGTGTCCGGGAGTTCGGAAAACGGGCCTTCCTGCTCCACCTTGGCGACGCTTACGCGAATCCGCCAGTTTGCGTCGTCGGGTTCGCGCAGGATCACCGTGGTGACGCCGGCGCCGTTGGCCCACGGTTCGTCGCGCTGGATGCCGCGTGGAATGTATTGCACGGAAGGCATCGCGCGATGATAGCGAGACGGCGCGTGCGGGATTCAGTCGATCAGCCTGCGCAAGGCGTCAAGGCCTGACCGCAAACTTTCGTCCCACGAGTAACCGACGATCGCGTGCCCGGTATGCGCGTCGCGGAACTCTTCTTCCTGTCCCGGCGCGAGCAGGTGTCGGTAATCCACCGTCAGTTCTTCGCCGGCATCCACGTCGCGTGCAGCGAAGATGAAGCCGAGCAGCCACAAGCCGTTGGGCTCGAAGCTGTGGTTGACGTAGCACTCGTCGGGCCAGTCCGGCGAAAGCGTGTAGCGGTCTTCGAACCAGCGCACCGAGGTGTGCAACTGCGCGGCGCGTTCCGGATCGGACAGGATTTCGGCAAACGACCAGGTGCGGTCGATCGCATCGGGCGCGATGGCGATCCGGCCGCGCCGCAGCGGTTCTTCGAGGAACAGGCCTTTGCCCGCGCCGGGAATGGTGGAAGCGGCGATGCGGTAGCGGGGCAGGATCACGGTTGGTCGCGCGGGCAGCCAGGGCGCGCCAGTGTAATGCGTGCCGCAGTGCGGGGCATGCGATGCCGCGGATCGCGATCCGCGGCATCGGTGCCCGGTGCAACCGTCAGTGCTTGCGGGATTTCCGCGCCGGCTTCGATGCCGCTGCCTTGCTCGGCGCCGCGCCGCCACTGAAGCGGATGGCATCGCGGTTGCGGTCGAGCGTCTTCGCGCCGATGCCCTTGACGTTGCCGAGATCATCGACGCTCTTGAACGGACCGTGCGCGTCGCGGTAGGCGACGATGGCCTGGGCCTTGCTCAAGCCGATGCCGTCGAGCGAAGTCGCGATGGTTTGCGCATCGGCCTTGTTGACGTTGACCGGCGTCGCGGCGAAGGCCGGCAGCGCCATGGCGAGACAGAGCGCGAGCGCGCAGAGTGATTGCTTGATCATGTCGGTTCTCCCTGGTGGATGGACCGCGCCGGCGATGCGGCGCGTGCAGACAGGATGCCGCCGCCACCTTGCCGCCACAGTCAGGCTGCGGAGCCGGCGCGTGTCGGCCGATTCGGACTTCGGCTGTGGGGAAAGGCCGATCGGACGGCTGTTACACTGGGCTCGCCCATTTTTAGGAGTAGTCCATGGATGCCAGCAAGGCCCGCGCCTTCATCGGAACGATCTGGGACGACGAAGTGGTGCCCCGGATCACCGAGTACATCCGCATCCCGAACAAATCGCCGATGTTCGACAAGGACTGGGCGGCGCACGGGCATATGGACGCGGCGGTGGCGCTGATGGAGAAATGGGCGCGCGCGAAGCTGGAATCGCTGCCGGGCGCGACGCTGGAAGTGGTCCGCCTGCCGAATCGCACGCCGCTGATCTTCATCGACGTGCCAGCGGCGGGCAACCAAGCGCGCGCCGACGATTGCGTACTGCTGTACGGCCATCTCGACAAGCAGCCGGAAATGACGGGCTGGAGCGAAGGCCTGGGTCCGTGGACGCCGGTGCTGAAGGGCGACCGCCTGTACGGCCGCGGCGGCGCCGACGATGGCTATGCGATTTTCGGATCGTTGTCCGCGCTGCTGGCGTTGCACGAACAGGCCGTGCCGCACGCGCGCTGCGTGGTGATGATCGAGGCCTGCGAGGAATCGGGCAGCTACGACCTGCCGCATTACGTCGACCACCTCGCGCCGCGCATCGGCCAGCCTTCGCTGGTGGTGTGCCTGGATTCCGGTTGCGCCAATTACGACCAGTTGTGGCTGACCACGTCGTTGCGCGGCATGACTGGCGGCGAACTGACCGTCGAGGTCTTGAACGAGGGCGTGCATTCCGGCGACGCGTCGGGCGTGGTGCCCGACAGCTTCCGCATCCTCCGCGACCTGTTGTCGCGGCTGGAAGACCCGGCTACCGGCACCATCGTGCCGAAGGAGCTGTACGTGGAGGTACCGCCCGAACGGGTCGAGCAGGCGAAGCAGTGCGCCGAGATCCTCGGCGACGAAGTGTTTTCCAAGTTCCCGTGGAAGGATGGCATGCAGCCGGTCAGCGAGGACCGCGTGGAACTGATCCTGAACCGCACTTGGCGCCCGCAACTTGCGGTCACCGGCGTGGCCGGTTTGCCGCCGCTGGAAAGTGCGGGCAACGTGCTGCGGCCGCTTACCTCGCTGAAGTTGAGCCTGCGCGTGCCGCCGACGGCCAACGGCAGCAAGGCCGGCGAGTTCGTGAAGCGCCTGCTGGAAAAGGATCCGCCGTACGGCGCGAAGGTCACCTTCAAACTCGAAAAGGACGGCAGCGGCTGGAACGCGCCCCAACTTTCCGACTGGCTGGACGGCGCGGTCTCGCAGGCCTCGCAGGATGCGTTCGGCGCGCCGCCCGCTTACATGGGTGAGGGCGGCAGCATTCCCTTCATGGGCATGCTGGGCGAGAAGTTTCCGAAGGCGCAGTTCCTCATCACCGGCGTGCTGGGTCCGCATTCCAACGCGCACGGCCCGAACGAATTCCTGCACATCCCGACGGGCAAGAAGGTTTCGCAAGTGGTCGCGAGCGTGGTCGCGGCGCATGCCCGGGCGAGCGCGCAGGGCCTGACCTGATCGGGCATCGGATCACCCGCGACGCGTGCGACTTCGGCAGACCACGATGACGACCATCCGCGTGGCAATGTCCGCCGATGCCGAGGAACTCGCGAAGCTCTCCGGCCAGCTGGGCTATCCCGCGGACCCGGCCAGTGTCTTGCGCCGACTGGATGGCGTGACTGCACACCAGGCCGGGGTGGTACTGGTGGCGATCGACCGGCAAGGCGGTCTGGGCGGGTTTGCGCACGTCGAACCGCGGCGCCCGCTGATCGCGGAGCCGTTCGCCGAACTCGCTGCCCTGGTCGTATCCGAAGCGGCGCGCGGGCAGCGCATCGGCAGTGCGTTGCTGGCGGCTGCCGAGGCGTGGGCGCGGGAGCAGGGCTTCGCGGACATGCGGGTGCGTTCCAACATCCTGCGCGAGCGCGCGCACCGGTTCTATCTGCGCGAAGGCTATGTCGAGAAAAAGCGGCAAGCCATATTCCTGAAGCAACTCCGAGACGCCGCGTTCGACTGACGCCGGCCGCGTGTGCAGGTACCCTTGGACGTTCAACACCTTTCGCAAGCACATGCTTTACGACCTGCCTCCCGTCACCCGTGCATTGCTGATCGCCAACGTGGTGGTCTTCCTGCTGGAGCAGATCCCGTCGCTGCAGCCGCTGATGATCGCCTACGGCGCGTTGTGGCCCATCGGCGCCGCCCATCCGATGTTGAACCCCGCGGGCGGCGTGGTGCTGGTGGGCTTTTATTTCTGGCAGGTCGTCACCTACGCGTTCCTGCACGGCGGCTGGATGCACATCTTCTTCAACATGTTCGCGTTGTGGATGTTCGGCGGCCCGATCGAGCACCTGCTGGGCGCGAAGCACTACACGTTCTACTACTTCTTCTGCGCGATCATGGCGGCGATCGCGCACATGCTGGTGGCGCACTACTACACGCAAGGCTTCTATCCCACGCTTGGCGCATCCGGCGCGATCTTCGGCCTGCTGGTCGCGTTCGGCGTGATGTACCCGCGCATGCAGATGTTCCTGATCTTCCTGCCGATCCCGATGCCGGCCTGGGTGTTCGTGATCGGCTACATCCTGCTGGAGCTGTTCTTTGGTGTCAGCGGCTATGAATCGGGCGTCGCGCACTTCGCGCACCTGGGCGGCGCCATCGGTGGTTTCGTGCTGCTGCAGTACTGGCGCGGAAAGCTGCCGATCAGGCCCAGGCGCATCCTCACGCGCTGATGGCTAGCGTGGCCGGATGGTGAGCGACTGCACGTAGACCAGCTCGCAGGCGCCATTGCCGGTGTCGTCGCGCGTCAGCGAACTGCGCCAGCGCCAGCCGTTGGCCTTGTCGGCTTCGACCAGCATGCCCTCGAGCGAGACCACGTCGCCGACGCGGATGCGCTTCAACTGGTATGCGACCGAGGCATCGGCGGGAATCATGTGCATGTTGGCGCTGTGCGTCTCGATTTCGCGCCGCGGAATCGGAAACGTCCGGGTTTGCCAGTAATAGAAGCGTCCGCTCTGGCTGATGTCGATGCTGCGCAGGACTTCGCTGTCGGACATCCTTCCCCAGCCGAGGGCGAGATCGGTCGGTGACAGGTCGGATTCCGCATCGAAGCGGTAGTCGTCGCGCGCGAGCACCCGCGCGGTCAGGGAAAAACCGGCGAGCGGATGCAGTGTCGCATCCTTGAACGGAATCGGCGGTTGCGGCGCGTCGAAGGTGGATTGCACCGGGTCGTCGGGAGCCAACACGCCGTTC
>DASZTT010000211.1:0-4099 GCA_035547895.1 Rhodanobacteraceae bacterium
CCTGTCCTCGCTGCTGGAGCACTTCGCGGACATGATGTTTCCCGGACTCAAGGTGCGCGGCACCTGCCAGTTCCGCGTGACCCGCGACTCGGAACTCGAACTCGAGGAAGACGAGGGCAAGAACCTGGCACGCGTGCTGAGCGAGGAATTGCGCGAGCGCGGTTACGCGGAAGCGGTGCGCCTGGAACTCGGTGAGCAATGCACGCCGGAGATCCGGCAGATGCTGCTGGTCAACTTCAGCCTCAAGGATACGGATGCCTATGTGTGCGAGGGCCCGGTCAACCTGCACCGCGTGTCCGCCGTGTACGACATGGTCGACCGGCCCGACCTGAAATATGCACAGTTCACGCCGACCATCCCCGCGCCCTTCCTGTCCGGTGGTGGAATCTTCGACGCGCTGGATCAGGGCGACGTGGTCCTTCACCATCCGTTCGAATCCTTCGCGCCCGTGATCGAGCTGGTACGCCAAGCCGCCGTCGATCCGGACGTGCTGGCGATCCGGCAGATCCTCTACCGGGTCGGCGAGGATTCGCAGATGGTGGGTTACCTGATCGACGCGGCGCGCTCGGGCAAGGAGGTGACGGTGGTCATCGAGCTGCGCGCACGTTTCGATGAGGAAACCAACATCGGCCTGGCGAATCGTCTCCAGGAAGCCGGCGTGCAGGTCGTTTACGGCGTGGTCGGCTACAAGACGCATGCCAAGCTGCTGCTGATCGTGCGCCGCAAGGCCGGTGCGCTGTGCCGCTATGCGCACCTGTCCACCGGCAACTACCACCAGGTCAGCAGCCGGCTCTACACCGACATCGGTTTGATGACCGCCGACCCCGACATCTGCGAGGACGTCGGAAGGATCTTCAGGCAATTGTGCAGCCTCGGTCCCGTGATCGAATTGCACCAGTTGCTGGAGTCGCCTTTCAGCCTGCACCGCGGACTGCTGAACCTGATCGACCGCGAGATCGCGCACGCGCAGGCGGGCCGGCCCGCGCGCATCGTCGCGCGGGTGAATGCCTTGAACGATCCGTCCATGGTCGAAGCCTTGTACCGGGCGTCGCAGGCCGGCGTGGACATCGACCTGATCGTGCGCGGCGCATGCATGCTGCGGCCGGGCCTGCCGGGGGTCTCCGATCGCATTCGCGTGCGGTCGGTCCTCGGACGATTCCTCGAGCATGGGCGTGTATATTGGTTCGCCAACGGCGGCAGTGCAGAGCTGTTCTGCTCATCGGCCGACTGGATGGAGCGCAACCTGATGCGGCGCGTCGAAGCCTGCTTTCCGGTACGCGATGCAAAACTGGCGTCCAGGATCTTCCAGGAAGCCCTGGACAATTACCTGCGCGACAACGTCCGTGCCTGGTTGCTCGATTCGCAGGGCGAGTACCGGCTCGCGAGCCCGGACGGTGCAGCGCCGCACTCGGCGCAGGACTGGCTGCTGACACGCTATGGCTCCTGAGCGGGGCGTGCGGGGCCGTTTCGATCCACCATCGGGACGCAACGCGGCGAATCGCCGCGCCCCGGATCGCGGCGCGCGCGCGCTTCGCGAAGGCGATCTGCTGGCGTCCGTCGATCTGGGATCGAACAGCTTTCGCCTGATGGTGGCGCGCTGGAAGGATGGCGAACTGCGCCCGGTCGACCGCTTGCGCGAAGTGATCCGGCTTGCGGCCGGCCTGGGCCCGGACGGCGCACTCGATGCGGACAAACGCAGGGAAGCCCTGGACTGCCTTGCGCGATTCGGGCAAAGGCTGTCGTCGGTGCCGGCCCACAGGGTTCGCGCCGTCGCGACCAACACGGTCCGGCAGATGCGCGCCCCGCTCAAGTTCCTCAAGGCGGCGGAGCATGCACTTGGCCACGTGATCGAAGTGGTGAGCGGCCGCGAGGAAGGGCGCCTGATCTGGCTGGGCGTCACGCACGCGCTGCCCCGTTCGAGCCAACGCCGGCTGGTCGTCGACATCGGCGGCGGCAGCACCGAAATCATCATGGGCCGCGGCTTCGAACCCGAACTGATCGAAAGCGTGCAGGCGGGATGCGTTGCGTCGAGCGTGCGGTTTTTCCCGAACGGACGGATCACCGCCAGGCGATGGCAGCGCGCGCGCGAAGAACTCGGCGTGCTGATGCAGCAGTTCGCGGCCGAATACCGCGAGAAAGGCTGGAGCGAGGCGTGGGGTACCTCCGGGACGATGCAGGCGATTGCGTCGATCGCTGCCGGAATGGGCGATCCGGCCGGCGGCTTCACCCGCAAGTCGCTCGACAAGATGCGCGAGGCGTTGCTGCGCGCCGGCTCCGCCCGCGCCGTCGCGCTGCCCGGCCTGGCCCGGGACCGGCGCTCCTCGATCGCCGCGGGCATCGCGGTTGCGGAAGCCTTGTTCGACGCGCTCGGCCTCGAGCGGATCGGCGTCAGTGACGGCGCACTCCAGGAAGGCCTGCTGTGGGACATGATCGGCCGCGCCAGCGGGCACGATCCGCGTGTCGCCAGCCTCGGTGGTCTCGCGCGCCGTTGCGGAGTCGATGCGGCACAGGCGAAAAGGGTCGAGGCGCGTGCGCTGGCACTGTTCGACAAGGTCGCCTCCGGTTGGCGGCTCGACGATCGCGCGCGCGAATGGCTGGCGTGGTCCGCGCGCATCCACGAACTTGGCATGTCGATTTCGCACAGCCACCATCAACGCCACGCCAGTTACATCCTGCTGCACTCGGACCTGGCGGGTTTCAGCACGCTCGATCAGCAGGTGCTTGCGACGATCGTGAGGAACCATCGCCGGAAACCCGCAGCCGAATTGCTCGAAGCGCTGCCCGCGCGTTTGCGGATCCCGGTCGCACGCGTGACCTGCCTTTTGCGCCTGGCGGTGTTGCTGTGCCGCACGCGCGAGGAATCGGACGCTCCGTCGCAACGCGTGTCCGTGCGCGGCAAGGGCATTCATCTGGGCATTCCGGCTTCGTGGCGGCGCAGCCGTCCGCTCACGGTCGCCGACTTGCGCACGGAAAAGGCCCTGCTGCAGGGCCTGGGGATAAGACTCGAGCTGGATTGAGCGTGACGGTCGATCGGCGCTTCACTTCATGTCGGATGTTCCATGCTTGGCGCGCGCGGCGGGTTGCAGTAGAACGGTGCTTTCCGGTCGCGGACGAACGTCTTGAAAACGGTTCCCGATGATGCGGCATTGCGCTGGCATGCCGAACAGGTTTCCGGAATCCTGCGAGCGAATGGCGGGATGCTGGCAACCGCCGAATCCTGCACCGGCGGCTGGATCGCCAAGGTGTGCACCGATCTCGCCGGCAGTTCCGAATGGTTCGAGTCAGCGGCGGTGACCTACAGCAATCGCGCCAAGCAGGCCTTGCTCGGCGTCACCACGGCCACGCTGGAAAAGCATGGCGCGGTCAGCCGCGAGTGCGCGCTGGAAATGGTGGCGGGTACGCTGGCGCGTTTCGAGGCGAGCGTGGCGGTGGCCGTCACCGGCATCGCCGGTCCCACCGGCGGCACACCGGACAAGCCGGTCGGCACCGTCTGGATTGCGTGGCAGCGGCGTGGCCGTGAAGCACGCAGCCAGGGATTCCTGTTCGATGGAAACCGCGATGCAGTGCGCCGGCAGACCGTGGTGGCCGCCCTGGAAGGCGTTCGGGAAATCCTGACAGCCTGAAGCGGCGCGCGCCGCTGTTCCTTCACAGGCGGTATGAAATAATGACAACGTCTTCGCCATTCCGCGGTCTCAACCCGTGAGAACCGCTCCCGCGATACTTCGCTTCAAGCACAATCCGTCTGAGGAATACGCAATGGACGACAACAAGCGCCGCGCACTGGCTTCCGCACTGGGCCAGATCGAGAAACAGTTCGGCAAGGGTGCGGTGATGCGCATGGGCGATCGCACCGCCGAAGCCATCGACACGGTTTCGACCGGTTCGCTGGGCCTCGACGTGGCGCTGGGCGTGGGTGGCCTGCCGCGTGGCCGCGTGGTGGAAATCTACGGACCGGAATCGTCGGGCAAGACCACGCTCACCCTGCAGGTGATCGCCAACTGCCAGAAGAACGGCGGCACCGCGGCGTTCGTGGACGCCGAGCATGCGCTCGATCCGACCTACGCAAGGAAGCTCGGGGTCAAGGTCGACGACCTGCTGA
>DASZTT010000212.1:0-9980 GCA_035547895.1 Rhodanobacteraceae bacterium
TCGCGGTCGGTCGCGTTGTTGTCATAACAGTTGGTGCCGCTGGCGCACTGCCGGGTTTGCGTGGTGGTGGGGACCGTCGGCGTCGGCGGGGTCTGTGGCATGGGCTGGGTTTGCGGCATCGGCTGCGGCGGGGATTGCGGCTGCGGCTGCGCCGGCGCCTGCTGCGCGCTCGCGGCACAGGCCAGCAGCAACGCCATGGGCAATGCGGCCATCATGGCCAGGGGGTTGCGTTTCATGTTCGCTCTCCTTGCGGTGAACGCGGATGAAGCAACACCTGTGCCACAGCGTCGCGGCGGCGTGAAATGCGTGCGGCTGCATTCATGGTGCGTTGCGAAGGCGCGAAACCGCGGCCGGCAGGCCGACGGCGAACGCAAGGTCGTTCGACGCGCGCGCAGTTGCATGCAGGCGCGCGGTCTTCCACGCTGAAAGCCTTTCACGCGAACGAAAATTTTTCGCCATGCACAACCTTGCCGGCGCACCGCGTGTTCACGCCGCATAGATGTCCCCGCCTGCTAGGCTGACATTCCGCAGTCGACAGGGCTTGATGCATGGCAGGACGCCGAACCCCGCGTCGTCCGGAAGCAGGGCTTGCGACGTACCGGCGCAAGCGCCATTTCGGGCACACGCCGGAACCGGCCAGGACTTCCCGGGCGCAGCGTCCCGCCGCCGCGGGCCGCACTTTCGTGATCCATCTGCATCACGCGCGGCGACGGCATTTCGATCTGCGCCTGCAGGTCGGCGGCGCGTTGCGCAGTTGGGCCGTGCCGAAGGGCCCGTCACGCGACCCTTCGATCAAACACCTCGCGGTGCAGGTGGAAGACCACCCGCTGAGCTACGGTTCGTTCGAGGGCACCATCCCGGAAGGCCACTACGGTGCCGGCACCGTGGCCATCTGGGACGAAGGCACCTGGACCACCGAGGGTTCCGCCGCGCAGCAGATCGACAAGGGCCACTTGCGTTTCGAATTGCACGGCGCGCGATTGCGCGGCCGCTGGTCGCTGGTGCGTACCCGCATCGAGGGCGGCAAGCCGCAATGGCTGCTGATCAAGGGCGACGATGAATTCGTGGTGCCGGGTGACGTCGCCGACGACACGCCGCTTTCCGAGTGGAAGGCGGAACACGGCGTCGAGCCGTCGCGCCCCTCGCAGCGCCGGCCGCGCAAGGCGCGCGCTGTTTCCATGCCGGCCCCGGATGAATTCGAGTTCGAACTTGCACGCCTGCACCAGCGCGCACCCGAAGGCGACGACTGGCTGCACGAGGTGAAATACGACGGCTACCGGATGCTGGCGTGGCGCCGCGGCCGTGACCTGCAATTGCTGTCGCGCAACCGGCTCGACTGGACGGAGAAGCTGCCCGCGATCGCGGAGGCGATCCTCGCGCTCGATTGCCGCGGCTGCGTGCTCGACGGCGAACTGGTGGTGTTCGACGAGAGCGGCCGCAGCCGCTTCGACCTGTTGCAGAAGGAATTCAACCGCGCGCAGGCCGAAGCCGTGCGCTACGCGGTGTTCGACCTGCTGGCGTTGAACGGCGACGACCTGCGCGATGCGCCGCTGCTCGAACGCAAGGCCGCGCTCTCGCGCCTGCTCGAATACGCCGAGGCCAACCCTTCGACCAGCCCATTGGTGGTTTCGGGCTTTCTCCGCGGCAACGGCGCGCTCGCGTACCGCCGCGCCTGCGAAGCCGGGCTCGAAGGCGTCGTCAGCAAATCGGTGGACGCGCCGTACCGCGGCGGCCGCGGCGATGCATGGCGCAAACTGAAATGCATCGACTCGGACGAATTCGTGATCGTCGGCTACACGCCGGGCAAGGGCTCGCGCGGCGCGCTGGGCGCGTTGCTGCTCGCCGAACCGCGCGGCAGGCAATGGCGATACGTCGGCCGCGTCGGCACCGGCATGGATACCGAGATGCTGGAACGCCTGCATGCGCAACTGAAACCGGCCAGGCACAAGCTTGAGCTGATCGACGCGCCGAACGCGAAACAACTGCGCGGCGGACGCCCGGTGTGGGTGGAACCGGACACCGTGGTGGAGATCGCGTTTCGCGGCCGCACCGGCGATGATTTCCTGCGCCAGGGCAGTTTCAAGGGTCTTCGCCCCGACAAGTCGCCCGCGGATCTTCGCGACAGCGATCGCGCGCCCAAGGAGTCCAGCATGCCCGCCCGCAAAACATCCAGGGCTCGTGCGAAACGCGCAGGGCCCGAGTCTGGCATCAACCTGACGCATCCCGACCGCGTGCTGATCGAAACGCCGCGCGTCACCAAGCGCGGACTCGCCGAGTTCTACGCGCGCATCGCCGATCACCTGTTGCCGGGCGTGATCGGACGCCCGTTGTCGCTGGTGCGCTGCCCGGACGGCGCAGGCAAGGAGTGTTTCTTCCAGAAACATCCGATGACCGGCATGCCGGAAGCGATCGGCGTCGGCGATGCACGCAGCGCCGAGGGCAAGCGGCAGGACTATGTGTACGTCAAGGACATCGAGGGCGTGATCGGCCTGGTGCAGATGAACGTGATCGAGATCCATCCGTGGGGTTCGACCATCGCCGACCTCGAGCATCCGGACCGGCTGGTGTTCGACCTCGATCCCGACACCGGCGTCGAGTGGCCACGCGTCCGCGACGCCGCGCGCATCGTGCGCGAACGCCTGCAGGCGGTGGGGCTGGAAAGTTTCCTGCGCACCACCGGCGGCAAGGGCCTGCACGTCGTCGTGCCGCTGAACCCGCGCCCGGACTGGGAAACGGCCAAGGCTTTCGCGCACGCGCTGGCGCGCACGCTCGAACAGGAATCGCCCAAAGACTTCGTGTCGGTCGCGACCAAGAACCGCCGCAAGGGACGCATCTTCGTGGACTACCTGCGCAACGCGCGCGGGTCCACCGCGGTGGCCTCGTACTGCGTGCGCGCGCGGCCCGGCGCCGGCGTGGCGACGCCGCTGCGCTGGGAAGAACTTCCGCGGCTGAAGTCCGGCGCGCAATACACGTTCGACACGATCGCACGGCGATTGAAAACGATGAAACAGGATCCTTGGCAAGGCTTCGATGAAATCCGGCAGGCGCTGCCACGGCGGTGACGAACAAGCGCAATCCGGTTGCCGTCATCCGCTGGAGACGGCATTCCATTGCCCTTGCCGGACGGACAAACCGAGTGGATTCCGGCCGACGCCGGAATGACAAGACCCCGGCTGCGATGCACCGCGTGAACCAGGAGAACCATCATGGCGGCAAGACCCATCTGGAGCGGCACCATCACCTTCGGCCTGCTCAACATTCCGGTGCAACTGATGCCGGGCGAGCGCCACGTCGACCTGCACTTCCGGATGCTCGATTCGCGCAATAACGCGCGCATCCGCTACGAACGCGTCAACGAGGAAACCGGCGAGGAAGTGCCGTGGAAGGAAGTCGTCAAGGCCTTCGAGTACGACAAGGGCAACTACGTCGTGCTCGAAAAGGAAGACTTCGAGAAGGCCGCACCCGAATCCACCGAATCGGTGGACATCGAGGCCTTCATCGACGCGGTCGACATCGGGCCCGAATATTTCGAGAAACCCTACTACCTCGTGCCCGCCAAGAAGGCGGAAAAAGGCTACGTGCTGCTGCGCGAAACGCTGAAGCGCCTGAAGACCGCAGGCCTCGCGCGGGTGGTGATCCGCACCCGCGAATATCTCTCGCTGGTGGTGCCGCGCGACAACGCGCTGCTGCTGATGCTGCTGCGTTATCCGCAGGAAGTCGTGGCCGATGACGAATACGCGTTCCCCGACAAGAAGATTTCCGCTTACCGCGTCACCCAGAAGGAACTCGACATGGCCGAGACGCTGGTGAAATCGATGGTCGGCAAGTGGAAGCCGGGCGAATACCACGATGATTTCCGCGAGCGCCTGACCAAGGTGATCGAGGCCCGCATCAAGGCCAAGGGCGTAGTGCGCGCGCCCGCGGCCGAGGAAGCCGCGATGCCGAAGAACGCCTCCACCAACGTGGTCGATTTCATGTCGCTGCTGCAGAAGAGCATCGACAACAAGCAGCGCACGCCGGCGAAGAAATCCGGATCCACCGCCAAGAAATCCGGCCCGCGAAGCGCGCGCCAAAAATCCGGTACGCGCAAGAAGGCAGCGAAGCGTTCCTGATCCCTGCGCCCGGGTTGCTCCTCTCAACCCTTCCCGCGCGAACGGGCGGTCGCCTGCTCCGAAGCGACCGCGGTGGCGACGTCGCAGGGATAGCTGCGCGCGCCGACCAGCAGCACCGCGGCGGCGGCCATCAGCACGACGAGCATCACGGCAAACGTCGCGTCGAGATTGCCGCTGCCGGGCTGCGCGCCGGACGCGCTTCCGGCGGAACCGAAACCGAGCGGCTCATGGCCGCCGAGCAACGCCGACAACCAGCCGAACAACGGCGGCGAAGCGGCCTGCGCGAGGTACACGATGGTGGAACGCACGCCTTCGGCGCGGCCCCACAGCCGTGAGTGCATCACGTCCAGCCGCGCCGCATCGACCGGCGGAAACGCGCCGCCCAGGCCGCCGGCCGCGATGAACATGAAGGGCGCGGCGGCAGCCAGGCCGGGCAGCAGCATCGCCGGCAGCAGCGCGGCCACCGCGAGCAAGTACGCGCATGCGCCCACCTGCATGCGCGCGGCGACCCTGCCCCTCGCGACCAGCCGGTCGGAGAAATAGCCGGTCACCAGCACCCCCGCGATTGCGCCCAGGCCGACCACCACGACGAAGGTGCTGGACACGGTCTGTGCCAAATGGAAATGGGCGCGCATGAACACCACGACGAAAGTGCGCAGGCCCGTGAAATAGAAGTATCCAAGCGCCGACGCGACGATCAGCATCCGGTAGGTCGGCAGCGACAGGATGTATTTCACCGCCGGCCAGATGCGCATGCGCGAGGGATCCTCGCGCAGGACCCGTGCACCATCGGCTTCGACATTCTGCTCGCGCACCACGTCGCGTATGCGCACGGTATCCCGCGCCGGCGTGTTCGAATCGGGCATCAGCCGCCCTCGCCCGCCGCGCCTGGGCTCCGGCAGCTTGCGCGCGATGAAGTACGCCAGTACCAGGCCGAGCGCCGCGAGTACCACGAACGGCGCGCGCCACGACCAGGCCGCGATGTTGCCGGAGACGAGAAAGCCGATCGCAACCCCGATCAGTTCACCTGAAATGATGTAGCCGTATATACGGCTGCGTTCGCCGGCGGGAAAGCAGTCGCCGATCAGCGATGCGATCGCCGGCGAACCGATCGCCATCACGATCCCCAGGGCCAGCCGCGCCGCGAACAGCATCCCGTAGGAACCGGCCAGTCCGCACCAGACCATCGCGAGCGACCACAGCAGGATGCCGGCGACCAGCAGGTTGCGCCGATTGAAGCGGTCGACCAGGATGCCGAACGGCAGCGTCAGCAATGCGCTGGACGCCACGGTGACGGCGACCAGCAGCCCGATCTCGACGTTGTTGATGTGCAGCGCGGGCTTGAGTTGCGCGGCCACCGCGCCTAGCGTCGCCTTGTCGGCGGCATCCAGCGCGAGGATGCACGCGAGCATGACGATGATGCGCAGCCGGGCCTTGCCGCCGGCCAGATCCTCGAGCGGACCTTCCACGTTGCGGGACAACCAGGCCTGCAACGAAGTCCGCATGCGCCGTTCCGGTTCGCTTCACTGCCCCGGGTGCCGCGCAAAGACGCGTGCGCCTTCGCGCGGCACCCCGGTCCACCGGGCGCGGCGCCTGCCGGGCCCGGCCAATTCCTTCGTTATCTTGCCCGGTTGATCGTGAACGCCGAGAAGCCAGCGCCGATGTCCCAGCCCTTGCCGGTTCCGGTCAGCGCCAGCGACACATCACCCTTGGTCATCGCCGCCGCGTGGGAAGAACCGACCGCGCCGGCGTGCGCGTTTGCGGTGGCGTAACTGCCCAGCACGTCCTCGATGCTGTTGACGCCACTGAAGTGGCCACGGCCGTCGTCGACCTTGTATTTGCCGACCGTCAGGCCGCCGCCCTTGGCGGTGATGTCGACCTTCATCGATTGTCCGTTCGCACACGTCACCGTGCCGTGTCCGTCGGCGGTCTGGTAGATCGCCGACCAGCCCGAGAGCGTGAAATGCATGGTGCACTTCATCGTGGTGTCCGCCGCCCGCGCACCGGGGACCGCCACGCCCGCCATGGGCACCAGCAACAATGCCATCCACAAAGCCTTCCTGGTCATGACATCCTCCTTTGTTGTCGTGAAAACGCATTGTCGCCACGGGCTGGTGAACATCGCGTGTGCGGGACATGCGCGGCGCGTGAATTCCACCAAACCGGGCGATTCCGGTCCGGCCTGGCGCGCCTTCAATGCGTGTCGCTGCGCACCTGCGCGTGGCTGATCAGGGCGAAGATCAGCGTGCCGCCGACGATGTTGCCGGCAAGCACCGGTCCGAAGTAGTGCCAGAACACTTCCGGCCACGGCAGCCGCCCGGCGAAGGCCAGGTACAACACTTCGCCCGCGGAACCGATCACGTGCACCAACCCGGCCGCCGCGATCAGCCAGGTCAGGCCGACGATGATCCAGAGCCGCGCCGATTCGGCCGCCGGCATCAGCCACACCATCGTCGCGATGATCCATCCGCCCGCGATGGCCTTCACGAACATTTCCGGCACGGAATACGACATCAATGTCGTGCCGAGCGCGGTGATCGCGCGATCGACCGGCGGCGCGAACATCGGCAGCCTGGCGACCACCAGCGCGACCAGCGCGACGCCGATGATGTTCGCAACGAACACCACGCTCCACAGGCGCAGCATCAGGCCGAGCTTGCGCCAGCTCGGCGCGGAGATCAGCGGCAGTACCACCGTGAGCGTGTTCTCGGTGAACAGTTGCTGGCGCGCCATGATGACGATGACGAATCCGGTGCTGTAGCCCAGCGCGATGATCAGGTGGGCGAACGGTACATCGGGCAGGTACGCCTGCAGCGCGCCGCTGGCGATCATCGAAAAGCCCATCGACAGGCCGGCGGCCAGTCCGGACCACGTCAACGCGGACGGCGTGCGTTTGAGTTCCTCCTCGCCGACCGCGCCGACCGCTTCGTGCAGCACGGCCGCGCGCGGCGGCATCCTGCGTTCGACGTCCTGGCGCTCTTCCTCGTCGAGCGCAGGCGCATGCTGCTCCGCGCCGGGTTCGCCGCGGTCCGCCTCCGGCCGATCGCCCAACCGGTTCATGCGGGCTCTTTCATCCCGGGTTCGCGCTTCTGGACGGTGATGCTGCCGTTCGGCTCCAGGATGGCCAGGCCGACCATCTGCAGATCGCGGCAGCCATGCTTGCGCATCGAGGAAACGAAATTGCTGCGCGGGATCCTGCAACGCTTCAGCACGTCCTCGAACAGTTCCCCATCCCGGGCCAGCAGCACCGGTTTCCCCTGCAGCCAACGGTCGCCGCGCGTGAAATGCGTCGACAGCCAGGTGCTGATCCAGTCCAGCAGCAACAGCACGACCACCACAATCAGCCCGCCCTGCAACGACTTGTCATTGCCGATCAGCGAGGTGCGCACCGCGCTGCCCAGCACGATCACCACGATCAAATCGAAGATGCTGAGTTCGCCCAGCGTGTGCTTGCCCGACAGGCGGATCAACGCAAACAGCACCACGTACACGATCGCCGCGCGCACCACGAGTTGCCACCATGGCGTGCCGAATTGGAACATTCCGTCCATTGCAGGGCTCCTCAAGTGGAGTGCTCCAGTTCAGCCGGTGCACCGTCAAGCGCCGGTGAACGCGAGGTGGCGTCGCGACGCGGAAGCGGGCCGGCCGCTACGCGTGCGTTCACGCGCCGTCGTGCAGGCTTGCACTCGCCACGTGGAACGGAGGCCACACCATGAAAGGGCGCGATCGCAAGGACGTCAAACACCCCAAGGACAAACCCGTCCGAAAGGAATCGGAAGAGGAACGCCGCCGGCGCAAGCGGCACGAAAGCGACAACCAGGACGAAGCGCTCGAGGAAACCTTCCCGGGCAGCGACCCGGTTTCTCCGTTCGTTCCGGCCAAGCCGCCGCAAGACTGAGCACGCAATGGGCGGCGACTCGCCGGCCGACCGCCGCGGTGGGCCGCGCCGGTACCCGCGCACCGAATCCGGCCCGCCGCTTTGTAGCAAGGGCTCGGCGCATTCCGCTCAATGCCCGACCGGCAGGCTGTAGGCCATAACCGAGTCACCGAGCCGGGTGCCGGCAGAACCGTGGCCGCCGGCCATCACCACCACGTATTGCCTTCCGTCGATGGAATATGTCATCGGCGTGGCCTGTCCTCCGGCAGGCAGGCGTGCCTGCCACAACTGCTTGCCGGTGGTTTCGTCGTAGGCGCGGAAGGTGCCGTCGATGGTGCCCGAATAGAACACCACGCCGCCCGCGGTGATCAGCGGACCGCCGAATCCCGGCACGCCCATCTCGAACGGGATCGGAATCACTCCACGCTCGCGCGTGTTGCCGTTGCGATGCATCCACGTGATCTTGCCGTCGCGCAGGTCGACGCCGGCGATCGCGCCCCACGGCGGCTGCTGGCACGGCGGTCCGAGCGGAGAGAGGAACGGCTTCAGGATCGCCGCATACGGCGCGCCGTAGTTCTCGTTGAAATGTTCCTGCTCGCCCTGGGTGACGACGTTGGCGGTCGGGTTCGGGCGCGGAACCAGCTGGAAGATATAGGCCATGTGCACGGGTGTGGCGATCAGCACCTGCCGCACCGGGTCGACCGCAATGCCGCCCCAGTCGAACACGCCGAGCTGGCCCGGATAGGCGATTGCTGGATGCGTCGAAAGCGGCGTATAGGGACCTTCGTAGGTCGCCGACTTGAAGCGGATGCGGCACCACAACTGGTCGAACGGCGAAGCGCCCCACATGTCGGCGCCCGTCAGCGGATGTGGCATGAAGCTCAGCGAGGATTCGGGCTGCACCGCCGAATAGTGGTCACCCGCAACCCCGCCCGTCACCGGCGTGCGGATCGCCGTCACCGGCAGGATCGGCTTGCCGGTGCGGCGGTTCAACACGTACACGTCGCCCTGCTTGGTCGGTTGCACCAGCGCGGGTTCGGTCGCGCCATGGATCGTCAGGTCGACCAGCGTGGGCTGCGCGGGATTGTCGCGATCCCAGTGATCGTGGTGCACGGCCTGGAAATACCAGACCAGGTGCCCGTCCGCGAGGCTGAGCGCAACGATCGTGTCCCCGTACTTTTCGACCGCGGGGCTACGATGGATGTCCAGTTGATCCGGCGAGACGTTTCCCAGCGGCACATACACCATGCCCAGGGTTTCATCGACGGACAGCGGTGGCCATGCCGGGGGCGTATTGGGCGTGTAGGTCTCGCCCGGTTTCAGCGGCGCGTTCGGATCCGCCTTGCCGAGATCCCAGTGCCACGCCGGCGCGCCGGTCACGACGTCGAACGCGCGGATCACGCCGGACGGATTGTGCACCGAGTTGTTGTCATTGATGGAAGCGCCCACCACGATCAGCTTGCGGGTGACCACCGGTGGTGAAGTTTCCATGTAATAACCGGGCAGGATCCTGCCCATGTGCATGGACAAATCCGCCTGCCCGTCCTTGCCGAATCCGGTGCAGGGCTTGCCCGTTTTCGCATCGACCTCGACGAGGCGCGCATCGATGGTGGCGAGCACCAGGCGTTGCGCGCATTGCGCGGTCACCGCCGCGGTGGCGCTGCTGGATGCGGTGGCCGGCGCCGCCGTCGTCACGGAAGCCGCCGGCACATTCCCCGCAAGCGCGGAAGGTGCGACGGGCGCGGGAATGGTCGCGGAGTGGTAACCCAGCCCGCGGCAGCTCAGGTGCTGGTTGTCATGGCCGTACTTGATGTGCGGGTCGTATTCCCATCGCTTCTTGCCGGTCGCGGCATCCAGCGCCACGATGCGGTCGTGCGTGGTGCACAGATACAAGGTGTCACCCACTTTCAGCGGCGTGTCTTCGGAAGTGCTTTCCTTGGGCTCGTTCGGCGCGTTCTTCTTCTCGCCCGTGTGGTAGGTCCACGCCAGTT
>DASZTT010000213.1:0-15163 GCA_035547895.1 Rhodanobacteraceae bacterium
GACCACGCGTGAATCGGCGCGTCGACGCGCGGCGCTGCCTGCGCCGCCGGCGCCGCAACATCGGAGGCTACCGGCGCGGCGGCGGATTCGGCCGCCGGCTGCGCAACCATGTGCGCATCGTCGGGCATGCCGATATCGGGAATGGCATTCCATTCCTCCTGCGTCATGCCCTCCGGAATCGCTTCGACGGGTGCGGCTTCCAGCCGTCCGGGCATGCGCCCCGCCTGCACCAGCGAGCGGATCGCGTGGAAAACATCGGCGCGGCCGAACGGCTTCTTGACGAAGCCGTCGGCGCCGAAACGCTGCACGTAGAACTGTTCCGTCGCCTGCTGGTTGCCGCTCATCATGATGATCGGCGTGGTGCGCGTGCGGCTGTCGCGCCGCAACGCGCGCAATACCGCGAAGCCCGACATGCCGGGCAGCACGATGTCGAGGAAAATCAGGTCCGGAAGCTGTTCCTGCGCCAGCGTGACCGCGCTTTCGCCGTCCGCGGCGGCCAGCACTTCGTAGCTGTCCTGCACGAGCATCTTGCCCAGCACCGCGCGGATGGTGGCGGAATCATCCACCACCAGCACGCGCGCACCCAGCGACGCGCGAATCCGCTCGTCGGCACGGCGTTCGCCGACGGGCGCATTGGTTCCCACCAACCGCTTGAATAGGTCGAAGACCGGCATCCTGTTCCCCGCAGCGGAGCGCGCATAGTGTCGGCCGTGCACCCCACCGTACGCAAGATGCCCGGTTTGACGGTCTTCATGCACCTCTCGGGACTCCTGCATAAGGTGGCAGCGGCGACGGGCCAAGTCGTCGCGGCCTAGAAAGTCAGCACGTCGCCCACCACGAACTCCGGTTTGCGGCGCACCCCAATGTCCGTGACGAGTGGCTCCGCCACCGTGAAATACAGCACGCGATTGAAGGAGCCGCGCAGGTTGCCGATCCGGAAGCCCGCGCCCACGCTGGAATACCACTTGCTCCAGCCCTGCCCCGCGCCACGATCGATGAGCGCGTCGTCGTTGAACACCACGAAGCCGACCTGGAAGGTGTGGAACCACACCATCGGTGTCACGATGCGATCGGCCACGGTCACGCGCACGCGCCGATCACCCGTCGCGTAGAAGTTCGGGTAGCCGCGCAGCGCCTGAAAACCGCCGATGTACAGGCGGTTCTCCGGATCTGGATGCAGCAACGACGCGTAATCGATGTGGAACACCAGCGTCTGCCGCGACCATGGCTGGCCATAGGCAGTGGCCTCGGCCGTGAGCGCCTCGCTGCGCCAGCGGGCGCCGTCGCGTCTTGCCATCAGCGATCCGTCGCCCAGTACTACCCACCGAGGGAACGGTTCGAAACCCTTGCTCGCGGTGACCGACAAGTCGGGTCCGTTCGCGCTGGCGCCGAATGCCGAAGAATCGTAAAGCACTTGCGCGGAGACATCCCATCCCAGGTTGTAATCCTCGGCGCGTTCCACCTCGCGCAGGTTTTCGAAGCTCGCGTAGCGATCCTCGTGGAGGGAAACGATTGGCCCGATGCCGGCCAGCGTGCGCGGATATGCCGCGGGCGGTGGCAATGCGCCCGGGCTCACTTGCACCGGAGCGCCGTAGGCGTAGTGCTCGTAGTCCACGGCGACACCCGCGCGCAACGCGGTTTCACCGTCGAAGAACAGCAGCTTCTGCCAGTCGGCCTGGAACTGGCGTTCGCGCTGCGGCAAATACCACTGCTGCACGCCACCGTCGTAGTAACCCAGATCCAGATGCTGGTTCAGCAGCGACACGTCCGCGCCCCACGGCGAGGTGTCGAGCAGAAAGGGCTTCGCAAACGCCAACGATTGGTACTTGCCGTCGGACAGATCCTCGTAATAGGCGGCCATTGTCCAATCGGTGTTGGCCAACGTCGGATCGAGATACTCCAGCACGTTCATGCTGCGCTCCAGCGTCTTCTGCCGTCCGATCGCCAGCGTGCGGCCGGTGCCGAGGAAGTCGGAATCCTCCAGCTTGAAGCGCCACTGGTTGGCATTGCCCGCGCGCGCGAAGCGCGTATCGAGCTTCAGCGTCCACGCATCGCGCACGTCCACGCGCACATCGACCCGGCCGTTCGCACAGGCGACGGGCGTGATGTCGGCGCCGCGCACGAAGGTCTGGTCGCGCAGATGCCGGATCGCCTCGTAAACCTGCTGCGCGTCCACCGGCTGCCCCGGCGCGATCAGCAACAAGTGGTTCACCACCCAGTCGCGGGTGCGGATGTGCAGGAAATCGGCGCTGCGGGTGTACCAGGTATTTTCGCGCGGATAGTCGAGGTCATAGACGTTGTCGATCTCGACATGGATCGCGCCGTAATGCAGGCCGACGCGCTGGATGGCCAGCCACTCGGCTTCGCCTGGCCAGCGCTGCCTCGCCATTTCGACGAGCCGCGGGCACATCGTTGCGGCGGCCGCTCCGGATGCGATGCCGGGAGCGACCAGCAGTCCCGCGAGAAACAGCAGCCTGCGCGTGTACATGGCCGAAGCCGAACACGTACCTGAACGTACCCAGCCGACTGCGGGATGCTACGCCGCCCATTGTTCACGCCGCGTCATGCCGCGCGTCGCCGCGCCACGCACCAGGTGGTCAGGCATCTAGGATCAGGCTGCAGCAGGTGACGGCGCCTTCGGCTTTTTCCATTTCCGACATCCCGACGCTGCGGAGATCGATGCCGAGCCCGCGCAGCGCTTCCGCCGTCCGCGGGCACGACGCCGGGTAAATCAGCGCGTCGCCAACAAGCAACGCATTCGCCGCGTGCGGCTCGGCAGGGTCGACTGCAATCGGTTCCCACCCCGGCAAGCAACGCGCGTCCACCCAATCCGGATTCACCAGTACTTGCCCTGATGCCACCTGCGTAACCGCGCTCTTCAGATGCAGGCAGCCCTGCAACGGCACCGCGACCACGCGGTAATCGAACGGCGCCAGCAGGCGTGCCAGTTGCGCGATGCCCTCCGCGCTGCTGCGCGCCGACGTACCGACGTACAGTGTTCGATCCAGCCGCAGCACGTCGCCGCCGTCCAGCGTGCCCGGCGGCTCGATGCGCACGATCTCACGCAATCCCTCCAGCGCCACCGCCATCGACGCCACTTCGCCGCGCCGGGAAGCCGCGCCCGGCCGCGTGATCACGGCCACTTCGTCCAGCACGATCGCGGTGTCTTCCACGAACACGGAATCCGGCTGGCCTGGTTGTTCGGGAAGCTGCCGCACCTCGCAACCGGCTTCGCGCAGCGCCTGTTCGTAGGCCGCGTGCTGGCGGCGCGCGAGTCCGACATCGATCGCACGGCGCGGCAAATGCGTCAGTTCGCAATGCTCGAGTGCGCGGCTGACGGCACGCGTGATGGCGATGCGGGCGATGGCGGCGTCCTCGACACGTTTTCGGGCATGTCAGGATACCGCCTGGCAGCATCCTGCACGCGGCGTACAATCGGGCGGCCCTTCCAGCGCGCAAGGCCACCCATGAACGTGTCGAAGCGACAGATCGGGCTTGGCATCGCGACCACGCTGGTACTGGGCAACATGATCGGCTCGGGCGTGTTCCTGCTGCCCGCGTCGCTCGCGCCCTACGGCGGATACAGCCTGGCCGGATGGCTCATCAGTGCGGCCGGTGCGCTGTTGCTGGCCGGCGTGTTCTTTCGCTTGTCGAAACGCGCGCCGCGCGCGGGCGGTCCGTATGCCTACAGCCGCGACGCTTTCGGCGACTGCGTCGGCTTCCTGGTGGCGTGGGTGTACTGGATCGCGCTGGTCGGCGGCAACGCGACCATCGCCGTCGCGTTCGCGAGCTACATGTCGGCGTTCGTTCCTGCGCTCGCCACGCGGCCGTTGTACGGCGCGCTGACGGCGATGACGGCGGTGTGGATCCTGGTCGCGGTCAACATCGCCGGCATCCGCAGTGCAGGCGGCGTGCAGGTCGCGACCACCGTCCTCAAGATCCTGCCGCTGCTGGCGCTGGCGGTGTTCGGATTCACGCGTTTCGATCCGCACCTGCTGGTGCCCGGACCGCAGGCAGGCTCACCCCTGGGCGCGATCAACATCAGCGTCGCGGCCACCTTGTTTGCCTTCGTCGGCGTCGAATGTGCCACGATTCCTGCCGGGCACGTGCGCGACCCGGAAAAACCATTCCGCGCGCCACGCTGCTCGGCACCGCGGTCGCGGCGGCGCTCTACATCGCATGCACCACCGTGGTGATGGGCCTGCTGCCCGCCACGGAACTTGCGAGGTCGCAGGCGCCGTTCGCGGATGCGGGACGCCTGTTGTGGGGCGGCTGGGCGGGCTGGCTGATCGCCGGTGCCGCTGCGATTTCCTGCTTCGGCGCCCTGAACGGCTGGACGCTGATCGCCGGACAGTTCCCGCACGCGGTGGCAAGGGACGGATTGTTTCCGAAATTGTTCGCGCGCGAATCCGCCCGCGGCACCCCGGCTCCGGCGCTGCTGGTGGCGGGACTCATCAACAGCGTGATGGTGCTGGCCAACTACAGCCGCGGCATGGTCGCGATGTTCACTTTCATGGTGCTGCTGGCGACGCTGGGCAATGTCGTCTGCTACCTGTTCTGCGCGATGGCCGACGTGGTGCTGGCGCACCGCAGCGGACGCCCGCTGCGCGCGGGCGAACTGGTGCTTGCCTTCGCGGCCTTCGGTTTCTGCGTGTGGGCAGTGATCGGCGCCGGCGGGGCGGCGGTGCTCTGGAATGTCGTGTTGCTCGCGCTGGGCCTTCCGCTGTACGCGTGGCAGGCTCGCAACCGGCGGCGCACCGCGTCGGCCAGTTAAAGCGTGTCGATGTCGCCGAGTGCGCGGATCAATCGCCGCGCGCGCTTGTCGGGGCGTTTCGCCGGCGGCTGGAAACCGGCGCGTTCGGCGCGGCGTTGCTCGCGCCCGGCTTCGCGCGCCCGCATCGATGCCTCGGATTCGCGATAAAGCGTTTGCGCCAGCGTGGCCGAGCCGCGCTTGTGCGCAAGCGCGGTGACTTCCACCTCGAAGGTTTCCTCGCCACGCGTGATGCGCAACCTGTCATCCGGCTTCACCGCGTGCGACGGCTTCGACGTCGCGCCGGAGAGCGTCACGCGTCCGCGCTCGACCGCCTGCTTCGCCAGCGAACGCGTCTTGAAGAAGCGTGCGGCCCACAGCCAGGCATCAAGCCGAGGAGGAGTGTTGGTCTGCGTCAACCTATTCTATCCGACTCAGAGAGTGCCGTTCGGCAGTTGAGCCGAAGTACGATTCGCCTTTTCGGCCGCAGCAACAAATGCAGCTCGATGGTCTGCATCCTGCATGTGCTTGACGAAGTCATCGAATTCGCTGCTTAGAAACATTTTGGCAAGTTTTTCCTTGGCTGCATCAATCCTGTCGGTGCGCATCTCTTTATTTGCCCAACCGGCTGGATAGTAACCACCGCGCGCAACATCGATTTCATCCGTATTCACATGCAACGACTTACCCATCCTCACAAGCAAATCGTTCAATAGGTCTCGATGCTTTTCATTCCAACCATCTGAGTTCGGTTGAGTCTCAAGGTGATCGATGAATTTGCGCCAGGCAGCGATGACCTTTGGCTTATCATCAAACTCAATTTGAACCACGTTAAGTGCACGAACGTGTTCAGGGTTGAGCGATGCACCTCTGAGTCCCATTAAGGTAGAAAAAACCCAATGCCGTCTCAAGTTCGCAGTCTTGCGGCCTTGGATCCAAATAGAAACGAGAACTGCGACAATTGGTCCAATCGCTGTTGCCACAACAACAGCCCATGTGTCGATATTCATAGCCGCCCCCAAGCATCATTTCACATCAGCATACTTGGTTCGATAGTAGTCGATTCATTCTCTGCACGAACGCCGCCGGATCGGGCAGTTGCGCGCCCGCGGTGATCTCGGCCTGCTCGAGCAACAGCAGCGCCAGATCCCTGGCTTTCGCTTCGTCGGCCTCGGATTCCACGCGTTTCACCAGCGCATGCGCCGGATTGATTTCCAGCGTCGGTTTGGAATCGGGAACGTCCTGGCCGGCTTCGCGCAGCAGACGTGCGAGGTGGGGCGCGAGTTCGTAGTCCGACAGCGCGAGGCATGACGGCGATTCGGTGAGACGCGCCGAAACCCGCACGTCGCCGACGCGCTCGCCGAGCAGTTCCTTCAGCTTCTTTATCAGCGGCTCGGCCAGCTTCGCGGCTTCCTCCTGTTTCTGCTTGCCGGCTTCATCCAGCGGCAGTTCGCCCTTGGCGACGTTGCGGAACGATTTGCCCTCGTACTCGCCGAACTGGCCCATGACCCATTCGTCCACGCGATCGAACATCAGCAGCACCTCGATGCCCCTGGCCCTGAAGGCTTCGAGCTGCGGGCTGCCGGCGGCGGCCTTGTAGCTGTCGGCGGTGACGTACCAGATCGCATCCTGGCCGGGCTGCATGCGGCCGAGGTAATCATCCAGCGACACGTCCTGTTCGGCGCCCTCACTCTTGGTGGAAGCGAAGCGCAGCAGCTTCGCGATGCGTTCGCGGTTGGATGGATCCTCGACGATGCCCTCCTTCAGCGTGTTGCCGAAGGCCTTGCGGAAGGTCTTGAATTTTTCCGGATCGCCGGATGCCAGCTTCTCGATCAAATCCAGCACGCGCTTGACGCACGATGCCTTGATGCGTTCGACCTGGCGGTTGTGCTGCAGGATTTCGCGGCTGACGTTGAGCGGCAGGTCGTCGGCATCCACCACGCCGCGCACGAAGCGCAGGTAGTTGGGCAGCAATTCCTCCGCCGCGTCCATGATGAAGACACGCTTGATGTAGAGCTTGACGCCGCGGCGCTCGTCGCGCGCCCCCATCAAAAGATCGAACGGCGGCTGCGCGGGAATGTAGAGCAGCGTCGTGAAGCGCTGGCTTCCGCCCTCCACGCGGTTGTGCGTCCACGCCAGCGGATCGCTGAAGTCGTGGCCGAGCGACTTGTAGAATGCCTTGTATTCGTCGTCGCTGATTTCGGATTTCGGCTTGGTCCACAATGCCGAGGCGTCGTTGACGGTTTCCCATTCTTCGGTGGGCTTTCCGTCCTTGACCTTCTTCATCCGGATCGGGAATGCGACGTGATCGGAATACTTGCGGATCAGGTCGCGCAGCTTCCAGTGGTCGAGGAATTCGGTTTCATCCTCTTTCAGATGCAGGATCACCGACGTGCCGCGCGCAGCGATCTCTTCGGCCGCGAGCGAGTACTCGCCCCGGCCATCGCTTTCCCAGCGCACGCCGTCGTTCGCGTCGACGCCCGCGCGGCGCGACAGCACCGTCACCTTGTCGGCCACCACGAACGCCGAATAGAAGCCCACGCCGAACTGGCCGATCAGACGCGCGTCGGCCTGCTGCTCGCCGGTCAAGGATTCGAGGAAGCGCCGCGTGCCCGAACTCGCGATCGAGCCGAGGTTCGCGACGACTTCATCGCGGCTCATGCCGATGCCGTTGTCGCGCACGGTCAGGGTCTTCGCGTCCTTGTCGTAGTCGATGTCGATGTGCAGCTCGCCGTCGTCGCCCAGCCATTCCGGTTTGCCGATCGCTTCGAAGCGCAGCTTGTCGCAGGCGTCGGAAGCATTGGAGACCAGTTCGCGCAGGAAAATTTCCTTGTGCGAATACAGCGAGTGCGTGACCAGGCGCAGGACCTGCGCGACTTCGGCTTCGAATGGACGGGTTTCGGTTGCGCTGTTCATGGCGATTCACGAGATCAAAAAAAGAAAGGAACATGGCCGGCGCGCGCCCTCCGGGGCGCACCGGCAGCCCATTTCTGGTGACGCGGCCGCGATTTCTCAAGCCGCCGAGCGGGCCATCCCGATGATCCACCGGTACAGCACGATCACGGTGACGGCGAACACCACGCCGCCGATGATGATCGACGGGGTCGCGAAGCTGTCCCCGACCAGCGCGATCGGGTTCTGCTTGCCGCTGAAGCCGACGATGCCCGCAAACACCACCGCCAGCAGGCTCTCGCCCACGATCAGGCCGGAGGCCAGCAAGACGCCGAGCTGCTTGGTCACATCGGCGGCGGGATGGCGCTCGGCACGACGATCGAACCAGGCGCCGACCAGTGCGCCCACCACCACCATCAGGGTGGTCGAAGTCGGCAGGTAAATGCCGAGGCCCACCGCCAGCGGCGGCAGGCGCGGCCCCTTCTTCGCGAGCCCCAGCAATTCGTCGAGGATGATGATCGCCACGCCGATGCCGGCACCGAGTCCGATCATGTTCCAGGGCACTTCGCCGGTGATCACGCCCTTGGCCAGCGCCGAAATCAGGCCGGCCTGCGGCGCAGGCAGTGCGTGCGCGGGATTGGCGCCCGGCGCGCCGAGAAAGCCGTAGGTGTTCTGCAAAAGGTCCAGCACCGGTGGAATCACCACCGCGCCCGCCAGGACGCCGATCACCAGCGCCCATTGCTGCAACGACGGCGTCGCATCCACCAGCTGGCCGGTTTTCAGATCCTGCAGGTTGTTGTTGGCGATCGACGCCACCGCGAACACGATGGCCGTGATGAACAGCGCGAACCCGACCAGTGCCTTGTCTGCGCCGGCCGGCAGGAACGGCTTGATGCCGACCACCAGCAGCAGCGCCGCGATCACCACCACCAGGATGCCGACGCCCGACAGCGGACTGTTGGACGAACCGATCAAGCCGGCCATGTAGCCGCACACGGCGGACACCAGGAAACTCAGCAGCACCACGAACACCACGCCGCCGATCACCAGCGGCCACGTTGCACCGCCCAGTCCGTTGTTGACCGCGAAGTGCCACAGCAGGTACGCGATCGGAACGAAGCAGACCACCGAAATCAGCCCGACCATGCCGATGGGCATGTCGTGTTCGGTGCGCGGCAGTTCGTGCAGCGTGCCGGCCTTGCGCGCGCGCGACGCGCGGAACGCGCCGGCCAGCCCGCTGACCAACGGCTTCACCAGTTTCGCCAGCGTCCAGATGGCGGCGACGCCGATCGCGCCGGCGCCGATGAAACGCACGTAGTGGCTCCAGCCGGCCTGCGCCACGTCGGCCGCCGCGCCGGCGGCCCAATGCAAATGCGTGAAGTAAGGCACCGCCCACACCCAGCCGATCGCGGCCCCGACCAGCATCGCGACGCCGACCCACAAGCCGACCAGGTGTCCGATCGCGAACAGTGCAAACGACAGACCGAAGTCGAACCCGGTCGCGCCGGCGCGGTCGCCGCCCACGCGGAAATAGTCGGTGACGCTGGCGGCGAACACCCTGGTCTGCACGATGATGTAGAAGATCGCCGACACGATCGCGCCCCACAGCACCGCCTTCAGGCCCGCGGCGCCGGCTTCCGCCGCCGCGGCGGCATTGGGGGCATCGACATGCCGTGCGCCATGCGCCGGCACCGACTCCACCTCGGCCATGCGGCCGATCCGCTCGTCGGAACCGCTGCCGACCTTCAACACCTCGGCGCAGGCCACGCCCTCGGGGTACGGGAGATCCGAATCGGTCACCAGCGCACGCCGCAGCGGGATCGTGTACATCACGCCGAGGATGCCGCCGGTCGCGCAGATGCCTGCCGAGATCCAGAACGGAAAACCGCTCCAGTAACCGACGATGATGAGCCCCGGCAGCACGAAGATGATCGAGGACAGCGTGCCTGCCGCGGACGCCACCGTCTGCACGATGTTGTTTTCCTGGATCGTCGCATCGCGCAACGCCTTCAGGATCGCCATCGAGATCACCGCGGCGGGGATCGATGTCGAGAACGTCAGCCCCGCCTTCAGCCCGAAGTACACGTTCGCGGCGGTGAACACGATCGTGATGACGATCCCGATGATGATGCCGCGTACGGTCAGTTCGCTGCGCTTCGGCATTCCGCTGATTGCATTCATGGACATGTCCTGTTGGCGTGATTCCCCACCGCGAACCGCGGTGCGGCCCGCCGCACCGGCCCTGGCCCGGGCGTCTGCCGCATACTAGCCGCGGTTTCCCGCCATTCAAAGGTGTTGCTTGACGTATCGCGGTCGCTTCGCGCCATCGCCTACCGGCGAATTGCACTTCGGCTCGCTGGTGGCCGCGCTGGCGAGCTGGCTGCGTGCGCGCAACCGGCACGGCCAATGGTTGCTGCGTGTCGACGACATCGACCCGCCGCGCGAAGTGGCGGGCTCGACGCAGGCCATCCTGGCGGCGCTCGCGAAACTGGGCCTGGGCGCCGACGCGCCGGCATTGCATCAATCGCGGCGCGGCGAAGCCTACGCGCAGGCGCTGCGGCAATTGCAGGACGACGGGCTGGCCTTTCCGTGCTGGTGCAGCCGCACCGATCTGGAAGCGGCCGGTGCCATCCACCGCGACGGGCGCTGCATCGGCCCGCGCCGCGATGACCGCGAGCCCGCCTGGCGGTTGCGTGTGCCGGATATCGACATCAGCTTCGACGACGGCCTGCAAGGGCCGCAACGCCAGAACGTGCGCGAAGCAGTCGGCGATTTCGTGCTGCGCCGCGCCGACGGATTGTGGAGCTACCAGCTCGCCTGCGTGGTGGACGATGCCTTCCAGGGCGTCACCGAAGTTGTGCGCGGCTGCGACCTGCTCGATTCCACGCCGCGCCAGATCCTCTTGCAGCGCCTGCTCGCGCTGCCGACGCCCGCGTACCTGCACCTGCCGCTGGCGGTGGATGCGCAAGGCCGCAAGCTTTCCAAATCCAGCGATGCGCCGGCGATCGACGCGGCTGATCCGCGGGCCGCGCTGGCCCGCGCACTGCGCTTTCTCGGCCAGCCCGTGCCCGATGCGCGCGACGCCGACACGATGCTGCGCGTTGCCGCCCGCAGTTTCGACCTGTCGCGGCTACGCGGCGTGGCCAGGCGCGCTGCATGGGCAAGCGGCGGAGCGTAGCAGGTCGCGGCGCCGTTCCCGCAGTCTCCCGCCGGCACAAGGGCAGGCGTAGGATGGCCGCACCATCACACGAGAGGAGCGGTCATGAGCGCACGCGTGGCACTGGTAACGGGGGGCACCGGCGGCATCGGTACCGCGATCGTCCGTCGGCTTGCGAAGATGGGATACAAGGTCGCGACCAACTACCGCAACGAGGAAAAGACCCAGGCGTGGCGCGACAAACTCGCGGGCGAAGGCATCGAGGTCCTGACGGTCAAGGGTGACGTTTCGGATCCGCAGTCGTGCGAGGCGATGGTGCGCGAGGTCGAACAAAAACTGGGGCCGATCGACGTGCTGATCAACAACGCCGGCATCACCCGCGACACCACCTTCCACAAGATGAATTACCAGCAGTGGACCGACGTGGTGAACACCAACTTGAACGCCTGCTTCAATGTCACGCGTCCGGTCATCGAGGGGATGCGCGCGCGCAAGTGGGGACGCGTCATCCAGATCAGCTCGATCAATGGCCAGAAGGGCCAGTATGGCCAGGCCAATTACGCCGCCGCCAAGGCCGGCATGCACGGCTTCACCATCTCGCTGGCGCAGGAGAACGCCAAGTTCGGCATCACCGTCAACACCGTCTCGCCGGGCTACATCGGCACCGACATGGTGATGGCCGTGCCGGAGGACGTGCGCGCCAAGATCGTCGCGCAGATCCCGCTGGGCCGCCTCGGCGAACCCGACGAAATCGCCTACGCCGTCGCGTTCTTCCTCGACGACAAGGCCGCGTGGATCACCGGCGCGAACCTGGCGATCAACGGCGGGCATTACATGGGGTGGTGACCAGCCGCGGCACGGTGCGGCGTGGATCGCATATGGCCGGGTCAGCCAACCAAGCCGGCGTGAACCCAGGCGATACTGAGGACCTCGCTTACGCCGATACAGACAACAGGGATGTTCAGGGGAAATGGATGCCGGGAACGCTTTGCGGCGGGCAACGCCCGCGTCTCGCGTGACAGCGGACCGCTGCGGTTGTACCCGCGTGGGCCCGGAGCCGGGCCGAACCCTGCCCGCGCGCCAAGAATGATGGCCATCAGCCATCCTGCCGTGATCACGAACACGTCGAATACGACCCACACCCAGAAAAGTACCGGCGTGTCGCGAAAATAAAATGCCTGGTGAAACCGCAGCCAATCTCCGCGACCCGGAATGGGTGCGACACCGTGGCGCGCCATGTCCATCACTGCAACGTGCAACCAAACGAACAGCGCGCCAACGCCGGATCCAGTGCCGATGGCGGCGGCACGGCGCAGCCAGTCACCACGGTGATCGAAGAGGTAGTAGTTCGCACAATACGCAAGAATGGCGGCGACCAGCGCCACCAGCACGAACACGCCCCAGCCCGTCGAGAGAACGATCGTGGTCAGGAGATGCATCGAATTCTTGCCCCTTGTACGGCATGTCCATGGCCCCGCAGGAACGATAGCATCAATTTCTGCCGAGCCAGGTCACATGACCGGCTTCGTTTCCGGCCACCCCGCGCGATCATGCGATAATCCGCGATCGTCTTTCGATCGCAAGCCCGAGCAATGCCCCGCGAGATCCTGGTCAGCAGCGCCCTCCCCTATGCGAATGGCCGCATCCATCTCGGCCACATCGTCGAACACGTGCAGTCGGACATCTGGGTGCGCGCGATGCGGATGGCCGGCAGCACGGTGCATTACGTTTGCGCGGACGACGCGCACGGCACCTCGATCATGCTGCGCGCGGAGAAGGAAGGCATCACGCCGGAAACGCTGATCGGCAACGTCTGGAAGGAACACACCGCCGACCTGCGCGATTTCGGCGTCGTCTACGACCGCTATTCGAGCACCCACACGGAAGCCAACCGTGAATTGACCTATCGCATCTGGCGCGCGCTGGAGGCGAACGGCCACGTCGAGTCGAAACCGGTGAAGCAGCTGTTCGATCCCGAGCGGCAGATGTTCCTGCCCGACCGCTTCATCAAGGGCGAGTGCCCGGTTTGCCATTCGAAGGACCAGTACGGCGACGCCTGCGAAGTGTGCGGCAGCACCTACAGCCCGATCGACCTGATCAACCCCTACTCCGTCGTGTCAGGCGCCAAGCCCGTCGAAAGGGAATCGCTGCACTTCTTCGTCAAGCTCGCCGACTTCGAAAACCTGCTGAAGCAATGGCTGGAGGAACGCCGGGCGGCGGGCGGCCTGCAGTCCGAAGTCGTCAACAAATTGAAGGAGTGGTTCGCGGACGGCCTGCGCAGTTGGGATGTGTCGCGCGAAGCGCCCTATTTCGGCTTCGAGATTCCGGGCCAGCCCGGCAAGTATTTCTACGTTTGGGTGGACGCGCCGATCGGCTATCTCGCCGCGTTCAAGGAATTGTGCGAGGACGGTTCGAAAGCCGGCCTGAACCCCGCCGATTTCGAGCGTTTCCTGCGCGCCGACGGCGACACCGAGATGGTGCACTTCATCGGCAAGGACATCATCTATTTCCACACGCTGTTCTGGCCGGCGATGCTGCATGGCGCGGGCCTGCGCATGCCGACGGCGGTCAACGTGCACGGGTTCCTGACCGTGGACGGCGCCAAGATGTCGAAGTCGCGTGGCACGTTCGTCAACGCGCGTACCTACCTCGAACATCTCGATGCGGACTGGCTGCGCTACTACCTCGCCTCGATGCTCGGCCCCACGCTGGCCGACATCGACCTGGACCTGAAGGCGTTCGAGGAGCGTGTCAACTCGCACCTGGTCGGCAAATGGGCGAACATCGCCAGCCGCTGCGCGGGTTTCGTGCACAAGCATTTCGACGGCAAGCTGGCGGCGACGCTCCCGGGAACGGTGCGCGGCCGTTACGACGCGGCCGCCGCGAAGCTGGAAGCCTGCGCCGCGCTGTACGAACAGCGCGACTACGCCGCCGCGATCCGTCTGATCATCGAGATTGCGGACGAAGCGAATGCCTACGTCGCCGACCACGCGCCGTGGGTGATGGCGAAGGACGAATCGAAGCGCGACGAGTTGCACATCGTGCTGACACTTGCGCTCAACTACTTCCGGCTGCTGACCATCTGGCTGGCGCCGGTGGTGCCGGCCACGGCCGCGCGCGCCTTCGAATTCCTGGACGACGCGCCGGCCGATTTCGAAGCCGCGCTGCATCCACTGCTCGGCCATGCCATCAAGCCGTTCAAGGCGCTGGTCACCCGCATTGATCCAAAGAACATCGAAGCCATGATTGAAGCCTCCAGGGAATCGCTGCAGCCGTCCGTTCCTCTATCGCCGTCCAATCCGCAAACGGACGAGGGAGCCAGGCGCGCGCAGGTCACGGCATCGACGGGTTCGGCGTCCCCGGCCACGGGTCCCGCGACCATCTCCATCGACGATTTCGCGAAGCTCGACCTGCGCGTCGGCAAGGTACTGGCGTGCGAGGCGGTGGAAGGCTCCGACAAGCTGCTGCGCTTCGAGCTGGACGCAGGTGAGCTCGGCAGGCGCCAGATCTTTTCCGGCATCAGGGCTGCCTATTCCGACCCCGCGAAACTGGTCGGCCGCAACGTGGTGTTCATCGCCAACCTGGCGCCGCGCAAGATGCGCTTCGGCTTGAGCGAAGGCATGATCCTGTCGGCCGGCAGCGGCGGCGCGGACCTGTTCCTGCTGGATGCCGACAGCGGCGCCGTGCCCGGCGCATCCGTGAAGTAGGCATCACGCGCCGGCAACGTTTTTTTCCCAATCCGGGGCGCAGCCTTTGGTCGCCACGACGTCGCCCGTTCAGGGGCGACACGGGGACGCGGGCGCGCGGGATGGGCCATGATCAGGCACTGGGCATTCTTCAAGCAAAGCGATACGTCCTTCGGCACCTTCTATCCGAAGCACTACATCGTGGCCGGCTACCCGAGCCTGCACGACGCCCAGGAAGCCGAACTCGCCTTCACGGAATCCGGGGTGGGCGCCGACAACGTGCGCGCCACCACCGGCGACTTCGTGGTCAACCATCTGGAAGCGCACCGCGGGGCCAACTGGCTGCAGCGCGCCGAAGCGCGCATTGCGGAGTTCGTGGGTCGGGAAAAGGGCTTCCTGAAGGACGACGCGGAACTTGCGCGCGAAGGCGGCGCGTTCCTGTTCCTGTTCGCACCGGACGCCAGCCACGTCGAACATGCGCGCAAGGTCTTCGAGCAGCACCGGCCGAGATACGCGCGCCGCTACCTGCCGGTCACGATCGAGCGGATCATCGATCCGCCCGCGAAACCGGCGGAGTGATCGCCATCCATTGCGGGTTTGCTATCGTGGGCGCCCTCACGATGCCGAAGCGGGGTGCGCGACATGCGATGGAAGATGAGCGGTTTGCGCGTTGCCGGG
>DASZTT010000214.1:0-6773 GCA_035547895.1 Rhodanobacteraceae bacterium
CGTGGCGCGCACGTCGGTGGTGGCAGCGGGCAGCGGCTGAAGCCCGGTGAAGTCGGCGTATTGGGTGAGCGGCGTCAGGTACCAGTTCGAATGCTTCCAGTCGAGCACGTCCTTCTGCGTCGAGAGCCAGTAGACGTTGCGGCTGACGGGCTGGCCATCGCTGGACGCAAGGTCGAGCTCGACGAAATACGTCGGCGACAATCCGGAAATGGCCGGGAGCTTCGTCACTTCGAGCGTGTGGTTGCCCGCGAGATCGAGGCCTGTGAATGACTTGTCGTAACGTGGGCTGCCGTCCAGGTTGCGCACCCGCACCCTCGCCTGCAGCCCGTGCGCAGCGATGAGCGTGTGGTTCACCAGCAGGATTGAGTGCGTGTCGTATGCATACTGGATATGCAGCGGCTCGTTGGCCTTTTTCGCCCCGAAATACGCGCCGGCCGGATTCATGTACCAGTCGTAGAGGTGCCAATGCAGCGATGGCCACGCATTGTTGAGCATCCAGTAGATCACGCCGGTGGACGGATTGGCGGAATCCATGTGCGCGTTGAAGGCCTCGAACTGCGCGCGTACGTTGTCGTAGTTGTCGAGTTGGGCCTTCTGCACGTAGTCGGCGAGGCTTTTCGGCGTCCCGTAGCGTTTCGCGAGCGCATTGTCGAACGGCTCCAGCTTCGCGAACGGGGACCACGAGGCCGTCGCGTGGAATTGCCGGACCTCAGGGAACTTCCAGAGCGCCTCCTGCGACAGCGGCGACAGCATGTGCTGCACGTCCTCCAGGCGCGGGATGTCGGCGCCCGCGCTCACCTCCGAATCGAACCCGAACGCGCCGCCCAGCTTGTCGGCGTACCAGTACGACGGCGGTATCCACGCATAGGGACCCGCCATCTTCATGCCGGATGGGCCGGCCGCTTTGCTGGCCTGATCCGAAGCGGCCGACACGATGGGCGTGTCCCAGCCTTCCGCATGCAAGGTATCGACGTACATTTTCGCGATCGCGGGCGGCGGGGCGTTGTCGCTGCCGATCAGGAAGCCGATCACCGAGGGATGGTTTCGCAGCAACCGCGCTTCGCTTGCCATCGATGCCTGCGCGACCTTCATGTCGGCCTCGTCCCACGGCGCGCCGCCCGTCTTCGCCGCGGACTCCCATTTGTCGCAGCACTCCCAGCCCGGCAGGATCATGATGCCGTCGCGGTCGGCGAGGTCGTAGAAGTGCTGGTCTTCGAGCTTGCCTTCGCTGCGGATCGCGTTGAGGCCCATGTTGCGGACGTAATCGAACTCGGCCTCCATGCGCCCGGGCGGCTCGCGCAGGAACATGTCCGGCGCCCAGCCGCCGCCGCGGATCAGCACCGGCTTGCCGTTGATGAAGAACTGGATGTAACCCTGACTGGTGAGCTTCGAGGTCGCGCTGCGGATGCCGAAGGTGGTCGCGGCGCGATCGGATTCCGCACCGTTGACCGACGCGGCGAGTTTCAGTTCGTACAGCGGATGATCGCCCATGCCGATCGGCCACCAGACCCTGGGATGATCCAGCACGAGCGCGGGATCGTTTTTCGGCGAAAACGCCACGGTCTGCGTCTGCCCTGCCGCAAGGTGGATCCTTCGTTGCAGTGAAACGCCCGCCGCCTCGCCGCCCACGACGACGTCGTGCGCGACGCTGTCGAGGTTGACCGCATCCACCTTCACCGTCAAGGCAGCCTGCGCGAGATCGGGCAACGAAAGATCGGAGGTGACCGTTGGGAAACGCAGCTCGACGGGTCCGGTTTGCACGATATCGACGCCGCGCCACGGCCCCATGTTGTTGTCCGGCGGCGTGGGATTCCAGTCCACCCAGCCCGTCGAGAAATCGAGCTGCGGATCGGCCGGATACACGCGCAGGGCGACGGTATTCGTGCCCTCGTGCACCCAGCGCGTCACGTCGAATTCGTGCACGGGATAGGCACCCGCGACGGCCGCATGATCGGCAACCTCGTGCCCGTTGATCCAGATGTCCGCGCTGGCGATCATGCCGTTGCTGCGCAGCAACGTATGCATTCCGGCCTGCATTTTCGCGAGCGTGAATTGCGTGCGATACCACCATGGAATGACGAAGCGATGGTGCCCGGCATCGGGGACCTCCACCGCGCGAAGGTTGTCATCGTGAAACACATCCTTGTACTTGCCGTTTTCGAGCAGGCCCGCCATGACCGTCGCGCGCCCGCTCACCGGATACCAATCCCCGGTCGAAAAATCCGCGCTGGATATTTCCGTTCCGCTCTCCTGCGCCTTGGCGCTGGACTGGATTTCCCAGTGCGCGATCGGGATGACGCGACCGGGCCCTCCGGTGATCCGCGTCGGCGCGAAGGCGGTTGCCGCATACACGGCGGGTGCGGCGACCAGCGCGAGCGCAGCCGCGGAAAGCAGGACTTTTTGCGCGAGCGTCAGCATGGCGGGTTCCCCAGATAGGCTTCACGAACTTCCACGGGTGCAAACGGCCAGGCCTTGTTGATCCTGGCCCAGGCCATGAACACGATCAATCCGGCGATGATCCACGCGCCGGACAGGATCAGCGACAACGTCGAAGCCGAGACGTACACGTAGATCCATCCAAGCATCGCAACGATGCACGGCAATGGATACAGCCATTGCCGGTACGGCCGCGGCAATGCCGGCTGGCGTTTGCGTAGCACCACCAGCGCCACGATCTGCGCCGCCGACTGCACGATGATGCTCGCCGCCAGAAGCATGTTGATCACTTCGGTGAGATCGAAGAACGTGCCCGCCGCCATCACCACGCCCATCGTCAGCAACGCCACGTGCGGGAAGCCGTGTTTCGGGTGCAGCCGCCCGAACGAGGACAGGAACACCTTGTCCTGAGCCGCCTGGTACGGCACGCGCGATCCGCCGAGCAATCCTGCGAAGACGGAAGCGAAGGCGGTGACGATGATCAGGATCGTCATCACCGCGGCGGCGACGTGTCCCCAACTGTGTTCGACCACCAGCGAAGCGATCGACTTCGAGGTGGCGACCTCCTGCCACGGCACCACCCCCATCACGCTGATGTTGAGGGCGAGATAGACACACATCATCGCGACCACCGAGATCAGGATGGAACCGGGCATCGTGCGACCGGGATTGCGCAACTCGTCACCCATGTACGCGGTGGTGAAATAGCCGAGATAGTCGTAGATGCCAATCACGAGGCCCGCGCCGAGCCCGAAGAAGAACTGGCTGCCGAAGGCATTGGCCGGGAAGGCAAAGGCGAGCGCCGGATGGAAATCGGCAAACCCGGCTGCGGACGTTCCGACCACCGCGACCAGCATGATGACCCACAGCGCGATCGTGATCGCGCGGATCGATTCGATCCGGCGATACAACAGGAACACCACCAGGAAACTCGCGAGCACGCTGACGAGGTGCACCGCCGTCCAGCCCATGTGCGGAAAGAAAAAGCCGAGGTACTCGACCATGCCGATGATGCCGGTCGACATGATCAATGGAATCGTCAGCAGCACCGTCCAGATGAAAAGGAACGGCATCAGCTTGCCGGTGCGGTACTGGAAGGCCTCGCGAAGATAGACGTAAGTGCCGCCCGAACCCGGCATCGCCGCGCCGAGTTCCGCCCAGACCATGCCGTCGGAGGCCGCGAGGATCGCGCCCGCGATCCAGCCGATGATCGCCTGCGGCCCGCCCATCGTCGCCACCATGATAGGGATCGTGATGAACGGCCCGATGCCGCACATCTGCGTCATGTTGATCGCGGTGCCGGAGAACAGGCCGATGGAACGGTGGAAGCCGGCGCCGCGTGCGGGCTTGTCCGTTTCCGCTGCTTGCTTGCTGATTTCGGCTACTGGCATGTCGTTTCCGGTTGGACGATGCAACGATGGCGCGGCCGGCAAGGCCAACTCATGTCAGGCCGCACATTCATGAACGCTCGACAAGAAAAGCACGCTCCACCCTCTTTGTCGTCATCCCCGCGAAAGCGGGATCCAGTGTCTTTGTCGCTTGGAGCATGAAATCGCTGGATCCCGGATATCGCTTCGCGATTCCGGGATGACGAGCAAAAGCGAAGACGTGGACGCGCCGCGTCTCGCGTCCGACTCCCTCACCACTGCCCACGAATCCCGGCCATGACCATGCGCTCGGAAAAATTCGAATGCGCAGGCTGGTCGGGCCAGACCAGGTAGAAGCGCTGGTACTCGTTGCTGAGGTTGGTGCCCTGCAGGAACACTTCCGCGTACTTGTTGATCTTGTACGAAACCGATGCGTCGATGTACTTCTGCGGCGCCTCGTACATTTCCAGGCCCGCGATCGCGCCCACGTCGGCCGAGACGGCGCGACGCGAACGGTAGTTGTAGGCGACGCGCGCCTGGAAGCGGCTGTCCTGGTACCACAGGATGAGGTTGCCGGACTTCGTGGAATTGTCCTGGAACGGAATCTTGTTGCCGGCGAGGTCGGTCTGGCCTGAATCGCTCGGCGCGTAGGTTGCGTTGAATTCCAGGCCGGTGTTGTGCAACAGGCCCGGCAGGAACGTGAAGGCCTGTCGGTAATCGAACTCCGCGCCATGGATGCTGTTGCCGGTGCCCTGCACGGGCTCGGTGATCACCACGCAGCGGTTGCGCACCACGCCGTCCTCGTCCGGCAGCGTGCAGTTGATCACGCTGCCGCTCTCGATGAAGCTCTGCACGTTGATCCGGAAGAACGCAAGGCTGACCATGCTGGATGGATTGATGTAGTACTCCAGTGACGCGCCGTAGTTCTTGGAACGCCACGGATCGAGATCGGGGTTGCCGTCCGAATTGCCGCCCGCCACGCGGAACAGCGCGGGCTGTCCCGGCACTTCGGTCAGCGAGTAATTGAGCGAGAGCCCGCCGCCCCAGGTGCTGAGGTCGAGCGGCATCATGTTCTTCGAATAGGCCAGCCGCAGCTTCAGGTCGTCGGTGAGGTTGAGGGCGAAGTTGGCCGTCGGCAGCCAGTCGCGGTAGCTGCGCCGCGTGACCTGGGTGCCGCCGTCGGCAGGCTCCAGGCCGTACGGCGCGGGCGCGCCGGTCAGGTGCTGGGTGACGTTGAGATGGGTGTCGATCATGCGCATGCCGACGTTGGCGGCGTAGGGCATGTTGCCGATATGGCCATCCAGGTCGAGCTGGAAATAGGCCGAGGATTCCTTCATCCACACCGCCCAGGTTCGCCCCGGCGTCACCTGCCGCCGGGTGCCGGGATAAAGCGATTGCCAATATCCTTCCGGATTGTCCATCGCATGCGGATCGACGGCCCAGAAGGTGATTCCCGAGCCGAGCAGGTCCGTGTATTCCTTCCAGTTGCCGGACAGCGGCGGCGGCGTCTGCGACAGGTGCAGTGCCGACAAGGGACCGGCGCGGAAGAATCCCTGTGCGTTGCCGGCCGAGCAGGAGGGATCATCCATCACCACGTCGGCCGCGACGTAACGGACGAAGCATCCATCGGGATCACTGGCGCCCATGCCTGCGTACACAGGTGCGATCAACGTGAACCCGAGATTGTTGGCGCTGCGGATGCTGTTGCGCGCGCCGAAATCGATCTTGATGCCGTTGTCGAAATCGTAGTGGCCATCGAAGCGCACCGCGCTCAGGCCGACCGTGCGATCGTAGTCCCCGGCCGATTCCAGCGTCTTCATCGACCAGCCGTTCGGGTTGGCGAAGTTGCTGGCGAGCACCCCGGGCATGCTGATGCCGAGATTGCGGTTCCGGAAATCCGCGATCATCGAAACCGTGTTGGCCGGGATGCCGTTGTCGTTGAACACCCGGTCGCCGCCCAGTTCGTCGGGGTAGATGTAGGTGCCGGGCGGTGCCGCGTCCTCGGGATCGTTCGGCCATTGCGCGCCGTCGGAATTGGAAATGTTGAGGTCGGTCTCGATGTTCGTCTGGTGCGCGGTGTCGCGGATGCCGCGCAAGCTCGCCGTGAACGGCCCGCCGTTGTCGAAATCGACCTGCACGTTGAAGTTCCTCGCCGTCGAATCGGTGCGCGTGATCTGCGAAAACGATTCGACGTCGCCCGGCCACTTCTTGTAGACCTGCGTGGTGTAGAGGTTCATGTTCTCCCACGGCGGATCATCGGGCGTGCCGTACTGCCCCGCGACGCCGGCGCCGGTGTTGCGCGATTCCAGCGGCACGTAGGTCGCGCCTTCCCAGTCGAGCGAATTGAACTGGATGCCGACGTTGCGATCGTAGCGATCCTGGCGTGCGTAGAAGAGATCGCTGGTCAGGGTGAAGCCGCCACCGAGATCCATCTGGAACGAGGCATTGCCGGACTTGCGCCGGCGCTGGGTGGTGGTGTCGTACAACGCGATGTTCTGGCTGCCCATGAACACGCCGTTGGATTTGCCATCCCCGTTGACGTCGACGCTGCCATCCGGGTTCTGCTTGATGTCGGACGGAATCGGCGCATCGCCCCACGGCGTCAGGAATCCGTAATAGCTGTCCGCGCTGAGCGCATTCTCGCCGTTCAGGACCACACCGTACTGGTCGAGGCCTTCCGTCGAATTCTCGGTGGTGGTGTCGGAGAAGTCCCCCGACAACAGCAAGCCCCAGCGTCCGCCCGCGTTGTAGGAAATGAGGCCGCTGGCCGCCTCGCCCCACTTGTCGGTGGCATCGCCATACTGCCCGTGGGCGGAATAGCTGTAGGTGAACCCGCTCGGCAAATCCCAGGGCCGATAGGTGTGCAGATTGAGCGAACCGCTGATGCCGCTCTCGGTCTGCCCGGCGGTGGGCGACTTGATGACGTCCACCTGATTGAACAGCGTGGCCGGCAGCGTGGTGAAGTCGGGT
>DASZTT010000215.1:0-9958 GCA_035547895.1 Rhodanobacteraceae bacterium
CGGCGCGCCATCGGATGAGGACGCGCCGGTGCATCTCGCCGACATGATTGGCGTGTACAAGCGTTCCAAGTTCCTGTCGGAAGCGCTGGTGCGCCGCTGCGCGCGCGCGGGCGCCGACATCGTGATCGTGAATCCCGCGGCGCCCGTCGGACCCCGCGACCGCAAACCGACGCCCACGGGCCGCATGGTCCTCGATGCCGCGCGCGGCCGGATGCCGGCGTTCGTCGATACCGGACTCTGCATCGTGCACGTGGACGACGTGGCGGAAGGCCACGTGCTTGCCTACGAACGTGGCCGACGTGGACGCCGTTACGTGCTGGGCGGCGAGAACATGAGTTTGCGGTCGATCCTCGGCACGGTCGCCCGGCTGACGAATCGCCGCGAGCCGTGGCTGCAGTTGCCGCACGCCGCCGTTTTGCCCGTGGCCTATGCCGCCGAAGCGTGGGCGCGCGTCACGGGCGTCGCGCCGAATGTCACCGTGGACGGCGTGAAGCTGGCGCGCCACAGGATGTATTTTTCGAGCGCGCGCGCCGAGGCCGAGCTCGGCTACCGGGCGCGCCCGGCCCGGGAAGCGCTGGCCGACGCAATACAATGGTTCCGGGACAACGGATACCTTCGATGACCTCGCGACCCTTGCAGGCCACCGCACAAGCACAACCCAACATCGCGCTCGTCAAGTACTGGGGCAAGCGCGATGCCGCGCTGAACCTGCCGGCTGCGGGTTCGCTGTCGATCACGCTGGATGCGCTGCACACACGCACGCGCGTACGCTTCGATGATGCGCTTGCCGACGACGACATTGCATTGAACGGCGGACGCGATGCCGCGCAGAGCCGCAAGGTCGGCGCGTTCCTGGACCTGTTCCGCGCACGTGCGGGCGTCGCGACCCGCGCGCACGTCGAATCGGACAACGATTTTCCGACCGGCGCGGGCCTGGCTTCGTCCGCGTCCGGTTTCGCGGCACTCGCCCTCGCCGCCGATCGCGCGCTGGGGCTGCATCTCGATGCCCGCGAACTTTCGATGCTGGCGCGCCGTGGTTCGGGCTCGGCCGCGCGATCGATCTTCGGCGGTTTCGTGGAAATGGCGGCGGGCACGCGCGCCGATGGCAAGGACGCCTTCGCGACGCCACTGCTGGATGCGTCCGCGTGGCCGTTGAAAGTGGTGGTCGCGATCACCACGCGCGAGAAAAAAACCATCAGTTCGCGGGTCGGCATGGACCGCACGCGCGACACTTCGCCCTTCTACCGTGACTGGATCGCGACCGTGCCCGGCGATCTCGCGACGGCGCGCGAAGCCGTGCAGGCGCGCGACTTCGAAAAGCTGGCACAGGTCAGCGAGGCCAGTTGCATGGCAATGCACGCGGTGATGCTGACCGCCCGGCCGGCGTTGATCTACTGGAACGCGGCGACGCTGGATTGCATCCGGTGCATCCGCGCGCTGCAGGCGGAAGTCACGGGCGTCTTCTTCACCATCGACGCGGGGCCGCAGGTGAAAGCGGTGTGCCTGCCGGACGCCGCAACCGGCGTGGCCGAGGCACTGCGCGACGTGACGGGCGTCCAGGAGGTGCTGGTCAGCGGACTCGGCGAAGGCGCATGCGCCGGCGAGGACGCCCACGCATGCGCGTGACCGCCAGCGCACCCGGCAAGCTGGTGTTGCTGGGCGAATACGCGGTGCTGGAAGGCGCGCCAGCGCTGGTGATGGCGGTGGACCGGCGCGCAAGCGCATCGCTCACGCCTGGCAGCCAGGATTCGTGGGAAATCGTCTCGCCGACGCTCGGGTTGCACGCGCGATTCGAATTGCGCGATCGCAACGCAACCTGGATCGGCAGCGCGCCTGCCGAACTTGCATGGATCGCCACCCTGCTCGCGCGCTTTCCGCACGCGCAAACGCTGGCGCCGTGCAGCATCGAGCTCGACAGCGACGCGTTTTACCTCGACCATGCCGGCGCGCGCACCAAACTCGGATTGGGTTCGAGCGCCGCGCTCACCGTCGCGCTGCTCGGCGCATTGCACGCGCACGCGAACCTCGCGCCGCCGACGCTCGCCGAAGCCATCGCGGCCCATCGTGCGATCCAGCACGGCCACGGCAGCGGCATCGACATCGCGGCGTCGCTGCGGGGAGGCTTGGCGCGCTTCGCGCTGGACGGCGACACCACGCAGCTTGTGCCGGTGCGGTTGCCCGATGGCCTGCGCTGGTGTTGCGTTTACAGCGGCCGACCGGCATCGACCGCCGCCATGCTTGCCGCCGTCGCCAGGTGGCGTGAACGCGAGCCCACCGCGTTCGCGCAGCACACCGGCGAACTCGCTACAATTTCTTCACGCGGCATCGAAGCCATGACCGCCAACGATGCCGCCGCCTTCCTGTCCTGCCTCCACGACTACGCCGGCGCATTGGCGCGCTTCGGCGAGGCCGCGGGCGCGGACATCGCCAGCCGCGAGCATCGGGCGATCGCCGCGATCGCCACGGAGTGCGGCTGCGTCTACAAAAGCTGCGGCGCGGGCGGCGGTGACGTGGGCATCACATTCGCCGTGGAAGATGTGCGGTTGCGGGCATTCGCCGGGCGCGTTGCGCAGGCAGGCTATCCCGTGATCGGTCTGCAAGCGGACCCCAAGGGTCTGGAGGTTGCGTCAAGCGTTTGAGGTCAGCCAAGGATTCCAAGATGGACCAGTCGAGATTTCCGGGTTTCTACAAGTTGTCGGTGCCCGAGCGCGTGAACCTGGTGCGTGAGCGCGGCCTGCTTTCCCGCGAGGATTTCCAGATCCTGTCCAGCGGCGCGCACACGCTCAGCGTCGCGCACGCCGACAAGATGATCGAGAACGTGGTCGGCGTGATGGGCCTGCCGCTCGGGCTGGGCTTGAACTTCCTCATCAACGGCAAGGACCATGTCGTCCCGCTGGTGGTCGAGGAACCCTCGATCGTCGCCGCGCTTTCCTCGGCGGCGAAGCTGGCGCGTTCCGCGGGCGGCTTCACCACGCGCAGCACCGACCCGATCCTGATCGGCCAGGTGCAGATCGTCGACATCGACAACTCGGCGACCGCGCAGGCCGCGCTGCTGCAGCGCAAGCAGGAGATCATCAACCTCGCCAACAGCCTGCACCCGAACATGGTCGCGCGTGGCGGCGGCGCCAAGGACATCGAGGTACGCATCCATCCGGCCGCCGACGGCCGCCGCGACATGGTGGTGCTGCACCTGCTGGTGAACACCTGCGACGCGATGGGCGCGAACATGGTCAACACCATGTGCGAAGGCGTGGCGCCGCTGGTGGAAGGCATCACCGGCGGAAAGGTGTTCCTGCGCATTCTTTCCAACCTCACCGACCGCGCGCTGGTGTGGGCGAAAGCCGTCATTCCGACCAGGCAGCTCGCGGGCAAGGGCTACGACGGCGAACAGGTGCGCGACGGGATCATCCTCGCAAACGACCTCGCGGTGTGCGATCCGTACCGCGCCGCCACCCACAACAAGGGCATCATGAATGGCGTCGACGCGGTGGCGCTCGCGACCGGCAACGACTGGCGCGCGCTGGAAGCCGCCGCGCACGCCTACGCCGCGCGCGGCGCGCACTACAGCTCGCTGACCCGCTGGTACAAGGACGACCAGGGCAACCTGGTCGGCACCATCGAGATGCCGATGAAGGTCGGCACCGTCGGCGGCAACCTGCAATCGAACGCGACCGTCGCGTTGAACCTGCGCCTGCTCAACATCGGCTCCGCGCGCGAGCTTGCGGAAATCATGGGTGCGGTCGGGTTGGCGCAGAACTTCTCCGCGCTGCGCGCGCTGGTCACCGACGGCATCCAGCAAGGCCACATGACCTTGCACGCGCGTTCGGTCGCGGTCAGCGCCGGCGCGACGTCGGAGATTTTCGAGACGGTCGTCGAACGCCTGCTCGACTCGGGCGAGATCAAGGTGTGGAAAGCCAAGGAGATCATCGCCGAGGTGCGCACGCAGGTTCAGCCGGAAGCGAAGACGGTCGCCCACGGTTTCGAGCCGGTCGAGGAAGCCGAATACGCGACCGGTTACGGGAAGGCCATCCTGCTGGGCGAACACGCGGTGGTGTATGGCCGCCACGCGATCGCGGTGCCGGTATCGATGGCGATCCGCGCGCGCGCCGAGGAATCGAACGACGGCACCCAGCTCATCATCCCGCGCTGGGGCGTCGAATCGCGCCTGCACCCGGGCAGCAAGCACCCGGGCTCGTTTCTGCAATCGCTGGAATTGATCCTGCAGAAACTGGAACTGACCGACCGTCCGCTGCGCATCCAGGTGTATCCGAACCTGCCGCGCGCCAATGGTCTTGGCGGCTCGGCCGCGCTCGCGGTCGCGGTGATCCGCGCGCTCGACCACCACTGCGCGCTGGGCCTGAGCGATCAACAGGTGTGCGCGCTTGCCTACGAGTGCGAGCGTGTCGCACACGGTACGCCGTCGGGCATCGACAACACGGTCGCGACCTACGGGCAGCCGCTGCTGTACCAGCGCGGCGATCCGCCCGTGATCGAACCACTGCACTTCACCAAACCGCTGCCGATGGTGATCGGCCTGTCGGGCGTGGAAAGCCTGACCGCGCGCACCGTCGGCCGCGTGCGCGAAGCGTGGCAGCGCAACAAGAAGCTCTACGAACGCATCTTCGACGAGATCGATTCGCTGGCGATGCAGGGCATCAAGGCGCTGGAAGCGTGGGACCTGCAACAGTTCGGCGAACTGATGAACATCTGCCAGGGACAACTCAATGCCCTGCAGGTGTCGAGCTGGGAACTGGAGGAAATGATCCAGGTCGCGCGCGCCAATGGCGCGGTCGGCGCCAAGCTCACCGGCGGCGGCGGCGGCGGCGCGATGATCGCATTGTGCCCGGACGATCCCGGCCGCGTGGTGCGTGCGCTGCAACAGGCCGGCTACCAGGCGATGGAGAGCGGCATTGGCTGAGTACGAGGACAATCGCGTTGTTTCGTTCGACTCGGAACGGCTGATCCTGGTCGACGAAGCCGATCGCGAGATCGGCCACGCCAGCAAGGCCGACGCGCATGCCGGCAAGGGCATCCTGCACCGCGCGTTTTCGCTGTTCGTGTTCAATCCGGCGGGCGAATTGCTGCTGCAGCAGCGCGCCGCATCGAAACCGCTGTGGCCCGGCTACTGGGCCAACAGTTGTTGCAGCCATCCGCGCGGCGGCGAGGACATGGACACCGCCACGCAGCGCCGCCTGCGCGAAGAACTCGGCTTCACCTGTCCGCTCGAATACCTCTACAAGTTCCAGTACCACGCCGAATACGGCGACGCCGGTTCGGAAACCGAACTGTGCTGGGTGTACGCCGGCACGTCCGATGCGCCGGTGCGGGTCAATGACACCGAGATCGCGGCGTGGCGTTACGTGAAGCCCGAAGCACTGGATCGCGAGATTGCGGAATCGCCCGATCGCTTCACGCCGTGGCTGAAGATGGAATGGCAGCGCTTGCGCGGCGAGTTCGCGGATCGGCTGCCCGGCACCGGCGAATCGCCGCGGATGCAATGCGAAGCCTGAGCTTGCCTCCAGCGTGTCGAAAACGTCCGGCACGCCCCTGAAAACCTGGTGAATCGCGCCTGCGGAGCCTCAACGCCGCGTTGACACGCGGCAGTCCACCATGCGGACCAACAAGCCGGTACACCGCCGGCCCCCAACGCGCCACCGCCGAGGAGATCCGAATGTCGATTCCCGTTCGCCAGCAGTTGAAGGTCGCCAGCTACATCATCGGGCGGCGCCTGCGCGGCGTGACACGTTATCCGCTCACGCTGATGCTGGAGCCGCTGTTCCAGTGCAACCTCGCCTGCCCCGGCTGCGGCAAGATCGACTACGACTCGCACATCCTGAAGCAGCGTCTTTCGGTCGAGGAATGCCTGGCCGCGGTGGACGAATGCGGTGCGCCGATGGTGTCGATTCCGGGCGGCGAGCCACTGATCCACAAGGACATCAAGCAGATCGTCGAAGGCATCATCGCGCGCGGCAAGTACGTGTACCTCTGCACCAATGCGATCCTGCTGGAGAAGAAGCTCGACCTGTTCACGCCGTCGCCGCAACTCACGTTTTCGGTGCATCTGGACGGCATGCGCGAGCAGCACGATGAAAGCGTGGGCCGCGAGGGCATCTTCGATGTCGCGGTGTCGGCGATCCGTGCCGCGAAGAAGCGCGGCTTCCGCGTCAACATCAATACCACGCTGTTCACCACCGCCAAGCCCGACGAGGTGGCCGAGTTCTTCGACTTCGCGACCAATGACCTCAAGGTGGACGGGATCACGGTGTCGCCGGGTTACCACTACGAACACGCGCCGCGCCAGGATGTGTTCATGGGCCGTCGCCAATCGAAGGAACTGTTCCGCAACATCTTCAGGCGCAAGAAGGGGAAACACAGCCGATGGCCGCTGTCGCATTCCAGCCTGTTCCTCGATTTCGTGTGCGGCAACCAGGGCTACCAGTGCACCGCGTGGAGCATGCCGTGCCGGAACGTGTTCGGTTGGCAGAAGCCGTGCTACCTGCTGGTGGATGAAGGCTACGCGTCCACCTTCCGCGACCTGATGGAAAAAACCGACTGGGACAAATACGGCGTGGGCCGCAACCCGAAGTGCGCGAACTGCATGGCGCACTGCGGATTCGAAGGCACGGCCGCCGCCGACGCGTTCGCGCATCCGCTGAAGGCGCTGTGGGCCAGCCTGCGCGGGCCGAAGCTCACGGGCCCCTACGCCGCCGACCCGCCGATCCTGTACGACACGCCGGAACCCAACCAGCGTCATCCGCACAGCGACATCCCGATCGCGCACTTCGGCGGCATCCAGCACTGACGATCGCACATCGGCGGCCATGGCCATCCTGATCCTCGCCGCCCTCGCACTGGCATGCTGGACCGGCGTGCTCGCGGCGCCGTGGGCTGCGTGGCTGTGCCGCGAACATCTCGAACCGGATTCCGGGCCGCCCGCGCCGCGCGACGATCCCACGATCCTGATTCCCGCACGCAACGAGGCCCTGGTAATCGGCGAAACCCTGCGCGCGCTCGGCATCGCTGCGCCCGGTGCTCCGGTGATCGTCATCGACGATCAATCGACCGACGGCACCGCGACCCTCGTGCGCGCATGCGGCTTGCCGAATCTCACGCTGGTTGCCGGCACCACGCCACCCACAGGCTGGACCGGCAAGTTGTGGGCCTTGCAGCAAGGCCTGGAACGCGCCGCGACGCCGCGCGTGTTGCTGCTGGATGCCGACATCCGGCTGGCACCCGGCATGCTGCCGCCGCTGCAACGCAAGGCCGACGAGGGCTGCGCGCTGGTTTCGCTGTGCGCGGAACCGTGCTGGGACGGCGTCGCCGCGCGCTGGCTGCTGCCCGCCTTCGTGTATTTCTTCAAGCTGCTCTACCCGTTCGCGCTGGCCAACGACGAACGTTCGCGCATGGCCGCGGCGGCGGGCGGCGTGGTCCTGGTCGATCGCGCGGCGTTGCTGGATGCCGGCGGTTTCGGTGCCTGGCGCGATGCGATCATCGACGACTGCACGCTGGCCGCGCGCATGAAGCGCAAGGGCTACCGCTGCTGGATCGGCCTGAGCCACGGCGCCACCAGCCAGCGGCAGGCGGGCTTCGCGGACATCGCGCACATGATCGCGCGCACCGCGTTCGTGCAACTGCGCGAATCGCTGTTGCTGACCGTCGCGGTTTCCGCCCTGCTGGTCGTGGCTTTCTGGATACCCGCGTTCGCGCTCGCCTTCGGGCCGACGCACGCCGCACGCGCGGTCGGGCTGCTCGCCATGCTCGCGATGCTCGCGTGCTACGTGCCGACCCTGATGTATTACCGTCGCAATCCATGGGCCGCTTTGCTGCTGCCGCTGGCCGCGACGTTCTTCCTCGCGGCTACGTGGTATTCGGCGTGGCGCGCCGTCGCGGGCGTCCGTTCGGTGTGGAAAGGCCGGCACTATCAGCGTCGAGAGGCATGAATGCAGCAACGCGCGGCGCCAGCAGCGGCAACTCTTCCGGAGTGGACGGGCTTGTCCGACGCCGCCGTCGAGGCGCATCCGGTCGGCAACTGGCTGCTGCAGATGGGCTTCGACCTGTGGATCGGCATGTGCTATGACCGCGAGGTCGTGATGCCCGAAGGCTTCAGGCTTTTGCCGGGTTCGCTGATCGCGTCCAATCACCAGCGCGACGTCGACGGGCCGATGCTGGGCAACATCCTGGCGCGCCGGCGCGGCCTGCGCTTCGAAGGCACGCCGCCGTTCTACGCCACCCGCGAAGACCTGTTCCGGCCCGGCATCCTGGCGCGCCTCACGGTGCACTGGCCGGCAGCCTTGTCGGCATTGCTCGGCCATATTTCGCTGGCGTGGTTCTTTCCACTGGGGCGCACCGAACCGATGCGACGCGTGCGTGAATTCACGCTGGGCGAAGCGCTGCGCGCGCTCGTGGATGCCGGCCTCGGCGACTCCGATTGCACGGCGCTGCTCGACGCGCGCGGTCAACGCGAGCTGGCGGCGGGACACGCGAGCCTTTCCGACTGCCTCGCCCACGCCAGGCCCGTCGTGCTCGAGCAATGGTGGGGTCTGCGCCGCCTGAAAGTCAGCGCGCTGCGGGCGATCGCTCCGGCGTTCCGCGCAACCGTCGATGCGCAGCTCGCGCACTTCGCGCGACGACTCGACCGCGGCGCCTGCGTGTATTTCTCGCCGGAAGGCACGATTTCGATGGACGGCCATTTCTGCCGCACCCGCGAGGGATTTTTCCGGCTGGTCCACCTCGCCTCCAGACCGCCATGGATCCAGCCGATGGCACTGGGGTACGACACCCTCGGACCAGGGCGTTCGCGCGTCGTGGTGCGCATCGGCGAACGTTTTCGCGCCGACACGTCGCTGGACCGCCGCGCCTTCGACAGTGCGTTGCGCGGCGCGATCCTGCAACTGGTTCCGGTCACGCCCAGCCACTTGCTGGCGCGCTGGCTGCTGCACGGGCCGCGCGCATTCACGCGCGACGAGCTCGCCGGCTGGATGGTGCGCGCCTGCACCACGCTGCGGACCGCACGCCCGTCGCTGGATCCGCTGTTCGAGCGCCAGGGCGTGACTGCCATCGCCGCAGCGAGGCTGCGCTGGCTGGAACGCAAGAACCTGGTCACGCGCCGCGGCGACACCTACGACAACACCTGTCCGCGCAATGCGCCGCCGAGCTGGCGCAGCCACGCCGGCGTCGCGCGTTACCTCGACAACCATCTCGCCGACCTGGTGCCCGGTGTCGACCGGGTGTTGCCGTGCTGAAGATTTTCCAGCACGCGCGTGCGATCCTGAAACCACAGGTGGTTTTGCCGGTGCTGCTCGCTGCCGCGCTGCTGGTGTTCGCGTTCAACCTCGGCAACCTCGGCAAGGTGGTGTCGCGCCTGCACGACCTGCCGCTGCGGGTGCTGGGCATTTCGGTGGGCGCCGCGGCGATTTACCTCGGCTGCAAGTCCGTGCAGTTGCGGCTGATGCTGCGTCGCATCGGCGTGCGGATACCGCCGCGCTCGTTCTGGCTCGCATTCGCGGTCGGCGAACTCACGGTCACGCTGCCGCTGGGATTGTTTTCGCAGAACTGGGTGCTGTCGGCGTCGCGCCGCGTGCACGTCGGTCGCAGCTCGGCCGCGACGGTGATGATGCTGCTGGTCGAGATCGCGACCGTGTTCCTGTTCCTCGCGATCATCGCGATCCCGGGTTGGGGCGAGGTGCGCTGGATCGCGGTGGCGCTGCTGGCCGTCTTCGTGGCGATCGTGGCGTGCGCGCTGCTGTTCGAGGACAAGGCGCGCAAGTTGCCGGAACGCTTCCATCGCGACTGGCTGCAGAAGATTGCCAAGGGCGCCAACGAGCTGCTGGACGGTTTGCGCAAGCTGTGCACGCCGTCGACCATCGGCATCAGCCTGGTGATGGCGGCGATCTATCTCGGCGCCCTGACCGTCGCGTTCTGGCAGGTCGGGCGCGGCATGCACGTGCAGCACCTCGCG
>DASZTT010000216.1:0-17801 GCA_035547895.1 Rhodanobacteraceae bacterium
AGGTTGGCGCGCAGGGCATCGAGATGGATGGTCGCGGTGGCGGAGCGGCTCAAGCGCTCACTCCATGCTTCCGATGTACGCCTCGGGCGCGTAATTCTCGAACTTGGTGTACTGGCCGAGGAAGGTCAGCTTGACGGTATCGATGGGGCCGTTGCGCTGCTTGCCGATGATGATCTCGGCGATGCCCTTGTGGCTGGATTCCTTGTTGTAGACCTCGTCGCGATAGATGAACAGGATCAGGTCGGCATCCTGCTCGATCGCGCCCGACTCGCGCAGGTCGCTCATCACCGGGCGCTTGTCGTTGCGTTGTTCCAGCGCGCGGTTCAACTGCGACAGTGCGATCACCGGCACGTCCAATTCCTTGGCCATGGCCTTGAGGTTGCGGGAGATCTCGGAGATTTCCGTCGCACGGTTTTCGGTGTTGCCGGGCACCTGCATCAACTGCAGGTAATCGATCACCACGAGGCCGAGCCCGTGTTCGCGCATCATCCGCCGCGCGCGCGAGCGCAGTTCGCCCGGTGACAGCGCGGGCGTGTCGTCGATGAAGATCTTCGATTCGGACAGCAGCGAGGCGGCCTGGCTGACCCGCGGCCATTCCTCTTCGGCGAGTTCGCCGCTTCGCAGGTCTTTCTGGTTGATCCGGCCGAGCGAGGAAATCAGGCGGAATGCCAACTGCGACGCCGACATTTCCATCGAGAAGATCAGCACCGGCTGCTTGGCGCGCATCGCGACCGCTTCGGCGATGTTGAGCGCGAACGCGGTCTTGCCCATCGACGGCCGGCCGGCCACGATCACCAGGTCCTGCCGCTGCATGCCGGACGTCAGGTCGTCGAGATCCTTGAAGCCGGTGGTGAGGCCGTTCAACTGGCCGCGGTTGGCGTAGCGCTGCGCCAGCAATTCCACGGCTTCCTTCACCGACTGCCGCACCGGAATCACCTGCTTGCGCCCGCGCGCGCCGGCCTCGGCGATCTTGAACACGCGCTGCTCGGCGGCTTCCAGGATTTCCGGCGTGTTGCGGCCTTCCGGGTTGAAGCCGTCGCCGGCGATCTGGGTGCCGGCTTCGATGAGTTTCCTCAGCACTGCCTTGTCACGGACGATATCCGCGTACGCCGCGATGTTGGCCGCGCTGGGCGTGTTGTTGGCGAGCTCCGCCAGGTACGCGACGCCGCCGATGTTGGCGGTTTCGCCATGGCGCTCGAACCACTCGCCCAGCGTCACCGCATCGCAGGGCTTGCCCGCCATCGCGAGTTCGCCGATCGCGCGGAAGATCAGGCGGTGTTCGCGGCGGTAGAAATCTTCCTCGGTGATCCGGTCGGCGACCTGGTCCCACGCCTCGCCGACCAGCATCAGGCCGCCCAGCACCGACTGCTCGGCCTCGATCGAATGCGGCGGCACGCGCAGCACGTCGACACGCGGCGGGCCGGATTTCGGTTCCGGGAAAACGGCGCTCATCGATGCAGGACCGTCAGCGGCTTCGACATGCCGGCGATCATACGCGCGCAGGTCTCAAACGCTAAGACAACAAGTCTGTGGAAATCCTGTGGGATGTCGGTGCGCAAAGAAGCCGGATCTTCACAACCCGAAGCGGGCGGGTGCGTAAGCTTCCGCATCGAGCACGGGCTTCTCGCCCGCGATCAAGGACGCGACCAGTTCCGCGGTGGCGGCGCTCATGCTCACGCCCAGCATGCCGTGGCCGGTGGCGAGCATCAGGTTGCTGCAGCGCCCGACCGGGCCGATCAGCGGAACTTCATCCACGCACATCGGCCGCCAGCCCCACCATTCTTCGCGCAACTCGGCGCCCAGCGGCGCACGCAGGAATGCGGTCGCGCCGCGCTTCAGCGCGTCCAGGCGCGTGCGATTGAGGGTTTCGTCGTAGCCGGAAAATTCCATCGTGCTGCCGAGCCGGAAACCCGATGCCCATGCCGTCACGCAGACGCTGGGTTCGTGCAGCACCAGCGCGCGGCGCGGACACGGATCGGGCCGCGACATCGTGATCGAATAACCCTTGCCGGGCTGGATCGGCACCCTGAGGCCGAGTTTCGCCCCGAGCTGCGGCGTCCACGCGCCCAGCGCCATCACCACGCGCTCGCCGGAGAACGTGCCGCGCGACGTGCGCACAATCCCGATGCGATCGCCCGCGCAATCGAAGCCCTCGACCATTGCGCCCGCTTCGATGGTGCCACCGCATTCGCGCACCCGGCGTGCCAGTCCGTCCACCAGCAGGTCCGGACGCAACTGCGCATCGTCGGCGTGCAGGATGCCGCCGGCCACGCCCGGCAGCAGCGCCGGTTCCATGGCTTCCACTTCGTCGCCGCGCAACGGTGCAGCAGCGAGGCCAAGCCGATGCAGCCATTCGATTTCCGCGCGGTCGCTCGCCAGCGCGCGCGCGTCGCGATAGACGATCATGCTGCCGGAAGGCGTGTACTCGCACTCGATGCCCTCGTCCACCAGCACGCGCGGCAGCAAGGTCCAGGAGCGCTGCAGGATCGCGGCGCGCGCGATCGCGGCGCGCTCGGCGAAAGCCTGGTTGCAGCGGCGGGCGAAACCGAGCAGCCAGCGCCAACGTTCCCAATCGGGACGCGGGTTGACGTACAGCGGGGCATCGCGGCGCAGCATCCAGTGCAGCGCGCGCCAGGGCATCGCCGGCACGGTCAATGGAATCGCGTGGCTGGGCGTCAGGGTGCCGCAGTTGCCATGCGATGCACCGGACCCGGGCTCGCCTCGATCCAGCACCCGCACCGACGCGCCGCGATGCAGCAGCGCCAGCGCGCAGGACAGGCCGATCACGCCCCCGCCCAGGATCAGAACGTCACTGCGTGCTTCACTCATTCCCGCGATTGTAGCTTCGGTGCCGACCCCGCCCAATGGTGTGACGGGGTCCCGATCCTGTTCGCCGCTCTCCCAGCGCGATCCCGGGACGCCCGTTTCCGGCACTGCGTCACGGTTGGCATCATTCCTGCAGGGAAACTCCTGCACAAGGGGAATCCACATGAACGCCAACACCGATACCGATTTCTGCAGCGTGCCCGAAGTCCTGCTGATGCTCCGCGCCCCGGGCGCGGGCTGGCTCGCGACGCTGCTCGCCGCGCTGGATGAAGCCAGCCGCGATCCCGACTTCAACGCCTACCATCGCGCCATCCTCGCGCGCTGCCTCAGCGAACAGGCCGTGCCCGCGGCCGTCGCCGAAGCCGCCCGCCAGCGCACGATCCAGTTCGAGCAGGCGCTGGAAGCGACCATCCAGGCCGAATCGCGGCATTCGGATCAGCGCGTCGCCTGCTGAAGCGTTGCGCTGGACGCGGCTTCCGCCATCGGTTAACGTCGTGCCGGCCTTGAGCCGTGCCGCCGAGACGATGACATCGAGCCGCCAGCATCCCTTCCCGGACGCCGCGCCAGACGCGTCCACGCAGCGGACTTCTCCGGATTGAACGCGGGCCGGCACATCGTCCGCCTGCTGGTTGCAGCCTCGCTCCTGCTGCTTGCGGCCTGCGCCGGCGTCACGCCGATCCGCTCTCCCAACATTCCCGCGCCACCGCAGGCGCTCGCCAACAACGTGCTGATCCGCGCGATCGGCCTGGTCGGCACGCCTTATCGCTGGGGCGGCAATTCGCCGGAGTCGGGCTTCGACTGTTCGGGCCTGGTCGATTACGTTTTCCGCAGCGAGGCCGGCCTGCAACTGCCGCGGACCTCGCGCGCGATCGCCGCGCTGGATGCGCCGAAAGTCGCGCGCGACGACCTGCAACCCGGCGACCTGTTGTTCTTCGGCCGCCGCCACGTCAACCACGTGGGCATCTATGTCGGCAACGGCCGCTTCGTCAATGCACCCGACACCGGCGGCACGGTGCGACTGGATCATCTCGACGGCTATTATTGGCGCGACCATTTCCTGTTCGCCAAGCGCGTGCTCACGCCGCGCGTGCGCGCCGCGCTGGCCGCGGATTGACCTGCGCCGGATGCGCCCCATGCCGTTCGCATGCGCACGGCCCGCTTACATGGAACCCACGATGCAGAACTTCACCTTGCTGGTTGGCCGACTCGGACTTTCGCTGATCTTCATCCTGTCGGGCATCGGAAAAATCACCGCCTACGGCGCCACGGCCAAGGTTCTGGTGGCACAGGGCCTGCCGCCGGGGTTGCTGCCGCTGGTGATCTTCGCCGAACTGGGCGGCGGCCTCGCGATCCTGTTCGGGCTGCTCACGCGCTGGGCCGCGGTGGGCCTGTTCTTCTACTGCATCGTCACGGCGGTGATCTTCCACAGCCACTTCGCCGACCACGAGCAGTGGATCAACTTCATGAAGAACCTGGCGATCGCCGGCGGCTTCCTGGTGCTGGCCGTGCACGGTCCGGGCCTGCTGTCGCTGGACGCGTGGCGGCGCCGTCGCAAGCAGAAGCAGAAAATCTTTTTCTGATCCGGCCGTCCCGCGCCCGCGCGGCGAACAAGCCCGGCAGGCCGTGGGTCACCCGGCCTCGGCAACCCGCGCGCCGTTTGGGTACACTCGCGCCCATCGGAGGCCGGCCTGTCGCCGGCGGGGACCTTTCGCGGCGCGGTGAGCACCGATAAGCCCGGCTTCTTCGAAGAGCTGAAGCGCCGCCACGTGGTGCGCGTTGCGATCGCGTACGTGGTCGCCGGCTGGCTGCTGGTACAGGTCGCGACGCAGGTCTTCCCCTTCTTCAAGGTCCCGGACTGGGCCGTGCGCCTCGTCGTCATCCTGCTCGTGATCGGCTTTCCAATGGCGGTGGCGTTCGCGTGGGTTTTCGAGCTGACGCCGGAAGGCCTCCGCCGCACCGCGCCTGCCGATTCGCCGGAAGCGCGCGCGCCGCACGCGCACCGTTCGGTCGGGCAGAAGCTCAACGCGATCATCGTCACGATGCTGGTGCTGGCGGTGGCGTTCCTCGGCTGGCGGCTGTATGCGGTGCGGCGCCTGTCCACCGCAACGGCGGCGGCGGCCGTGGATGCTCCTGCACAAGCGACCCCCGCGAAGTCGATCGCGGTGCTGCCGTTCGAGAACCTCAACGTCGATCAGAAGGATGCCTACTTCGTGGCCGGCATGCAGGACCTGATCCTGACCAAGCTGGCCGACATCGGCGACCTCAAGGTGATCTCGCGGACGTCCACCGAAAGATACAAGAGCCATCCCGACGACCTGATCACCGTGGGAAAACAGCTCGGCGTCGCGACGATCCTGGAAGGCTCGGTGCAGAAGGCCGGCAACGAGGTACTGGTGAACGTGCAGTTGATCGACGCCCGCAGCGACAGCCACATCTGGGCCCAGAGCTACCAGCGCACGCTGGACAACATCTTCGGTGTTGAGGGCGAGGTGGCGCAACAGATCGCCACGGCACTGAAAGCCAGGCTGTCGGGCGCGGAAACCGCCAGCCTCGCCGCCGTGCCCACGCGCAACCAGGCCGCGATGGATCTGTTCCTGCGCGCCGAATTCCTGGCCAACAAGGGCAACACCAATTACGACAGCAGCAAATTCCGCCCGGCGATCCCGCTGTACCGGCAGGCGATCGAACAGGATCCGGGTTTCGCGCTGGCGTATGCGCGGGTGTCGTGGGTCGAGAGCGCGCTGGCCTGGTTCGGTGGTGGCGGCATGGACGTGAAGCAACTCCGCGTACAGGCGCAGGCCGACGCCGAGCAGGCACTGAAGCTGGCACCGGACGCGTCCGCCTCGCAACTCGCGCTCGGCTACAGCGATTACTACGGCCGTGGCGACTACGCCGGGGCGCTGAAGGCCTTCGCGGCGGCACTGGCACTGAAGCCCAACGACGCCGACGCGCTGGCAGCGCAAGGCTACGTGCAGCGGCGGCAGGGGCGCTTCGATGATTCGATTGCATCCCTGCAAAAGGCTTTCGCGCTGGATCCGCGCAATTCCCAGCTGGCCTACGAGGTCGGGGCGACCTGCATGATGGACAGCCGTTTCGCCGAAGCGCATGAATGGTTCCAGCGCGCGCTGGCGATCGATCCCGACAACCGCAACGCCAAGAGCTACGACGCCAATGCGATCGCCTACAACACCGGCGATCTCCCGGGCGCCCTCGCGGCCATGCAGGGCGATGATCCGGCATTGAAGCTCCAGCGCGTCAACCTGCTGACGTACCAGCGCAAATTCGCCAAAGCCCTCGCGTTGTTGGAGAGCATCCCGGACACTCCCGACAACTTCCCCCCCGCGCTCAATGGCCCCAAGGTCCAGCAAGAAGCCGTTCTGTACCGGCTGATGGGCGATGAGGCCCGCGCGCGGCCCTTGTTCACGCAATCGTTGCCCGAGCTGCACGCGCAACTCGGGATGTTGCAGGGCATCGGTTTGGCGGTGCAATGGGAGCTGATCGCTTTTGCGGAGATCGGGACGGGTCAGACTGAGGCAGGGTTGGACACTGTCGCCAAGTCGCTGGCGATCCTCGACAACAATCAGGATCAGGTTTACGGCCCGGGAATCATGTTGACTGCTGCGTACTGCTATGCCCAGGCGCGCCGCCCGGACCTCGCCATCCCGATGCTGGCCAAGGCGCTGGCCGCTCCCGGGATCGGGACCCTTTACTCGCCCGTGCTGCTGTGGCTCGATCCGGTGTGGGATCCGATCCGCCACGATCCGGGCTTCCAGGCGCTGCTGCAGCAGTACGCGAAGGACAAACCCGCGGTGACCTACGACTCGGCCGTTGCCGTGAGCGCTTCGTCGCCGGCTGCTTCCGCGCCCGCATCGTCCTCCGCAGCGCGTTGACCGCCCCGAAGCGCGGTTCGACGCAAGTGCAGCCGTTCGGTTCGGCGCGTCGATTCAGTGCGCGTGCCCGTCGCCGGGATGCGCGTGGCCGTGCTGCAGTTCTTCCGGCGCGGCGGCACGCACGTCCACGATCTCGATGTCGAAATGCAGGGTCTTGCCGGCCAGCGGGTGGTTGTGGTCGACGTCGATGGAACTCATGCCGACCTTGTGGATGGTGACCATGCGCTGGCCGCCGTCCCTGGTCTGCAGCACCGTGGTCATGCCGGGCTTGAGCTTTTCCGCGTTCTGGAAATATTTTTTCGGCACCCGCTGCAGCAGGCCTTCCTGGCGTTCGCCGTAAGCGTCTTCCGGCGCGATGTCGATCTCGAACTTGTCACCGCTCTCGCGTCCGGTCAGCGCCTTCTCGACGCCGGGCACCAGTTGTCCGTGGCCCAGCAAGGCCAGCAGCGGTTCGCCGCGCTTGCGCGAATCGTCGTAGGGCTCGGCGGTGGCGTCGGCCGCGTCGCGCACCACGTAGTGAAAGCTGACCACGAAATCTTTTTCGGCACGCATGACAATCTCTGATCGGGCCGGCTGGTGCGAACTGACGCCCACGCATGTGACGTGGGCGGCTCGCAGGCAGCGCAAGCGCGGCTGGGGAATGTTCTCAGTCCGCGGCAGCGGACGGATCGCGCATGGTAGCGTCGCCGGTCTCGTGCGTCACGCCGAACTTCGCGCCGTGCGCTTCAGGTCCGAACCAGGTCAGCAGCGTCAGCAGGATTGCGACCACGCCGATCCACACCGACTGCACGATCGCGTAATTGCCGCCGTTGGCGTGCGCCACCCAGGTCATCGCGAACGCGGTCCACGACACCAGCAGGTTGCCGAGCTGGTAGGCGAAGCCCGGCAAGGTGCCGCGCACGTCGTCCGGCGAAAGCTCGTTCAAGTATCCCGGCACCACGCCCCAGGCGCCCTGCACGGCGACCTGGATCCAGAACGCGCCGATCCCGAGCAGCAGTACCGAACCGCCGTAACTCCACAGCGGGATCGCCGGCAGCGCCAGCACGCAGGCGATCGCCATCGCGCGGCGGCGGCCGATCTTTTCCGACCATTGGCCGAAGACCAGGCCGCCCACCAGCGCGCCGAGATTCAGGATGATCGTCAGCAGGCTCTTCATGTGGGTGTCGAAATGCATCTGCTCCTGCAGGAAGGTCGGATACACATCCTGCGAGCCGTGGCTGAAGGCGTTGAACACCGCCATCGTCACGATCATGTAAGCCAGCAGCTTCCAGTGTCCGCGCATCGTTTCACGCACGCCGCGGCGCACGCCGGCTTGCGTGCGTTGCTCGAACACCGGCGATTCGGGCACGCTGCGGCGCAGGTACAACACCAGCAACGCGGGCAGGATGCCCAGCGCGAACATGCCGCGCCAGCCGATGCTGTCGAACAGCAGCCCGTACGCCAGCGCGCACAGCAGGTAGCCGCACGGGTAGCCCGATTGCAGGATGCCCGACACGATGCCGCGCGATTTGGCGGGGATCGATTCCATCGCCAGCGATGCGCCGATACCCCACTCGCCGCCCATCGCGATGCCGAACAGCGAGCGCAGCACCAGCAGCGCGAGCAGCGAAGGCGCGAATGCACAGGCGAGACCCAGCACCGAGTACAGCGTGACGTCGATCATCAGGATGCGCCGGCGCCCGTAGCGGTCGGCCAGCCGCCCGAAGACCAGCGCGCCCAGCGGCCGGAACGCCAGCGTCAACAGCAGGGCGACGGCGACGTCCGGCACGTCGACGCCGAACGATTTCGCCACCGCCGGCATCACCATCACCAGCAGGAAGTAATCGAACGCATCCAGGGTCCAGCCGAGGAACGTGGCCGCGACGGTGTGCCGCTGGGTGGTGTCGAGCGCGCGCAGCGCGGCAAGCGTGGACATGGGCGATTCCGTTGCGATCGTCGATCGTATTGTCGCGAGCATACCGCCGCTTGCACGGGGCATGCACGGACGCGACGACTACAATGACAGGATGAACGTGGAGATTCCGCCAACGGACGGGACAATCGATGGCCTGGTCGACCGCATCGATGCCGCCCTGCCGCAGACCCAGTGCACCCGCTGCGGCTATCCGGCTTGCCGTCCGTATGCCGAAGCGATCGCGCGCGGCGAGGCGGCGATCAATCGCTGCCCGCCGGGCGGCATGGAAGGCGTGCGCGCGCTGGCGCGGATCACCGGTCGTCCGGTGCTGCCGCTGGATCCGGCATGCGGCGTCGAAGCGCCGCCACGCATCGCCGTCATCGACGAGGACGCGTGCATCGGCTGCACCAAGTGCATCCAGGCCTGCCCCGTCGATGCCATCGTCGGCGCCAGCAAATTGATGCACACCGTCGTCGCCCACCTGTGCACCGGGTGCGAACTCTGCATACCGCCCTGCCCGGTCGATTGCATCGCCATGGTTCCGGCGCGTGACGTGCCCGGGCGGCTGCCGCGCCCGTTGCTCCCATGTCCGGCGTGAACCGGCACGCGCGGCGTGACGAGTTGGCCCATGGATGGCCGTTCTGGTGGCTTTTGTGAGCGACTTCCCGGCGACAGCAAGTCCCATCGCGCGGCGATCACGGAAGATCGCATGGCTGACGCGCGGCGCGTGGCTGGCCGCGATCGTGGTGTTCTGCCTGGTCTGGCCGGCGTGGGAATACCCGGCATTCGACATCGAGCCGCAGCAGCGTTTCAAGGCGTTCGTGCAACTGGTCCTGCTGCACGGCTCATGGCTGCTGTGGCCGCTGCTCGTGCAGTCGGGGTTCAAGGCCTTCCTGCGCTGGCGCGAACGCCGCCGCGGACGCGCGGCCGGCGCGATCGCGCTGATCGTCATCTGCGCGCTGCTGTGCTGGGCTCGGTTTGTCGCGCCGAACCGGATGGTGGTGCGCCGCACGGTGATTCCCGCGCCGATCGACCTCGACATCGCGGTGGTCAGCGACATGCACGTCGGCATCTTCACGCGCACATCGAAACTCGGGCAGATGGTCGACAAGTTGAACGCGCTGCACGTCGACATGGTGCTGATCGCGGGCGACCTCACCTACGACCCTCCCTACGACCTCGCGGCCGCACTGGCGCCGCTGCGCCACATCGACAAGCCGGTCTACGTCGTGCTCGGCAATCACGACGTCCAGTTGCCGGGGCCGCCGCTGGCGCACAAGATCGTCCGGGCGATGGCAGCGCCGAACGTGCGGTTCATCGAACACCGCGTGGTCGATTTCCCCACGTTCCGGCTGGCGGGCCTGTACGACTGGTGGAGCGGACGCGACGACACCACGTTCCTGAAAGCATTGCCGCGCGACAAGCCGTTGCTGATCCTGATGCACCAGCCGCACAGCCTGCGCGAGCTGCACGGCGTGCACTTCGCGCTGGCGGTGGCCGGCCATACCCACGGCGGGCAGGTCTACATCCCGTGGCTCACCGACCGGATGTTCATGCTGCTCCGCGACGAAAAATACGTGAATGGCTACTACGACACGCCAACCGGCGAGCTGTTCGTGACGCCCGGCATCGGCATGACCGGCGTGCCGCTGAGGTTCGATTGCCCGCCCACCATCGACGTGCTGGAATTGCGCCGACATGGCCACTGAAACAACCGTCCAGCAACCCTGCGTCCACTGCGGCGATTGCGCGCGCGCGTGCCCGGACGCGCTCGATCCGGAAGCGCTGTTCCTTGCGCTGGTGCAGGATGATTTCGCTGCGGCGCGCAGCGCACGGCTCGACGCCTGCAGCGAGTGCAACCGCTGCACGGAGACCTGCCCTTCGCACATTCCGCTGCTCGACTGGTTCCGCTGGGGCAAGGCCGGGCTGCGCGAACGCGAGCGTGCCGATGAAGCGCGCAGGCGTTACCTCGCACGCAATGCACGGCTGGCACGCGATCGCACCGAACGTGCCGCGCGGCGACGCGAAGTTTCGCCGTCCGGGGCGCTTCCCGCACAGACGATCAGCCACGCCGAGGTGCTGGCGGCGATTGCGCGCGGCCGGGCCAGGCGCCGGCACCGCCCATGAAGCGCGGTGATGTTGCGGAGCTGTTCCGCCGGCTGCGCGAGCTCGACCCGAATCCGACCACCGAACTCGAGTACCGCACGCCGTTCGAATTGCTGGTGGCGGTAATCCTGTCGGCGCAGGCCACCGACGTCGGTGTCAACAAGGCCACGAAACGCTTGTTCCCGGTCGCCAACACGCCGAAAAAAATCCTCGCACTGGGCGAAGGCGGTCTGAAAAAATACATTTCGACGATCGGCCTGTACAACGCCAAGGCGAAGAACATCGTCACGATGTGCAGGCTGTTGCTGGAGCGCCATGGCGGCGAGGTCCCGCGCACGCGCGAGGGGCTGGAAGCGCTGCCCGGCGTCGGACGCAAGACCGCCAACGTGGTGCTGAACACCGTGTTCGGCGAGCCGACGATCGCGGTGGATACGCACATCTTCCGCGTCTGCAACCGCACCGGCCTCGCGCCGGGCAAGACCGTACGGGCCGTGGAAGACAAGTTGAACAAGGTAGTGCCGGATGAATACAGGCTCGGCGCGCACCACTGGCTGATCCTGCACGGCCGCTACGTGTGCACCGCGCGCAAACCGAAATGCCCCGAATGCCCCATCCGGGATCTGTGTGCCTACAAATACAAAACGACCTGATGCCTTGGCATCGGTGATGTGCCGCTGCCGCTGATAAGCTGGCGCGATGCATAAACAGATCGAAGCCTATGCGGAACGCCTGTCCACGCGCTTCCGCGGTTTCCTGCCCGTGGTGGTGGACGTCGAGACCGGCGGCTTCGACGCGCAGCGCGACGCGCTGCTCGAAATCGCCGCGGTGATCGTGAGCATGAACGGCGACGGCATGCTGACTCCCGAACCCGTGGTCTCGACGCACGTGGAGCCGTTTCCGGGGTCGCACATCGATCCCAAGTCGCTGGAAATCACCGGGATCGATCCCGACCAGCCGCTGCGCGGCGCGCTGCCGGAACGGATGGCGCTGGACCTGATCTTCAAGCCGGTGCGCGCCGCCATTAAGGCGTCCGGCTGCCAGCGCGCGATCCTGGTCGGCCACAACGCGGCGTTCGATCTCGGATTCCTCAACGCAGCGGTGCTGCGCACCGGCCACAAGCGCAATCCGTTCCATCCGTTCTCGTGCTTCGACACCGCCACGCTGGGCGGCCTCGCCTATGGCCAGACCGTGCTGTCGCGCGCGGTGCAGGCCGCGGGCTACGAGTGGAACGCCAACGAAGCGCACTCGGCGGTCTACGACGCAGAACGCACCGCGGCACTGTTCTGCACCATCGCCAACCGCTGGCGGCAGCTCGAACAACTGGAACGGGAACGCGTCGGCGTCACCTGATCCGCGCCCTCGTCAGTCGATTTCCGGCGGCGGTGGCGCAGCGCGCCCCGCGACACCCGCGCGCAGGCCTGCCAGCATCGCCCGCAGGTTTTTCCGGCGCGGCGGAATCAGCAGCGCGAACAGCAGGAACTTGACGACCAGCCGCGGCAGGTCCTGCGCGATCCAGCGTCGCGGCGTATACCCGCGCCGGTACAGCAGCACGCGGTTGCGCATCATGTAGAACAGCCGCCGCGGCGTGTGCACCACCACCCCGCGCGGCACGCCTGGCACGCGATGACGGGCGGCTCCGTGGTGGTGCAGCATCCGCGCACCGCAAACGCCGAACAACGCGTAGCCCTTCGAGGTGGCGCGGAAACACCATTCCAGGTCCACGTTGTCGATGAACAGGCGTTCGTCCATGTCGCCGACCTGGTCCAGCACCTCGAGCGGAATCAGCGAACCCGAAGTGATCAGGAAATCGCACGGCAGTTCGTCGCACTCGCCGTTGCAATGCAGTTGCCGGTTGACGGGAAAGCGGATGCGCACGAACGGCGCGTCCACGCCTTCGCGCGGGTCGAGGAAACGCGTCCCGACCGCGCCCACCCGCGCATGCCGCGACTGCCGCTCCAGCGCCGCCTTGAGGGCCGCGACCATGCCGGGTTCGGGCACGCTGTCCTGGTCCATCAGGAGGACGTGCGCCGTGCCCGGCTTTGCGCGTGCGCGCGTGATGCCCGCGTTCAGTGCCGCCGCGAGGCCGAGGTTTTCCGTCAGCAACAGCAACTCGGCTTTCGAATGTGACGCACACAACGCGCGCACCGGGTCTCCCGGCGTGGCGTTGTCCACCACGACGATGCCGTCGACCTGCGCCTGCAACGCGTCCAGCTGCGCCGCCAGCAATGCCGCGTCCGGATGGTAGGTGACGACCACCGCACACACGCCGGCTTCGCGCGCTTGGGCCGCCGTGGGCTGCTCAGGCATGCTGTACCCGAACCGGCGCGGAAGGCTGCGCCTTCAATCCCTGCCGCCCCGTTTCAAGGAATGCGCGAAACGCTTCGCCTGCAACTGCAGCCGATGCCGCAGCCTGCGCACCTTGTCGGTCTCGAATGTCTCCGCGGGCCGCTCGACGAAATTCGTCATTTCCGATTTGCCGAAGCGCAGGTCCGCCGCGGGCCGGGTGGGCGTGTAGTAATACAGCGCGATGGACTTCCGGAACACGCCTTCGGGACATTCCAGCGGATCGGGATGGCCGTGGTAGGAAATGTCGTTGGTTTCGAACAGCAGCGCGTGACCGATGCGCGGCGACAACGAGAATAGCCGTTCCCGCGCATCGGCACTCCACAGCTCGATGTTGCCGTGCCACGCGTCCTGCCAGTCTTCGTTGAGGTAAACGAGGAGGTTGAGGCGCCGGTACATCGACAGGCCGCGGTGCCAATTGAAATCCGTGTGCAGCTTGAGATAACCGCCGCGTCCGATCGCGTGGATGCCGCCGCCCCGCAGTTCCGGATCCGACTGCAGGTTGTCGATGCCGGTGATGTCGGAAAGCACGCGCAGGAACGGCGGCGCATTCAACGCCGCGATGAAGGCGCGTGCGCGCTCCGGCATCTCGTCGAGGACCGACAACCGATGCTTGCGATACGACGCGTAGATGTTTTCTTCCTGCGGGTAGCGTGCGAGGTTGGCTTCGACTTCCCGCGCAACCTGAAGCACGGTCTCCGCATCGAACAGGCCGTCGACGGCCGCATAGCCATAGGGCTTGCGGCTTCTGAACTCGCTGGCGATTTGCCGCACCGTCGCGGGCGCGATGTGCATGTCCATGTTCGGTTTCCATCCAGCCGGCACTGCAGGCGATGGCCGGACGCCGGGCAGGCGCATTGTAAAGGACCGCCCGCCGCGCCAGCGCGCGCAGCCACGCGCGGATTCAAAGCCTGGACGCGTCCCAGCATTCCGGGCCGGGCCGGAACGGACGCGGGTGCACGCCGAGCAGCCGTTCCAACTCGCCGTTGTCCGCGACCAGGTCCTGTTGCAGGCGCGTCAATGCCCCGCGCATCGGCGGCACCAGGCTCGCACCCGCACGGATCAACGCCGCGGGAACGCGCAATGGCAACGTGCGCACGGGCAGGCTCGCACGCACCCGCGCGAACATTTGCGCGGCCGGCAAACGTTCGCCGCCGCCGATGGGAATCACGCGCCCCGCCGCGCCACCGTCCAGCGCACGCACGACGGCCTGCGCGATGTCGGCGGCATGCACGGGCTGGCGCAATCCTGAACCCGCCGGCAGTCCGAATACGCGCCAGCGCATCGCGCGGCGCGCGAGTGGCGTGAGGCTGCGGTCGCGCGCGGCGCCGTAGATCAGGGTGGGCCGCAGGATCGTCCAGGCGATGCCGCGCGTTTGGCAGGCGCGCGCGACGGCGGCTTCGCCGTCCTGCAAGCGCCGCGATACTTCGCGTTCGGCGGCAACCGGCGACGCCTGCTTGCTCTCCGCGCTCATCGAACTGGTCGCGACCACCCGTTTCAGGTTCGTTGCCGCGCCTGCTTCGATCCATGCAGCCAGGGCATCCAGCGGCGCGAAGCAGCACACGGAACCGACTGCATTCGCGGCGGCAGGGCCTTGCGGCAATGCGCCCTGCAACCAGGTCACGCCCGCCTCGGCGGCACGCGGCCGACGCGACAACGCCAGCACCGGCACGCCCGCGCGTACCAGTTCCGGAAGCAGGAAGAAACCGATCTGGCTGCTGGCGCCGCACACCAGCACGGGTTCCCCGCGCCAGCTATCCATGGGTGCGCGAATGGGTCGTGGTGGAAGTCAGGCCGCGGATGGCGGCTGCGATGATGGCTGCGAGATCCACCGAGGCGCACGCGCCAGATGGACCGGAACGCATTGCGGTGCGGCGATCATGGATGATCGCGCTAGCCATGGTGGAGTTTTGCGTCCACCTCGCTGATGCGCGGATCGTCCGGCACCAGCCGCTGCGCTTCGCGCAACGCCGCGCGCGCGGCACCGAGCTGGCCGAGTCCGACGTAATGGTCGGCCCGATCGAGCCACGCACTGCCCAAGCCGTGCCGCATCGAAGGCGTGGCGGGATCGCCGGGGTCGAGTTGCTCCAGCGTGCCCAGCATGTCGTGTGCCTTGTCGAGATTGTCTTCGCGCAACGCGCGCTGGAATTGCTGGCGCGTGACCTCCGGGAGGTTGCGCAGGCCGGCCTGCGCCTCGGCATTGTTGCCGTCGATGCCGAGTGCAGCGCGATACAGATCGTACGCACAATTGCCCGGCGGCAACATGATGTCGCCGTTGCGCGCCGCGGCCTGCGCATGCGCAATCAATTGCGCGAGCTTGGCCGAATCCGCGGGGCTCAGCGGCGGCGGCGCGGGGGGTGCCGACTCGTCCGCCTCGACCGGCGACTTGCCGGCCGCCGCCAGGCGCGAACGCGCGGCCGCGAGATCCGCCGATTTCGGCGCCAGTGCAGCGGCCTGGTCCAGCAGGTTGCCCGCGTCGTGCGGACGTCCCGCATCGATCGCGGCGTTGGCTTGCACGATCAGTGCTTCCGCGACTTGCCCTAGGCCCGCTTGCGCGGCGGCGTTGCCGGGATCTGCCGCCAGTGCGGCCTTGAACTGCGCCTCGGCGTTGTCGGTGCCGCTGCCGGTCATCTTGCCCGCGCGCAAATCCGCCTGCCCTTGCGCGAGATACTGGTCGCGCTGCGCATCCGCGGCGCGATCGGCGGCGGCGATGTTCGCGCGCAGCATCGGTAGTTGCGAATACCCCGGCAGCAGGCTCGACAGCCGGCCGAGCGTCGCCCGCGCGCCGGCGCGATCGCCATTGCCGAGCTGGGCCTGGATTTGCGACGCGAGCGCGTCGCCGACTTCGGTCATGCCATGGCGCGCGACGGCGTTGTGCGGATCACCCGCGAGCACCTTGCCGAACAAGGCCGCGGCACCATCGTTGCCGTCGATATGCCCGTTGGCGAGCGCCGCGCGCGCCTGGTCGATCAGGACGTTGACGTTGGCACTGTGCAGCACCGCCTGCGCCAGAGCCTGGTCGACCGCGGCCACATCGGCCCCGCCGCCGAGCAGGCTGCGCGCCTCCTCGAGCGCCGTGCGCGCGGACGCGTAGTCGCCCTGCTTCAGGGCGGCCTGCGCCCGCACCAGTTCGGAGTGACCGACATTCTGCAATCCGGTCAGCGCCTGCTCGTTGTCGGGGTCGAGCGCGCGCGCCGCTTCGTACAGGTCGCGTGCACTGTCGGCGCTGCCGGAAAGGTTGCCGGCCGCGTAGGCCTTGTCGGCACGCGTCAACAACGAATTCATCTGCGTCTGCGGAAGCAACCCGCTCAGCGTGGACTGGTGCGTGAGCGCCCAGCCGGCGCCTGCCAGCACCACCACCACCGTAAGCACGATCCACGGCATCCGCGAACGACGTTGCAGCGGGCGCTGTCGCGTGGCATTGGTGAAAGGCGGCCGATCGGCCGGATCCGCGCGCATGGCGGCGCGCCGATCGCCATCGGCATCGAAGTGATCGAGGTTGCCGAGTTTCGGTTCGGTGCGGCGCAGGTTGTCGCGAGGGTCTTTTCGATCATTCATGCTGAATCTTGGCCGGACCACAGCCCGCCCGGAATCTCCGCCCATGGGACCACGCGGCCGTTCGCCGGTTCCATCGCCGGAACGGGCCGCGTTCGATTCATCTTAGCATTCGCCCGGCACCTGCCCGGCCGCGAAGGGCGTGCATTCAGCCGGCGGCAAGACGGCGCGCTTCGGTCACGTTGGGCAGGGCCGACAGCCTCGTGAGCAAGGCCGACAGTTCGCCGAAGTCGTGCACGCGCAGCGTGAAGTGCAGCGTCACTTCGCCGAGGTCGTGGTCGCTGTGGCTGTCCGATGCCACGATGCGCGCACCGGAGTTGGTGACGAGGTTGGTGACGTCGCGTTGCAGGTCGCGGCGGTCGTAACCCAGCACCACGATGTCGACCTCGTAGGCGCGGTCGGGCGCGCTCTGCCAGCGCACCTCGATCACGCGCTCCGGATTGCGCGCGCGCAGGCGCGCCAGCGATGCGCAGTCGGCGCGGTGCACGGTGACGCCGCGCCCGCGCGTCACGTAACCGGCGACGTCGTCCCCCGGCAGCGGCCGGCAGCAGCGCGCCAGCGTCGTCAGCAGATTGCCGACGCCTTCCACCGTCAACGCGCCGGGTTTGTCGGAAGCCTGTGGGCTCCGGCGCGCAGGCAGCGCCGCAGCGGGCGCGGGCTGCGCCTCCAGCAGCGCGCGCGTCAGTTGCACCGCGCCGACTTCGCCCAGCGCCAATGCGACCAGCAGGTCGTCACGTCCCTTGCGGCCCAGCCGCGCGGGCAGGCGTTCCATCGCCTGATCCGGGGAGATCGCGAGACGGCGCGCTTCGCGCTCCAGGATCTGCCGTCCCGCGGCAAGATTGGCCGCGAGGTCTTCGCGCCGGAACCACGCGCGCAGCTTGCCGCGCGCACTTGCGGTGTTGAGGTAGCCGAGCTGCGGCGACAGCCAGTCGCGGCTGGGCGCGGGTTCGCGCCCGGTGAGGATTTCGACGCGATCGCCGCTGGCGGGCTGGTACGTCAAAGGCACGATGCGTCCATTGACCTTGGCGCCACGGCAGCGGTGCCCGACCATGGTGTGCACGTGGTAGGCGAAATCGAGCGGCGTCGCGCCGAGCGGCAGGTCCACCACTTCGCCCTTCGGCGTCAGCACGTAGATCCGGTCTTCGACGAGCTCGCTGTCGAGCTCGCCGAACAGGCCGCCGTCGGCA
>DASZTT010000217.1:0-5066 GCA_035547895.1 Rhodanobacteraceae bacterium
GCGAACGCGGCACGTAGAACGATTTCACGCCGCAGCGTTTGCAGAACAGGTGCCGTGCCACGCCGGTGTTGAAGCGGTATTCGGTCAATTCACCCGCCCCGCTGACCAGACGGAACCGCGAGGCGGGCACGATCAGGTGGATGTAGCCCGTCATCCTGCAGATCGAGCAGGTGCATGCCTGCACCGGCGGCCGCGGCGCGGCATCGATTTCAAAGCGGACCCTGCCGCAATGGCAGCCGCCGGCACGCACGATCAAACCCGCGTTCGTCACTCGCAACCCTCCGAAACGAGGCTTCGATTGTAGGCCGCCGCGCCCGGGCGTGCGGCTGACTTCCGGCATATCCCGCGGTGCAGCCGCCGTGCTAGCGTGCTCGCGTCACCACGGGAGAGTCCGCCATGAGCCAACGCATCCTCGCCACCATTGCGGCGTTCGCCTTGTCTGCACCCCTGGCGGTCGCCGCACCGCCACCCTCGGCCAAACCGGATTTGCGTCCCGACAGTGCGCCCGTGCCGCCGCCGGCCTGGGTGGTACAGAGCAATCGCTACGCGCAGGTGCTGCTGAAGCCGATGGCCGAATTCAATCCGGAATTCGCCTCGCAATTCGGGCTGCCGGGTTACGACGACAAGGTCGTCGACCTGAAGCCGAACGTGGACCAGCGTTCGCGCGAAGCGCTGACCCAGGCGCGCGACACGCTGAAGGCGGATCTTGCGAAGACCACCGATGCAAATGTCCGCGAAGACCTGGAGATCATGATCGACGCGGCCAGCCGCTTCATCGAGAGCAGCAAGCTGCAGGACCAGTACATGCTGCCCTACACCGACGTCGGCCAGACGATCTTCCAGGGCGAATTCGTCCTGTTGCAGGACCAGGTCGCGCCGGCACGCCGTCCGCATGCGCTGGCACGCTTGAAGTGCTACGTCGGCATGGCGCCCGGCTGCACGCCGGTCACGAAAGAGGCCGAGGCCCTGTTCGAGGCCAAGGCCGCCAACAAGAAACTGCTGGGACCGTACAAGGCCGAGGTGGAACAGAACCTCGCCAACACCGCACGCTACGTCGATGGCATCCGCAAGCTCTATGCGAAATACAAGATCGATGGCGCCGGCCCCGCGCTGGACGCACTGCAGAAGCAACTGGGCGACTACAGCGCGTGGGTGAAATCCACCGTGATGCCTCGCGCGCGCAATGACGCGCGCCTGCCCGAGCCGATCTACGCGGACAATTTGAAGAACGTCGGCATCGACGTTTCGCCGCAGGAACTGATCAGGCAGGCCGAACAGTCGTTCATGGAAATCCAGTCGGAGATGCAAACGCTGGCGCCGTACGTCGCCAAGGCGGAAGGATTTGCGCCGACCACCGACTACCGCCCCGTCATCAAGGATCTGAAAAAACAGCAGCTCGACCGCAGCAACATCGAGCCGTACTACCAGACGGTCATCGACAAGATCGAGGCGATCATCCGCGACCAGCACATCGTCACGCTGCCCAAGCGCAAGATGATCATGCGCCTCGCGTCGGAAGCCGAGAGCGCCGCGCAACCCGCGCCGCACATGGATCCGCCGCCGCTGATCAACAACCACGGCGAGCGCGGCAGCTTCGTGCTGCCGCTCGGCAACCCGCCGTCGGGCAACGGCAAGAACGAGGCGTACGACGACTTCACCTGCGAGGCCTGCGCCTGGACGCTGACCGCGCACGAAGGCCGCCCTGGCCACGAGCTGCAGTTCTCCGCGATGGTCGAGCACGGGGTATCGCTCGCCCGTTCGCTGTTCGCGTTCAACAGCGTGAACGTCGAAGGCTGGGCACTGTACGCGGAATGGATGATGGTGCCCTACGAGCCCGCGGGCGGACAGATGATCGCGCTGCAACTGCGCCTGCTGCGCGCCGCGCGGGCGTTCCTCGATCCGATGCTCAACCTGGGCCTGATCGACCGCCAGCGTGCGCATGACATCCTGGTCAACGACGTCGGCATTTCCGAAGCCTTCGCGCGCGAGGAACTCGATCGCTTCATGTTCCGCTCGCCGGGCCAGGCCACCGCGTACTTCTACGGCTACTCGCGGATCCTGCAACTGCGCGCGCGCACCGAAATCGCACTGGGCAGCAAGTTCAACCTGCAACAGTTCAACGATTTCATCCTGTCGCAGGGCCTGCTGCCGCCGGATCAGCTTGCGGAAGCGGTCGACAAGCAGTTCATCCCTGCGCACCAGGCGCGCTGAAACACGCAGCGTAGGCGAGGCAACCCTCGCCTACGCTGCCTTGCGCCCGCGCACGTCCTCGAGCGGCGTGAACACGCGCAGCGCGAATTTCGCCAGCGAATCGACGTGGTCGATGGCAACGCGCGGCAGCATGAAGAGGTCCATGCCGGGTCGTGCACGGCCGCGCCTGACCGTGGGCGAGGCCGCGTAGCCTGCATCGCGGGCGGCGCGCGCCACCCGCGCATCGGCGTCGCCGAAGGGATAGCAGAACTGCGGAACCCCGAAGCCGAGCAGGCTTTCGAGTTCGGCCTTGCCGCCGGCGACTTCGTCGTGCAACCGCGCGTCATCGCACTGCGTCAGGTGCGGATGGTTGCGGGTGTGCGCGCCGATCTCCATCCCGCCCTCGCGCCACGCGTGCAACTGGCCGATGGTCATCATCGGCTTCTTCACGCCGAGTTTTGCGGTGTCCCACAGATTGTGCTTGCCGATGCAGCCGTTGACGACGTAGCAGGTTGCACCGAAGCCGTGCCGTTGCAGAACCGGCATCGCGTTTTCGAGGTTGTCGAGATAGCCGTCGTCGAAGGTGATGGCGGCGACGCGTCCGTGTTTCTCGCCGCGCAGGTACGGCATCGCCTCGCTCATCGAAACGCCACGCCATCCCATGCGATCCAGCAAGCCCATCTGTGCGGCAAACGCAGCAGGCGTGACGTACAGGCAGCGGCCGTCCGGATGCAGCGCCTCGGGCACTTCGGCCACGTTGTGGTACATCAGGATCGGAATCGCCATGCCGCCCCCTCTTCCCGGAAGCGGCATGGTAGCGCACAGGCAATTACCTGCTGATGGTGAACTTCCCGAAATCGACGCCCAGGTTCCAGCCCGTCCCGGTGCCGCTCAACGCCAGCGAGACATTGCCCTTGGTCATCACAGTGCCGTTGGCCGAGGCCGCGGCGCCGGCATGCGCGCCGCCGGTCGCGTAGGTTCCGAGGATCTCGTCGATGTGGAAGATGCCGGAGAACTTGCCGACGCCCTCGATATTCTGCTTGCCGAAGGTCAGGCCGCCGCCCTTGCTGCGAAGGTGGACGCGCATGTGCTCGCCATTGCTGCAGGTGACGTCGCCGCTGCCGCTGGCGGTCTTGTAGAACGCGGACCAGCCGTGGATCTCGAAGTGCATCCTGCAGCTGATTTCCCCGCCGGCGGCATGCGCAGTGCCGGCGTACAGGAGCGGTGCGCCGGCGAGCAGCGCGGCAAGGGCAACGTTGCGTGCGAGAGGCATGATGGTCTCCTTTGGAAGGTGGTCGGGTACCGCGGAGATCATTGTTGCCTGCAATCCTGAACAGCGCCAGATGTATTCGCGAAATTCCAGGGGCGGCGGCGTGACGCGTCAGGCCATGGCATTGCCGAAGTGACGCTTGTACCCGGCCGCGAATTCGTCCGTGCTGAAGCGGTGGTTCTGGGTGCCTGGATGGGCGATCTTCAACGCACCCATCAGGGATGCGATCCGGCCGGTGGTGGGCCAGTCGAAGCCTTGCAGCAGGCCGTGCAGCAGGCCGGCGCGGTACGCGTCGCCGCAGCCGGTGGGATCGACGATCGCATCCGGCTTCGCCGCCGGAATCTGGTGCGTCACCCCGTCCGCGTGGATCACCGATCCGTCGGCACCGTGGGTAATGATGTACGCCTTGGCCCGCTTGGCGATCTCCGCCTCGGACCAGCCGGTGCGCTCGGACAGCAGGCTGGCTTCGTAGCTGTTCACGGCCACGTAGTCGGCCTGTTCGATGAAGGCGCGGAACTCCTCGCCCGAGAACAGCGGCATGGCCTGGCCCGGGTCGAAGATGAAAGGAATGCCCTTGGCGGCGAATTCGGCGGCGTGCTGCAGCATGCCGTCGCGGCCGTCGGGCGCCACGATACCGATCGCGGCGCCGGCGACCGCGGCAACGCGATTCAACTGGCTCTGCATCATGGCGCCAGGGTGGAAGGCGGTGATCTGGTTGTTGTCCTGGTCGGTGGTGATGAAAGCCTGCGCGGTGAAGGTGCCGGGCACCTCCCTCACCTGGTCGAGGCGGATGCCGAGCCCTTCGAACCACGCGCGGTACGGCGCGAAATCCTGCCCCACCGTGGCCATCGGGATCGGCTCGCCGCCCAGCAGCTTCAGGTTGTAGGCGATGTTGCCGGCACAGCCGCCGAACTCGCGGCGCATCCGCGGCACCAGGAAGGACACGTTCAACATGTGCACCTTGTCCGGCAGGATGTGGTTCTTGAAGCGGTCCTCGAACACCATGATGGTGTCGTAGGCCATGGAGCCGCAGATCAGGGCAGCGGGCATCGTCCTTCCTCGGTTGCGGGACACGATCGCCGATCGTAGCGGTTGCGCCGCGCGCTGACGAGCCGGCGGCCGGAAAACCGCGCTCCGCCGGTGTTTTGCCAGCATTTCATCCTTGCGCCCGGGCGCGACGCTAACTAGACTGGCGCGTTCGCTCTCGACCCGCCTGTCGCCCAGGCCCGCACCCTGCCGGTTCGCGCATGTTCAAACTGTTCCGCGGCATCTTTTCCAACGATATTTCCATCGACCTCGGTACCGCGAACACGCTGATCTACGTGCGCGACCAGGGCATCGTGCTCAATGAACCCTCGGTCGTCGCGATCCGCCAGGACCGCGGCCCCGGCGGCCCCCGCGCGGTCGCGGCAGTCGGCAACGACGCCAAGATGATGCTGGGCCGCACGCCCGGCAACATCGTCACGGTGCGGCCGATGAAGGACGGCGTGATCGCCGACTTCACCATGACCGAGGCGATGCTGCAGCACTTCATCAAGCAGGTGCACAAGAACCGCTTCCTGCGGCCCAGCCCGCGCGTGCTGGTGTGCGTGCCGTGCGGCTCGAC
>DASZTT010000218.1:0-2990 GCA_035547895.1 Rhodanobacteraceae bacterium
GGTCGAAAGCGACGTGATCGCCGACTTCGACCAGCCGCTTCACCACCGTGCCCGCGACGCGGAAACCCTGGTCACTCTGGTTGCGCGCGGTGACTGCACCCGAGTACGTGGCACCCAGCGCGGTCGGCGCCTGGCCCACCACCATCGTCTGAACCGGCCGGACGTCCCCGGGACCGGAGGCCTTGTGCCCGCACCCGGACAGGATCACCGCCGACAATGCCGCCGCAACCACCGCTCGCCGCATGCCTTCACCCCCGGAGCAACCGCGCGGGACAGCATCGCCATGCCGGTGCGCGGACACCGGCATGGCGCCTGGTCAGGAACTACCCGTTGAATCCGTTTGCCTTGTCCAGTTTCCCCACGAACCGCTTCACCCAGAAATCGATGAGTTCGTGCACCTGCGCGGACGCCGGCGCATCGCCCTTGGTCACGGTGGCGGTGCTCTCGCGGCTGTCCACGGTTTCGCCCAGCACGGCGCCGGTCTCGGAGTCCAGCGCTTCGCTCTCGATGGAAACCCGCAGCACCTGCGGATTCTTGCCAGCCGCGGCGCGCGCGACCTTGAACAGCGCGCTGACGGGGATCAGGTCGCGCGGTTTCAACGCCGGATTGACCTCCACCACGCCGACCACCGCGACCCGCAGCCGCGCCACGCCGGGCCCGGGTTCGGTCACCACCTGGTAATGCTTGCTCAAGGCCGCGGACATGACCGCCTGGTAGTACTGCTGGATGTCGGCAAGCCGCGCCGGATCCAGCGGCTGGTAGTTGCCGCCGGTGTTGACGATGACTTCGGGCGTGTCGATGATGAATTTGCGGTATTGCACGGGTTTGAAGCCGGGCGCGACGTAGTGGCTGTAGCCCGCGTCTTCCGGATCGGGCTGCAGCAGGCTGTAGTCGGCGAGGAATCCGGCATGGACCGGCTGGTCCGTAGCGCGCGACGGCTTCACCTCGGGCGACGCGCACGAGGCACACAACATCGCGAGCGCCGCCGCGACAACCAGTGACCACTCATTCTTTCCGATACCGCGCATGTCGATCCCCTTGCGGCGGGCGGCCGTGCGCGGCCGCCAACGCCTGCGCTACTCGCGGGTGCAGACGAACTTGATGTAGACGTAGTTTTCGCTGCTGGCCATGCCCCTGCGTCCCCACGGGCCCGCGGCCGACAAATTGAGCTGGCTGCGCGAACCCTTGCCGAGCACGCGGTAATGTCCGCCGCAGGCATCGTGCATCTGGCGGTAGGCGTCCTGCTGCCTTGCGTCCTGATCCGCTGCACTGCCGTCCGCGAGAAAACGGATCAAACCGAAATCACGGCCGGAGGTGGGTGCGTAGGCGCCGGTTTGCGGCCTGGAGACCATTTCGGCGGTGGTGGTTGCGCAACCTGCGATGGCCGCGCATGCCGCGGTTGCCACGAGTACACGGGTGAACACTTGCATGGAAGCCTCCTTCAGGATTGAGGGAAACCGTCAAGCGCCATTGCCACTCGTTACACGAACTATGTACGCGTCCAGGTAAGCGTGCGTCCGAACACGCCGCCGCCGACCGTCAGCTTCAGCGAACCATCGGGCGCCAGCGTCAACTTGCATGGATACGACTTGCCGGACGACGGCGTGTAGACCGTGCCGCCTTCCCAGACATTGTCGCCGGCGTAGTGGAAGCCGGTCAGTACCGCCAGTCCCATTACCGGCCGGCTGCGCAAGGATGCGTCGGGGTTCAACCGGTCGACTTTCGGCTGCCCGTCCGCGCCTTGCGGTTCCTTGAGCCAGACGACATGGCCTTCGACCGTGCCGTTGGCCGCCGCGATCTGCACCTTGGAGGTGCCGTCGGCAGTGAGCCAGGTACCGTTGATCGCATCGCCCGTGTCGGCCGCGGCAACCGCGGCGGAAATACCGAGCACCGCAAGCAAAACGCCGAGAACAACGCTACGCATTTCCCCACCCCCAGCATCGTGGAAAGGTTGGATCGCAAGCAGCCGTTGCGGGGTGTCCGGCCATCGGGAATGCACGACAGGCAGGGACCCCGTGGAGCGTGTTTATGGCACCGCTGCGGGATACTGTCAACAAAAATGTGCGGCGACTCACAATCGGTCGACCTGTTGCGGTTGATCGCGTGCGCTTTGTATGCTAATGGCTTGGGGTTCAGACGCTGCCGTATTCGCTGTTCCACTTGCTCCGTCCGGAGCAACTTACGGGAGGGTGATCTCATGAAACGCACACCGGTCGTGCTGGCGCGGGGGTTGGGCCATTCCGCACTGTTGGGATTCTTCTGCGCAGCGATGCTCGCGAGCGGGTCCGCGATCGCCCAGATGGGCGGCGGGATGAAGGCGATGCTCCAGCAGAAGCTGGAAGCCATCAAGGCATCCTCCGCCGAGAACCAGCAGAAGCTGCACCAGTACACGTGGACCGAGACCGCGTCCATCACCGCGAACGGGCGCGAGATCCCGCCCAAGGTATCGAACTGTTTCTACGGCCCGGACGGCAAGGTGCACAAGACGCCCGTCGGCGACCCGCAGGAAGCGTCCATGGGTGGCGGCCGCGGCGGCCGCCTCATGCAGCGCATCAAGGAAAAGAAAACCGCCGAGATGAAGGACTACATGCAGCAGGTAAGCGGCGTCATCAAGTTGTACGTGCCGCCTTCACCGGAAAGAATGCAGAAGGCGTTCGAAGCCCGCAAGGTTTCGTTCGACAAGACCGGCGGGCGGGTCGATCTCGTGTTCAAGGATTACGCGCTGCCCGGCGACTCGATGACGGTCGATTTCGATACCGCCAGCAAGAAGATCCGCTCGCTCAACGTGAAGTCGTATCTCGATACGCCGCAGAATCCGGGGACGCTGAAGGTGGATTTCGCGACGCTGCCGGACGGCACCAACCATCCGTCGCGCACTTCGCTCGACGCGCGCGGCCAGGACATCATCGAGGTCACGACCGTCAACTCGAACTACCGCAAGACCAGCGGGTTCTGACGAGGCGGCGAGGCGACCCGGTGTCTGCTCCGGG
>DASZTT010000219.1:0-9476 GCA_035547895.1 Rhodanobacteraceae bacterium
ATTTCGCTGTTGATGGTTAGCTGGGGTAAAGGCGGCTCGCCCAGAATATGGACACACTTTGACATCGGCGATCTGGTGTCGACGTACGCGCACGCCGCGTCACGGACCATCGACCCGGTATTGCTCGATTATTTCCTGCACGAAACGATCGCCATGCGGCGGTATTTCGCGGAAAAGTCCCTGCGCGCGCTGCACGGCGTGCCGCGATGGATCGGACGACCGTATTTGTCCGCTTATTTCCTGCAGCTCCAGCGCTGGGTAGAGAGGTGTGGTTCACATCATGGATTTTGATTACGAACGCGACACACGGGAGTTCTACCAGGATGAAGCCACCGCGCAGCGCTACCACGACATGTTCACGTCGCCGAGTGGCTGGCGCAATCTGCCTTCGCGGGTCGTGGCGCAGCGCGAACGGCGTGCCATGAGGGACCTGCTGGCGCGGATCCCGCATCGCAGCGCGCTCGACATTCCCGCCGGCACCGGCAAGCTCGCGGATGTGTTCGCCGCGCTGGGCACGCGCGTGGTGGCCTCCGACATTTCGTCCAGCATGTTGAAACGTGCCGAGGCCGAATTTTCGAAGGCCGGGCATTCGCAAGTCGATTTTCGCGTGGCCGATGCGGCCGATCTGGGCGCGTTCGGAGACGACGCCTTCGACGTGGTCACGTGCCTGCGCCTGATGCACCGCGTTCCGTCTTCGCTGCGTGCGCTGATGTTGCAGGAGTTCGCGCGCGTGGCGCCGTGGGCGATCGTTTCCTACGGGATCGAAAACGGTTTCCACGCGCTGCGCCGAAGGACGCGTGCCGCGATTTTCGGCGGACAGAAGGACACGCTGTGCTTCTGCAGCTTCGCCCGGGCGTGCGCGGAGCTTGCGCCGCAATTCGAGATCGTGGCGAAAACCTGGATTGCCCCGGCGCTTTCGCAGGAAATGATTTTCCTGCTGCGGTCGAGGCGACATCCGGCGCGCCGCGAGGGTTGACGGCGCGCGCATCGAACCGCGGGTCGTCGGATCGACGAAAGGAGTGTGCACCATGAATGGAATGGCGCGGCGATTTTCATTGAAGGGGGCCCGATGGACGGCGCTGCTGGTGCTGCTGGCCGGGCCGTGGCATCTCGCGCTGGCTGCGCAGTGCCCGAAGATCCTGATGTTCGACGGTTTCGACATCCGCACCCAAGACAACGCGCAGCAGGCCGCCTATTGGGGCCGCACCGTGGGCGCGCAGGGTTTTTTCCTGAATTCCGTGATGGCTCACTGGCAGAAGGACGTCGGAACCGATCCCCACAGCGCGTTGTGGCAGGACGTCGCGAAATTCCAGTCGATCTATTCGAAGGAAGGCGTGACCGACAATTTCATCAAGGTCGCGTCCTACAAGGCCCACGACTGGAAAAATCCAAGGGCCAACGCGGCGGCGGTCGCGCGTTTCCAGCACGCGGCGATGCTCGCGAAATTCGCCGGGCTCGAGGGCGTTGCGCTGGATCTCGAACCGTACGTCCCGATCTGGGGCGGACCCGCGGCCGGACCGGACCTCGCCACCACGATCGAGCAGGAAGGCCGCGCGATCGGCGAAGCCATGCACCGTGCATATCCGGGCATGACGCTGTTCGTGCTTCCCGACGTGCTCAACCAGACGCAGCGTTACGCAACGCTGCTGCAGCGCTTCCGGTCCGGCGTGCACGCGATGAAGGCCGCGAAGAGGATGCCGAAGTACGACCGCTACGAAATGGCGGTGCCGTTCATGCGTGGACTGCTGTCGGTGCCGTGGTCGCACGTCGTGATCGGCATGGAACAGACCTACAGCCGGAATGCCGATGGCATGGGCCCGTCGGTGCAGCGGACCGAGGCCGATTTCGCGAAGCTGATGGGCAAGAGCGCGGCTTCGATGCATCTCAGCGGCGCGCCCGGTCTGTGGCCGCTCGGTCCGACCCGCACCAACAAGGCCGCGCGTGAAAGTCCCGGCCGGTTTGCGGATCGCCTGAGGGCCGCGGACGCGGCGGCGGCCCAGTACGTCTGGATCTATGGCCACGGCAGCGCGTGGCAGACCGACGGGCCGTATGCGAAAGGTCCGGTGACGCCGCAATTCGACCAGTTCACCGATGCGATCCACCGGGTGGAGACGCGCTGCAAGGCGTCGCCCTGATCGCGGCGGATTCACATCACGCACGGTGGCCGCATGTCCAGGATCATCCTGTTCGCCAATACCGATTGGTATCTCTACAACTTCCGGCGCTCGCTGGCGCTGGCGGTGCAGGCTGCGGGACATGAGGTGCTGCTGGTTTCGCCGCCCGGCGAATACGGTTCGCGCTTCCGCGAACTAGGCTTGCGCTGGACGCCGCTGCCGGCGATGGATCGCCGCAGTCTGAATCCCTGGCGCGAGGTTCGCGCGCTCGCGGAATTGGTCGCGTTGTTCAGGCGCGAACGCCCGGCGCTGGTGCACAACTTCACCATCAAGTGCGCGGTGTACGGCTCGCTCGCCGCAATGCTGGCCGGCGTGCCGGCGCGCATCAATGCGGTCGCAGGCCTGGGTTACGTGTTCGCCAGCGACGATCGCCGCGCGCGCGCGTTGCGGCCGCTGGTCCGCACGCTGATGCGACTGGCACTGCGCGGCAGCCGTTCGCGGCTGATCCTGCAAAACCCCGACGACGCCCGCATGTTCGAACGCCACGGCTTGATCGAAGACGCGCGCGTGCGCGTGATCGCCGGCTCGGGCGTGGACTGCGCGCGCTTCGTGCCGCGGCCCGCAACATCATGCAATGATCCGCCCTGCGTGCTGCTGGCGGCGCGGCTGCTGTGGGAAAAAGGCGTCGCGGAATACGTGCAGGCAGCACGCAGTGTGCGCGCGCAAGGCAGGCGGGTGCGCTTCCTGCTGGCCGGGGCTTCCGATCCCGGCAATCCCGCGGCGGTTCCGGAAACCGTCGTGCGCGGCTGGGTCGAAGAGGGCGCGATCGAGTGGATCGGCCACGTCGATGACATGCCGGCGCTGTTCGCGTCGACCGACATCTTCGTGCTGCCGAGTTATTACCGCGAAGGCCTGCCCAAATCGCTGATCGAAGCGGCGGCCTGCGCGACGCCGCTGATCACCACCGATATGCCGGGTTGCCGCGACGTGGTCGCGGACGGCGTGGACGGCTTGATCGTGCCGCCCCGGAACGCCGAAGCGTTGGGCGCGGCGATCGTGCGCTTGCTGGATGCGCCGGAACAGGCAAGGCAACTTGGAGTGGCGGCGCGCGCCAAGGCATTGGCGCGCTTCGACGAACGCATCGTCATCCGCCGCACACTGGAGACCTACCGCGAAGTGCTGGATGAATCCGGCACCGTCCCGGTCATTCTCTGATTGAGGGTCAGCCGGCGCGACGGCGGTCGCGAACCGGCGCGACCGGCAGGGAGCGCACCACCGACACCGGTGCTGGCGCCTTCGCCGGCGCTTTCGCTTGCACGACCGCCTGCCTGCGTTCGAGGCGCGTGGTGAAGGCGCCGTACACGGTGGCCACGAACACGAAGGCCACGAGGTTCGCGATCGCACCCAGCCATGTATGGATCACCACGCCCACGAAAGGCAGCACGATGGCGAACGCCACCAGCCAGATCAACGTGCGGCGCGGACCCCATCCCGCGTTCATCAACAGATGATGGATGTGGGTGCGATCGGGCGTGAACGGCGACACGCCACGTTTCAGGCGCCGGTAGATCACCGCGAGCGTGTCCATCACCGGCAGCGCGACGCACCAGAGCACCAGCCCGGGCGAAATATTGCGCGGCGTACTCTGGCTGAGCGCGATCAGCGTCCATGCAATGACATAACCCAGCACCACGCTGCCGGAATCGCCGAGGAAGACCTTGGCCTTGCGTCCGAACAATCCGAGATTGGCCATCAGGAACGGATACAGCGCCGCTGCCAGCAGCAACACGATGATGGTCAGGGGCGCCGGCATGTCCGGCTCCATCAGCAGTGCGATCGCGCCCGTGCTGACCAGCGCGAGGCAGCCTGCGAGGCCGTCGATGCCGTCCATCAGATTGAACGCGTTGATCAGCCCGATCACCGCGAGCACGGTGAACGGGACGCCGAGCCAGCCCAACTGCAAGTCGTACCCGTGCAGGACGCCGAGCGAATGCACGTACACGCCGGTGGTGGTGATCACGACCAGGATCGCCGCGATCTCCACGAAAACCCTTACGCCGACACGCAGGCCGTACTTGTCGTCGAGTGCGCCCAGCAGCACCAGCAGGCACGCCGTGCCCAGCACGACATCATCGAAATGTTGCGCCTGTCCCAGCCACATCCAGCCGGCCAGCATGCCGACGAAAATGGACAGACCACCCACCAGCGGGGTCGCGAAATCGTGCCGCTTGCGGGCGTCCGGATAATCGAGCAAACCGAACGGCCTGCTGATCGGGACGAGTACGCACAAACCCAGTGCCGACGCGCCCAGCGAGACCATGCAAGCCGACAACACCGTGTGCGCCGTAGAAATCATCCTTGGTTCCCTTCGGCTGTCGAAGGGAATGAGTATGTCCATTCCGGTGAAATTGGCGCTGAATATTTGTGATTATTTTCGTTTTTTCAGGTCGATGAAAATGAACGCGTTTAGCTATTTGAATCACGAATAAATCACGGCTTTTTTCCTCGCGCGTGTTCTTCCGGCATTCCTGATCGCCCTTCGCGCTGCGAAGCGCGGGCATCTCGCGCAAGCGTCTGCATTGCCGGGCGAAGCGCTCGCCTGTTCAGCTTGGCGGCTCCAGCGAAAAGTGTGATTCAGCCTCCGCTACGGGCATGGAAGTTGCTTGTATGCTTGGCCAGCAGGGGAAGGGGTTTTGCCGCAGTACTCGTTCAGCCTGCGCCTCATCCGCACCTTGTCGGACCGCGAGGAACGACTCAATGACGACGACCGACATCGGCATTCTCCTCATCGTGCTGTGCATCCTCCTGTGGGCGATCATGGCGGCGCTGCACCGGCACACCGTGCAGATGAAAGCCATGCAGGCGCAACTCGACGAGTTGCTGGGGGCGCGCCAGGGCAAAACTGCCCGCACCGCCGAGGGAAGTGCGGCGGCCCGCGGCGATCACGACGAACCGCGCGTGCTGCACGCGTCCGGCGAGAAGAGGGCGTAAGTCGCGGCGCCCAACGGATCCGTGCCCATCGGCACTTGGCGCTGCGCGCGCCACGGGTGTACGTTCGTGTGATTCTTCGTCCACCAAGGTGCGCCATGAAACCCGCCCGCCACGGTCTCCTGTTGATCGCCGCAGGCGCGGCGTTTGCCATCGCACCTGCCTTGCAGGCCAAGGCACCGCCCGCGTCCACCGGCACGTCACCGGAAACCGCGAAGATCGAACAGATCCTCGCGCAGCGCGCGAAGGTCAGGGACATTCCGGCGGTGGCGCTGTCGTACGACGGCCAGCACCTGGCCTGGATCGTCGCGCACGACGAGCAAACGGAGCTGATGCTGGGCGCGTGGAACGGCCAGGACGCACATGCGATCGCGATTCCGGGTGGCTGCCGCGAGGAAGGCCTTCGCTGGGCGCCACGCGCGAACCGGCTTGCGGTGTTGACGCGCTGCAAGGTCGATCCGTCGAACACCAGGCCGATCAAGGGCGCGATCTGGCTGATCGACGTCGATGCCGGAACGCCGCCCGGCAAGCTCGCGGACATCGAAGGTTTCGCGCAAGGCATGCAGTGGACCCGCGACGGCCGACAGATCGCTTTCCTTTACGTGCCCGGCGCGACGCGCCTGCCCTACGCCACGGCCTCGGGCAATCCACGCGTCGGCGTGATCGGCGAAACGGACGCGCAGGTACAGCGGGTGGCCCGTGTCGCGGTGTCGGGTGGCGGTGCGCCCGAACTGCTGACGCCGGAAGGGCTGTACGTCTACGAATTTCGCGCGTCATCGATCGGGAACCGCATCGCCTACACCGCCGCCCCGCCTCCGGGTGACGACAACTGGTGGATGGCGAAACTGTACGTGCAGGATGCCCGCGCGGGCGCGACGCCAAGATTGATCGTCGATCCCGCGAAGGTAAGCGGTTCGCTGCACGGCCTGCAGATCGCGCTGCCGCGCTGGTCGCCGGACGACGCGCGCATCCTGTTCATCGGCGGCCTGATGAGCGACCGCGGCGCCACCGGCGGCGACCTCTACGGCGTGCCGGCTTCCGGCGGTACGCCGGTGGACCTGACCGAGGGTGCGAAGGTCACGCCATCGTGGTTCACGTTCCTCGACGCTCGCTCGCTGCTGGTCAACCAGATCGCCAATGGCAAGGTCCAGGTAACCGAATACACGCTCACCGGCAACAGCGCGCGCCAGACGCGCCTGTGGTTCACCGCGTCGGGCCGCATCGGCGACGGCCGCGCGGCGCTCTCGGTTTCACTGTCCGACAAATCGCCGCGGCGCATCGCCTACGCGGGCAATGCGTTCGACCAGCCGCCCGAGGTGCACGCGGGCCAGCTCACCACCGCGCCGCCGCCTGCGGTGACCTCCATCAACAAGGGGCTCGCGCACGCCTGGGGCAAGGCCGAATCGGTTGAGTGGGACCACGATGGATTCCACGTGCAGGGCTGGTTGATGTATCCGGCCAACTACGACCCGCACAAGACCTATCCGATGATCGTGTACGTGCACGGCGGCCCGTCGTCGGCGACCCTGCCGAGCTGGGACAGCAACGCGACGATGCTTTCCGAGTTCGGCTACTTCGTGCTGATGCCCAACCCGCGGGGCAGTTTCGGCGAAGGCGAAAAGTACGCGCAGGCCATCCGCAACCAGATGGGCTACGGCGATCTCGATGACACCCTCGCGGGCGTGGACAAGATCGAGAAGCAGTTGCCCATCGACGACGCGCGCCTCGGCATGATGGGCTGGAGCTACGGCGGCTTCATGAGCATGTTCGCGCCGACCCGCACGCAGCGTTTCAAGGCGGTGGTCGCGGGTGCCGGCCTGTCCGACTGGCAAAGCTACTACGGCGAGAACCAGATCGATCAATGGATGATTCCGTTCTTCGGCGCCTCGCTGTACGACGATCCCGCGGCGTATGCGAAGAGCTCGGCGATCAATTACATCCGGAATGCGCACACGCCCGCGCTGATCGTGGTGGGCGAACGCGACGAGGAATGCCCCGCGCCGCAGTCGTTCGAGTACTGGCACGCGCTGAAGACGCTGGGCGTGCCGTCCACGCTGGTCGTGTACGCCAACCAGGGCCACCACATCGCCGACCGGGCCGACGAGGAAGACATCATGCGGCGGACGCTGGACTGGTTCGGAAAGTATTTGTCGGCCAGCGCGCCGCAGTAGTGCAGGCAAGCCTCAGAACAGCTGGCCCTGGGGTGACGGTTTGCGCGGGGGTTGGAAGTGCGAACCCTCCAGTTGCAGCGCGCGGGCCCGCGCGAAGCCGTGCCGGCGGCAGGCGACTTCGAAACGCCGGCGCAGCAATTCCGCGAACGGACCCTGGCCGCGCATGCGGGTGCGGAAATCCGAATCGTAATCCTGGCCGCCGTTCATCTGCCGCACCAGGCTCATCACATGTCCGGCGCGCTGCGGGACGTGGATGGCCAGCCATTCGCGGAACAACGCTTTCAGTTCCCACGGCAAACGCACCACCGTGTAGCCGGCCATGCTGGCGCCGGCTTCGGCGGCGCGTTCCAGCACCGCTTCCATGTCGCGGTCGTTCAAGGCCGGGATGATCGGCGCCACCAGTACGCCGGTCGGCACGCCTGCTCGCGTGAGCGCCTGCACTGCCTGCAGGCGCCGGTGCGGCGCCGATGCGCGCGGTTCCAGCTTCGACGCCAGGCGGTTGTCCAGCGAGTTCACCGACACGAACACGTGCACCAGCTTTTCGCGCGCCATGGGCGCAAGAATGTCGAGGTCGCGCTCGACCAGCGCATTCTTGGTCACGATCGTGCAGGGATGATGACATTCGGCCAGCACTTCCAGCGCGGCGCGCGTCAACCGCCATTTCCTTTCGATGGGCTGGTACGGATCGGTGTTGCTGCCGATGTTGATCGGCTTCACCACGTAGCCGGGTTTCGACAATTCCGCCCGCAGCACTTCGGCAAGGTTGGTCTTCGCGCGCAGTTTGGTTTCGAAATCCAGCCCCGGCGAGAGATTCAGGTAGCTGTGCGACGGCCGCGCGAAACAGTAGATGCATCCGTGCTCGCAGCCGCGATATGGATTCAGCGCCTGCTCGAAGGCGATGTCGGGCGAATCGTTGCGGGTGATCACGCTGCGCGCGCGTTCCTCGCTGACCTCCGTGCGCGGACGCGGTGCGCTTTCGTCCAGCAGCGCGCCTTGCCAACCGTCGTCCTCGGCCTGATGGCGCACGTGCTCGAAACGCCCCTCCGGATTGGAAGCGGCGCCGCGGCCCTTGATGCGCGCGGGAGGCGAGGTTTGCATCGAACCAGCATACGCCGGCTTGTCTCGGCGGCTGCGACGCGCAATCCGTTGCCCGATCAACGCACCATGAACCCGTGGCGTACAAGCACCGGCTTCAGCGCCTGCACCCAGATCGCGTAGCCGGCCGCGTCCATGTGCAGTCCGTCGGCCCGGAACAATTCGGCGCGCGGCTTGCCGTTCGCGTCCAGCATCCGCGCCGCGACATCCACGAAGGTGATGCCGGCCTGCCGACGCGACCAGTCGGCGATCAGCCGATTGGCTTCGCGCATTTGCGGCCACCACGCCGCACGCGCGAGACTCGGCTTGATCGAGATATAGATGATCGCTGTGCCCGGCAAGGCACGGCGAACGCGGGCGACGAATGCCTTGAACTCGTCGCACACCTGCGCGGGCGAGTCGCCTTCCGCGATGTCGTTGTCGCCGGCGTACATCACGACCAAGCGCGGGCGGTAGGGAATGACAATCCGGTCCGCGTAATACGTGCTGTCGGCGATCGCCGAACCGCCGAAGCCGCGATTGATCACCGGCACGCCGGGGAAATCGTCGGCCAGCCGCGTCCACATCCGGATCGAGGAACTGCCGACGAACAGCACGCCCCGTTGCGGCGGCGGGTGCGCGCTATCATTCGCGACGAGCTGCGCGATTTCGGATTGCCAGGATTGGGGTGGTGGCGGAAGCGCCCATGCGGCCGCGCCAACGATCAGCAGCAGGATGCCCATCGACCACGCACGCCACGGATGTTGTCTCGACATGTCTTCCTCCGGCAGGCTGCCGCGGCTCGTGGATCATGGTGTAACGCAGGAGACGGCGTGGCAACCGGCAGCGACAAAACGACGATCGTGCATCCGTCCGGGGGGCCCATCGCGACGCCCATGCTGCAACCCTACGACCTTTTCCCGACGCGCATCTGGCAGGCGCGCCTGCCGGCGCTGCGCGGCTACCTCGACGAATGGACCGCGGAGGTCATGCGGATGCGCGCGGCCAGTCCGAAGCCGGCGGGCCGCACCAACCGTCAGGGCTGGAACAGCGAGGACATGGCCGTCCTCGAGCGGCCGGTGTTCGCGGCCTTGCGTGAAAACGTGCGCGCCGCGTGCACCGGCGCGTT
>DASZTT010000220.1:0-3615 GCA_035547895.1 Rhodanobacteraceae bacterium
GAGGCCTCGCTGCTGGCCGCGGCTGCAGTGTCGTTGGGGGCCGCGTTGGCTCTTTGGCGGCCGGCCGTCAGACGATAGGCACCTTGCGGATATTGTTCTTCGGGTCCACCCAGAACGAATCGTTGACGAAACGCTTGAACAGGTCCGGCGGCAGCACCGTTTCGCGCTTGGGCGCGGACACCTTGGACTTCACGGTGTGCAGGCCGGGCAGGCCGAGCCGCGCGTCGAACTCGTCGGCGTTGTATTCGATGTGCTCGAAGTCGTGCTCGAACCACGGTTCGCCGATGAACTTGTACACCGCCTGCATCGCGGCCTTGGGATTCCCGGTGAGCCCTTCGTAGGTCAGCAGCAGCAGGCGCCCCGGCGCGTACTGGCCATAGAACGCATCCTTGGTGGCCTGGAAGGAAAAGCCCACCATCCCGTTCACGTCGATCAGCGCCTCGGTGCGCGAATACACCGTGCCGTTCGGATTGAAGTGGAAGATCTTGTTGGCGCTGAGCGGCTGCTTGCGCACCAGCCGCTCGACGCTGTCCAGCACCCACGGCATCTCGCGCACGCAGGCGATCACCTTGGAACCAGGAAACAGTTGCGCCAGCATCGGCAGCTTGCTGCACCACACCCGACCGGTATCGAACACCACTTCAGTGCCGAGGAACCCGCCGTAGAAGTTCTGGAACACGCCGCGCAGGATCGCGGCGCGCTGCGCGTCGCTGATCACCACCGAGAAATCGTTCTTGCCGCTCATCTCCGCGACCAGCGTGCTGACCATGTCGCCCAGCGGACTGGTCATGCCGGCGTGGAAACGCGGATTCTGTCTGAGGATCGCGGAAAGCAGGGTGCTGCCCGAACGTGGCAGGCCAGAAATGAAATGCAACTTTTCAGGCGGCTTCGCCGTCTGCGGCTTGGCGGGCATGCGTAGGTCTTCCCCGTGACAGAGTGGAACGGCGAGTGTACCCAAACTGCCCGCGGGTGGAAGCAGGACGGTTGGCACACCGTCGCGGCTCCCGCCGCGAGAGCCGCATCATTGCAGCGGCACGGCGCCCGCATGCGAAGGGTTCTGCGCCTGCGGATGAACCGGGCCGCCCTGTGCGTTGCCCGGCGAGGCGAGCGTCCTGACCGCGGGTGCCGGAGTCCGTTCCCGCTGCGCCATCGTGGCGGCCCTGGGCCAGAGCTTGTCCAGCTTGTTCCTGAGCCGCAGGTCGGCAATGTTGCGCATGCCAGTGTCGAGCTGTTGCTGCTGAGCGCTCTCCGGGGTCGCCGGAGCATCCGGCGCGTGCGTGAGCGCGGCGAGTTGCGGTGCCACCAGCCGCGTCAGCGCGAAATACGCATCGTGGTCGATTCCGGCCTGCTGCAGCACCATGCCGGGCAATTCCCAGGCCGCCGCGTCCTGGTGGACGGCCCGGTCCATGTGCGCGGTGTCGAGCAGCACATACGGCACCGCCTGGATGAGGAAGCCCTGTCCGTTCCTGAACCCCGCCTGCTGGAACGCGGGCACCAGCGCGGGCAGGTGGTCGCCGAAGAACAGCACGATGGTGCGCCGCTTGCGTTGCGCCAGCGTGTCGACCAGCCGTCCGAGCTGCTGGTCGGCGTGCTGCATGTGGTAGATGTAATTCTGCAGCTCCAGCTTGGCTTGCCGGTCGGTGACGCCCTGCGGAACCGGAATCGCGTCGCGCGCTTTCACATCGACACCGGGATTCTGGTCGTATGGTCCGTGCGCCTCGATGCTGATGCCCAGCACGAACCGCGGTGGTCCCGTATCCGGCAGCTGGCGCAGCAATTCGTCGGTGAACGATTTGTCCGACATGTATTTGCCATCGTTGATGGCATCGTCGGACGGAAAATCCGCGATAGAAATGAACCTGTCGAAGCCGAGTTCCTTGAACGCCGTGCTGCGGTTCCAGAAGCCGGGGTTGTTGCCGTGCACCGCCAGCGTGGTGTAGCCGTCGCCCGCCAGCAGCCGCACGATGCCGGGGATCTTCTTCTGGTGGATCTGCAGGTAGGGGAACTGCACCTCGGGGAAATAGCGCAGCGACAAACCGGTCAGCACTTCGAACTCGGTGCGGATGGTGCCGCCGCCGAAGGTCGGCACGTGCAGCCAGCCGGAGGTTCCGTGTTGCTGCAGGCGGTGCAGGTTGGGGGTGAGGTCGGTGCCCGGCGGGTAGCCGTTCATGATCGTGGGATCGAAGAACGATTCCGACAGGATCACCACGATGTCGGGTTTTTGCGCATCGGCGCCGGCGGGGGCGCGCGGCTGCGACGCGATCGCGGGTTCGTAGTGCGCCATCAGCGCCAGCGCGGCCGGCACATCCGCCTTGCGGTGCTGCGAGCCGTATTGCAGGTGGAACATCAGCAGCGAGCCGATCAGGCCATCGTGCTGGCGGGTTCCGATCGGCGACCACGGCTGCATGCCGAGCAGCTTCTGGTCGTACACGCCGCGCCAGAACGGCACGCCGGCGATCAGCGAAAACAACGCCGCGAACAGGACCAGCGAGGCGATCGCGCGCCAGCGGCGCGGATGCTTGCGCCATACGGGCGGCTCGAAGCGCAGCCACGCCACCAGCAATCCGATCACCACGATCGCCACCGCGACCAGCAATGCGACGTGCGGCAGGTAACCCGCGAGCAGTTCGGCGCCGCCGTGGTTGAGCTGTCCCAGCATCCGGAAGTCCGCCGGCATCAGCGGAATCGCGAGGTTCTGCACCTTCAACGCATTGACGAGATAGACCAGCGCCTGCACGCCGAACGCCAGCGCAAACGACCACAGCGCGCGCCGCGTCCACGCCAGCAGCGCGAGCGCCAGCAGCAGGCCCGGCAGTGCATTGCACATCAGCCGCCACGGCGCGTTCCACCACGCCACCCACGCCGGGTATTGCCACAACGCACTCGGCACGGTGTCGGGGAAACCATCCAGCCACGCGGTGCCCAGCACGAATGCAATCGCGAGCGCGACGATCAGCGCGGTGCGGAGACCTGGAGAAAGGCGTCCCGGTTCAGGCGTGGAGGTGGAGGTCATGCGGACGTTTGACAAGGGATAGCCGGAAAAGCCTATCCGACCCAGGATGAACGTTGCGGCGACCGGCGAGTTGACCGGCGCACCCCTGCATAATTCCGCGATGTCACCCTTGCCGCACGCACTGGAACACCTGGTCGCCGAGCGCTACGCCGAGCTGGCGGCGTGCTGCCGCGCGGCCGGCGTGGTGATGCATGACGACGCCGGCGTGGGCGAGCGCGTGCGGCGCTTGCTGCTGGCCAGCGATTTCGCGTTCGAGGCCCTGCGCGCGGATCCCGCGCTGCTGACCGCCGCCGGACTGGATCGCCTGCGTGATCCCGCCCACGCGTCGGTGCGAGCCGGCGGTTTGGCGCGCGCGGGCGGGGACATGATGGCGGCCTTGCGGCGGTTCCGGCGTGCGGAAGCGGTGCGGCTGGTGTTCCGCGACGTCAACGGCCTCGACGAGGTCACCGACACGCTGGCCGGCACCACCGATCTGTACGAGACGCTGATCGCGCACGCGCTGCGGCACGCCGAACGTTCGGCGCGCGCGCGCCATGGCACGCCGCGCAACGGCGCCGGCGTTGCCCAGGCGCTGGTGGTGTTCGCGCTGGGCAAGCTCGGCG
>DASZTT010000221.1:0-28047 GCA_035547895.1 Rhodanobacteraceae bacterium
CGGCGACGTGTTCGGGTTGTCCTACCGCGAGTTCGATCACGCGGGCCGGAATTACCTGATCCCGACGACCAGCCCGGTGCAGTTCGATCCCGGTGCGTGGGAAACGACACTGGCGCGCATCCTCGCGCCGCAACCGGCGCACGTTTACCTGACGCATTACGGGCGCGTCGATGCCGTGGCGGAACTGGCCGGCGAATTGCGCGCGGGCCTCGCGGCCTACCAGCGCATCGCGCGCGCGAATGCCGCTGCGCAGGATCGCCACGCCCGGTTGTATGCGGAGTTGATGGATTTCCACCTGGGCCAGTTGCGCGAGCGCGGCAATCCGCTTGCCGGGGCGCGCGCACGCGAACTGCTGGACATCGACGTCGAGATCAATGCGCAGGGGCTGGAAGTGTGGCTGGATCGTGAAGCCGGTGCGACGCGCCATTGAAGGCCTGGCGCGCGTTTGAAGGTCGACGGTCGTTCTGCTTTTTCGTCATTCCGGCAAAGGCCGGACTGCGGAGGCAGGATGCCGGAGCGAACGTCAGCGATGCCGACGGCCCTCGGGGCGGGCCGCAGGAGCGGCCTGCATCCAGGATTTCGCACCCGCAGTTGGATCCCGGCCTTCGCCGGGATGACAGGCAAATCCGGCTGCGTCAGAAGATTTCGCCGACGCAGCAGCGCAGGCTGCCGCCCGCCTTCTCGATCTCGTCCAGTTCCACCGCGCCGACGGTGAATCCCCATTGCGTCAGCGTGGTGCGTTGCGCGTCGGTGAGTGATGCGGCGGCGTGCGCGCTCATCCACAGTCGATCGGGCGACAAGGTGAGCGCATTGGCGGCATAGGCACGCTTCTGTTCGGCCGACAGCCACAGCGCGCGGCCGCCGAATGCATCGGCGATCGCGCGCGGCACGCCTGGATCGGCAAAGCCGTCGGGCGCCAGGATCACCGCGCGGCCGGCGAGCGACGCCATCACCACGTTGGTGTGGTATTCGTCGCGCGCGAGCTCGAAGCAGAACATCAGCCGCAACCCGAACGCGTCGTGCATCGCGCGGGCGCCGTCCATGTCGCAGCGTTCGGACAATCCGCAGTAGCCGATGCCGCGCGCGTGGTCGATCACCAGCGAACCGGTGAGCTCCGCGACGCCATGGTCGCCGCGCGACAGGTCGATTTCCTGATAGTGCAGCACGCCGCGGAAGAACGCGCGGATGTCGCCGCGCTCTGCCTCGCGTTGCCGCACCGCGTGGCGCATCCGCGCGACCACGAAGCGGCCGGGTGTGGTCGCGAAGACATTGTTCGGGAACATGCCGTCGGGTGTCGCGGCGTCGCCCGGAAACGTCACCACCGGAACGTCCGCCCGCAGCGCCTGCGCGAGCGCGGCATGCTGTGCCAGCGCACGCGTGCCGTCGAACCGCTCGTCCATGCGCATGTAGCGATTGTCGTGCGCGGATTCCGCCGCCAGCCCGTCCGCGCCGGGTGCGACGAGGAACACCGCGCGTGCGGTGACGCGTGGTTCGTGCAGCGGCGGCAAGGCCGAGCGCGCGGCCAGGAACGCCGTCGGCGTGGTGGTGATCACGCTGTTCCCGCTGCGCACCCGCGCAAGGCTTCGACACGCGCGCGAACTTCGTCTGCACTGGTTTGCCAGTGGCCGCCACCCATGCCGCCGAGGCCGGCGTGGCGCATGCGGTCGGTCACGCGCACTTTCGCGGACGCGTGGAATTCGCGCGCGCCGGTGGCTTGCGCGATCGCCGCGATGTTGTACGCGTCGATGCCCCCGCCGGGCATGATCGTGATGCGGCCGCGCGCCTGTTCGACCAGCTTGCGGATCAGCGGCGTGCCGGTGAGCGCGTCGGCGGCCTGGCCCGAAGTCAGCACGCGCCCGCACCCGAGCGCGATGACGGCTTCGAGCGCACGTTCCGGATCGCGCGCGAAATCGAAGGCGCGATGGAAGGTCACCGACATGCCGCGCGCGGCGTCCATCAAGCGCCGGCAGCGCGGCACGTCGACGTCGCCGTCGGCGGTCAGCGCGCCGATCACCACGCCGGCGCATCCCAGCGATTCGCAGATCCCGATGTCATCCCGCATCAGTTCGCACTCGGCGTCGTCGAACACGAAATCGCCAGCGCGCGGGCGGACCAGCACGTGAACGGGAATGTGCAGGCGCGCCACGGCCATCGCGATCGCGGCGTACGACGGCGTGAGTCCGCCGAGTTCCAGTGCCGAACACAGTTCCACGCGCGCCGCGCCGCCGGCTTCCGCGGCGAGCGCCGAAGCCGGCGAGTTGGCCGCGACTTCCAGGATCGGATCGCTCACGTGTTGAACACGCTGGCGGACGGGATCAGCGCGCTCTGGTTTTGCGCATCGCACACCGCATACGAGAAGCCGTGCTGGATCGCGTACCCGCCGACTTCGCCATCCTTGTTCATCGCCAGGAACGCGACCTGCGTCTTGCGCGCAGTCGACGGATGCTTGTGCAGCACGCGCAGCACCGCTTCCTTGCAGGCTTCGGTGGGGCTGCGGCCCTGACGCATCAGTTCCACGACGAGAAACGAGCCCGCGTTGCGGATCACTTCCTCGCCCATCCCGGTGGACGTGGCCGCGCCGACTTCGCCGTCCACGTACAGGCCCGCGCCGATGATGGGCGAATCGCCGACGCGGCCGCGCATCTTCCACGCCGCGCCACTGGTGGTGCAGGCGCCCGCCAGCTTGCCGTGCGCATCCAGCGCGAGGATGCCGATGGTGTCGTGGTTGTCCTTGTCGATGGGCACGCCCGCGCCGTAGTCGCGCACTTCGCTGTTGATCTCCGGCTTGTAGTGCGACGTCTTCAGCCATTCGTGCCACGCCTTGTCGGCGGCCGGCGTCAGCAGGTTCTGCTTCTTGAATCCCTGCGCCAGCGCGAACTGCAGGGCGCCCTCGCCGACCAGCAGCACGTGCGGCGTCTTTTCCATCACGCGGCGCGCCACCGAAACCGGATGTTCGATGTCCTCGAGGCAGGCCACGCCGCCGCAGTTGGCCTCGGCGTCCATGATGCTGGCATCCAGCGTCACGTGGCCGTCGCGGTCCGGGTAACCGCCCAGCCCGACACTGTGGTTCCTGATGTCGGCCTCGGGTACGCGCGCGCCGGCTTCCACGGCGTCCAGCGAATGGCCGCCTTTCGAGAGGATCGTCCACGCCGCGTGGTTCGCCGCCACGCCGAAATCCCAGGTCGACACGACGCGAACCGTGCCCGCCCGGCCAGCGGGCGGGGCGCTGCCGCCGCCCGCATCGGCCATCGGCGACAGTGCCGCGGCGGCGGTGCCGAGTGCGGCAGCTTTCAGGAAATGGCGGCGATGGTTCATGCGGGGTCCTCGGGTGTCTGTGGTCGCGCGAATCATGACACGTCGCATGACCTGCAGCACACGCCGGTTGCGTATATGGAGTTATAATCCACCCATGAAACCGGTGAACCCTGATCCAGCCGAGGATCGTCGCGGTGGCCGTTGACGCAGCCGTGCATGCGCCCCGCCTCGATGACGCAACCGGCGCCGGCCAGCGCCCGGAGGCACGCCGCAGCGTGCGGCTCTCGGGGCTGGGCTTCGGCACCGCGCCCATCGGCAACCTGTATGCCGAAGTGGGCGAGAACGAAGCACGGGATGCGCTGGAACGCGCGCTGCGGCTCGGCGTGCGCTACTTCGACACGGCTCCGTTCTATGGTCATGGCCTCGCCGAGCGGCGGCTGGGGCGGGCGCTTGCGGAATCGCGGAGCGCCGGCTGCATGGTGTCGACCAAGGTCGGGCGCCGGATCGAGTCCGATCCCGCGCGCAGCCAGGCGATCACCGACGGCTTCGCGGTGCACGGCAGCCGCGCGGTGTTCGATTACAGCCGCGACGGCGTGATGCGTTCGTTCGAGAGCAGCCTCGAGCGGCTGCAACGCGATCGCGTGGACATCCTGTTCCTGCACGACGTCGGCCGGTTGACCCACGGCGACGACCACCCGCGCATGCTGCGCCAGGCGCTGGACGAGGCGCTGCCGGCGATGGCGGGTCTGCGCGCGCAGGGCGCGGTCGATGCGATCGGCATCGGCGTCAACGAGATCGAAGTCTGCATGGAACTGATGCCGCGCTTCGACCTCGACTGCATCATGCTGGCGGGACGTTACACGCTGTTCGAGCAGGTTGCGGCGCTGCCGCTGCTGGGTGAAGCGCAGCGCCGAGGCGTGAAGGTCGTCGTCGCGGGCCCGTACAACTCCGGCCTGCTCGGCGATCCGCACGGCCCGGGTTCGACCTACGACTATGCGCCGGCCGACCCGCGCACGCTGGAACGCGCGCGCCGCATCTACGCGATCTGCGCGGAAGAGGGCGTGGACGTGGGTGCGGCGGCGCTGCAATTTCCCGCCGCGCACCCCGCGGTGTGCGCGGTGGTCGCGGGCCTGCGCAACGTGATGGAAGTGGAGAGCGCGATTGCGCGCAGCAGCCAGCGGTTGCCCACGCGCATCTGGCCGCGGCTGCGCGGGGCGGGGATCATCGACGCCGTCGCGCCGGTGCCCGGTGCGGCGGCATGAGCGCACGGCTCGAAGGCAAGCATTGCCTGCTGACCGCGGCCGGGGCGGGCATCGGCCGCGCCACCGCGCTGGCGTTCGCGCGCGAAGGCGCGCAGGTGCTGGCGACCGACATCGATGCGGCGGCGCTGCAATCGCTGGCGAAGGAAAACGCCGCGATCCGCACCGCGGCGCTCGACGTGACCCAGCCCGCGCAGATCGCCGCGCTGGTCGATGCGAACCCGGTGGTCGACGTGCTGTTCAATTGCGCCGGCTGGGTCCACGCGGGAACCCTCCTCGACACCGACGAGGATGCGTGGCGGCGCTCGTTCGCGATCAACGTCGATTCGATGTTCCGGCTGTGCAAGGGGGTACTGCCCGGCATGCTCGATCGCGCGCGCGGCAGCATCGTCAACATGGCCTCGGCCGCTTCCAGCGTGAAGGGTGTGCCCAACCGCTTCGCCTACGGCGCAACCAAGGCCGCGGTGATCGGACTCACCAAGGCGATCGCCGTCGACTACGTGGCGCGCGGCGTGCGCTGCAACGCGATCTGTCCCGGCACCGTGAAATCGCCCTCGCTGGAGCAACGCGTGGCCGCGCTGGGCGGCGATCGCGATGCGGTCTGGAAAGGTTTCATCGATCGCCAGCCGATGGGCCGCCTCGGCACGCCGGAAGAGATCGCCGCATTGGCGGTGTACCTGGCTTCGGACGAATCATCGTTCACCACCGGCGCGATCCACGTGATCGACGGCGGCTGGACGGATTAGGGGCGCGACCATGAAGCTCGTGCGCTACGGAAACGCGGGCCGCGAAAAGCCGGGCATGCTGGATGGGCAGGGCGTGCTGCGCGATCTCTCGCACGTCGTGGATGACCTCGATGGCGAGGCTCTGGGTTCGGCAGGCATTGCGAAGCTGCGCGCGCTCGATCCCGCGACGCTGCCGGTCATCGCACACCCTCCCCGCCTTGGCGCGCCCGTGGGCCGCGTCGGCAAGATCATCTGCGTGGGCTTGAACTACGCGGACCATGCGGCGGAGTCCGGCCAGCCGGTCCCGCAACAGCCGGTGATCTTCATGAAGGCGACCAGTGCGATCGTGGGCGCGTTCGATGACGTGGTGATTCCGTCGGGCTCGGAAAAAACCGACTGGGAAGTCGAACTCGGCGTGGTGATCGGCGACGTCGCGCGCAACGTGCCGCGTGAAACCGCGCTCGACCACGTCGCGGGCTACCTGGTCGTCAACGACGTGTCCGAACGCGCCTTCCAGTTCGACCACGGCGGGCAGTGGGTGAAGGGCAAGAGCTGCGACACCTTTGCGCCGCTCGGGCCATGGCTGGTGACGCGCGACGAAATCCCCGATCCGCAGGACCTCGCGCTGTGGCTGAGCGTGAACGGGCACCGTTACCAGGACGGCAACACGCGCACCATGATCTTCGACGTCGCGACGCTGGTCAGCCACATCAGCCGCTACATGACGCTCGAACCCGGCGACGTGATTTCGACCGGCACGCCGCCGGGCGTGGGCCTCGGCCAGAAGCCGCCGGTTTACCTGAAACCCGGCGACGTGATGGAGCTCGGCATCGCCGGGCTGGGCACGCAACGCCAGCGGGTGGCGGCCGCGCCATGACGACCGCGGACGCACGCGACGCGGCTTCGCGCGACCGGCCCGGCCGCGCGGCGCAGATCGTCGCGCTGGAAGTGCACGACGTGCGGTTTCCCACGTCGCGCGGCAGGATCGGATCGGATGCGATGAACCGCGATCCGGATTATTCGGCCGTCTACATCCGGCTGCGTACCGACGACGCGGAGCTCGCCGGGCATGCACTGGTGTTCACCATCGGCCGCGGCAACGAGGTGCAGGCCGCGGCGGTGCGCACCTTGTCGCCGCTGGTGGTCGGCCGAAGCATCGACGCCGTGCTGGACGATCTCGGCGGATTCGCGCGCAGCCTGAGCGGCGATTCGCACCTGCGCTGGCTGGGTCCGGAAAAGGGCGTGATGCACATGGCGATCGGCGGCGTCGTGAATGCCGCCTGGGACATGGCCGCGCGGCGCGCCGGCTTGCCGCTGTGGCGATTCATCGCCGGGTTGTCGCCCGAGCAAATCGTCGCGGCGATCGACTTCCGCTATCTCACCGACGCGCTCACGCCCGACGAGGCACTCGCGGTCCTGCGTCGGGCGCAGCCGGGTCGCGACGCACGCATCACCGGATTGCTGCAACGGGGTTATCCCGCGTACACCACCTCGCCAGGCTGGCTCGGTTACGGCGACGACAAGCTGGAAGCACTGGCGCGGCAGGCGGTCGCGGACGGTTTCCGCACCATCAAGCTGAAGGTCGGCGAGAATCTCGACGACGACATCCGCCGCCTCGCCATCGCGCGCGCGGCCCTCGGCGAAGAGGTCGCGATCGCGATCGATGCCAACCAGCGCTGGGATGTCGCGCCCGCGATCGAATGGATCCGCGAACTCGCGCCCTTCCGCCCGGCCTGGGTCGAAGAACCGACCAGCCCCGACGACGTGCTCGGCCACGCGGCGATCCGGGCCGCGGTCGCGCCGGTGCCGATCTCGACCGGCGAGCACACCCACAACCGCGTGATGTTCAAGCAACTGCTGCAGGCGCGCGCGGCGGACCTGTTGCACATCGACGCCGCGCGCGTGGGCGGCGTCAACGAGAACCTGGCAATCCTGTTGCTGGCCGCGAAGTTCGGCGTGCGCGTGTTTCCGCACGCGGGCGGCGTCGGCCTGTGCGAGATGGTGCAGCACCTCGCGATGGCGGATTTCGTCGCCATCAGCGGATCCATGGAAGACCGCGCGATCGAATACGTCGATCACCTGCACGAGCACTTCACCGATCCGGTGCGGGTGCACGACGGTCGCTATCTCGCGCCCACGGCGCCGGGCTTCTCGACCGAAATGCACGAAGCGTCGTTGCGGGAATTTGCCTGGCCCGACGGCCCGGCCTGGCGTTCTTGAAACACCTGTAGCTGTCGTCATCCCGGCGGCCAGATCCAGCGCTTTTGCTTCGGTCAACGGCCCGCATGGACTTCCTGGACCCCTGTAGCTGCCGTCATCCCGGCGCAGGCCGGGATCCATGGTTTTTGGTCCGGTCGTTGCAAAGAGCCTGGATTCCAGCCTTCGCCGGAGTGACGAGCAACAGCTAATCTTCGCGCGTGGCCGACGTTTCCTTCAGCGAAAACATCCGCCTCATCGGCACCCACTTTTCGCCGGGCTTCGCGAACGGCAGCGGCTGCTGGAATCGCCACATCAGCGCTTCCCACGCCTGCACGCGCGGATCCGCCGCATCGGCCGCGGCCTTGGCGGCGGCCGAGAATTCCTCCGGCGCATCGATCACCATCACCAGCCGGTTGCCGGCGCGGAAGATTTCGAGGTCGCGGATGCCGGCCGCGCGGATCGAATCGACGATCTCGGGCCAGATGTTTTCCGGCCGGTGCCAGCGTTCGTACTCCGCGACCAGCGTCGGGTCGTCCTTGAGGTCGAGCGCGTAGTACAGGCGCATGGCGGTCACGCGGCCCGCGAACGCGCGCGCTGCATCGCGAACAGCAGCACCGCGCCGAAACAGCCCAGCGGCACCAGCATCGCCCGCGCGATTCCGGCGGCGTCGGACACCGCGCCCATCATCGCGGTCAGCACCGCGCCGCCGATGATCGCCATCACCAGCAGCGACGCACCGAGCTTGCGGTCGCTGTCATCGAAGCCGTCGACGCCCAGCGCAAAGATGGTCGGGTACATCACCGACATGAAGAAACTCGCGACGACCAGCGCGACCAGGCCCGGCAGGCCCGGCAGCGCGACGCCGACCGTGCACAACGCGACGTTGATGCCCGCGAACAGCGCCAGCAGGGTGCGCGGCGCGACGAACTTCATCAGCGCGGTGCCGGCGAAGCGGCCCAGCGTGAACAGCACCAGCGACGCCGTCAGGTAGTCGGCGGCATCGCGTTCCGGTGTGCCTGGAAGCGTGCTCTGGCAATAGCGGATCAAGTAGCTCCACACGCCGACCTGCGCGCCCACGTAGAAGAACTGCGCGGCCACCGCGGACAGGAAATGCCGGTCGCGCAGCAGGTGGCCGAAGTGGCGGGCACCGCTGGCGTGGTCGGCCGCGCCTTCGCCGTGCGCCGGGAACCGCACCGCGGCGATCATCACCGCGAACGCGACCACCACGCACGCGATCACGAGATACGGCATCTGCACGGTCAGCGACTGGCTGACGAAATACGCATGCCGCGCGGCCGGTGTCATCGCCGCCAGTTGCCGCGGCGTGTGCTCGACACCGTTGAAAATGAAGTTGCGCCCGATCAGGACGCCCGCGATCGAACCCAGCGGATTGAACGATTGCGCGAAGTTCAGCCGGCGCGCGCCGCCCTCCGGCGGTCCCAGCACCGTCACCAGCGGATTGGCCGAGGTTTCGAGGAACGACAGGCCGCTCGCGATCACGAACAGGCCGCACAGGAAAATCGCATAGGTTTGCGTGGCGGCGGCGGGCCAGAACAGCAGCGCGCCCAGCGCATACAGCAGCAGGCCGGTCAGGATCGCGCTCTTGAAGCCGAAGCGGCGCATGCACATGCCGGCTGGAATCGCCAGCAGGAAGTAGCCGAGGTAGAACGCGCTCTGCACCAGCCCGGCCTGGAAATCGCTGAGCGTGAACGCATTCTTGAACTGCTTGATCAGGATGTCGTTGAGGTTGTTGGCGACGCCCCACAGGAAGAACAGGCCGACGATCAGCGCGAACGCCAGCAGCGATGCACGCGCGGCGGGAACCCGGGATGGTGCGAGATCGGCGCTGGACATTGCGGGAACCTTAAGCCTTCCCCTTGGGAGCGGGAGGGAAGCGCCGCCGGCAGGCGGACCATTGCAACCATCGAGCTTGCCGGAAGGCACCGACGGGTCGATACTAGCTTGTGATTCGTTGCGTTGTAAATATAAAATCCAGCTTCGCCAATGCACGAGGCTGCGTCGTGGTGCCGCGCAAGCGCCGGGTCCGCTCGCGCCGGTTCTCCGATTTCCGATGGAGCGCAGGGTTGCGCCCGGAATCCAACGCGAGCGGGAACGATCATGACCAACAAGCCAGCCAAATATCGCGCACCCGCCCTCGACAAGGGCCTCGACATCCTGGAGCTACTGGCGCGCGCGCACGCGCCGCTCACGATGACCGGCGTCGCCTCCGCGATCGGCTACTCCAAGGGCGAAATCTTCCGCATGCTGCAGGTGCTGGAGGAGCGCGGCTACATTGCGCGCGAGAACGATTCGGGCTACGCGCTGACCAATCGCCTGTTCCTGCTCGGCATGGAACGGCCGCCGGTGAAGTCGCTGGTCGAGGCTGCGCTGCCGGTGATGCACCGGCTGGCGAGGGAAGTCCTGCAGCCGTGCCACCTGGCGGTTGCCTCGGGCGACCAGATGGTGGTGATCGCGCGCGTCGATCCGCCCGACGACATCGGTTTCGTGGTGCGCGTGGGCCATCGCCTGCCGCTGTCGCGTTCCACCTCGGGCGCGGTGCTGTTCGCGTTCCAGAGCGACGAAGTCCGCGGGCACTGGCTCGCGCTGATGGAGGCCGCCGGCACGCTGCACAAACGCAAGCGTTTCGTCGCGCAGGCCGACGGGATCCGCGCGCAGGGCTACGCGGCGTTGCCCAGCGGCGACGTCGATGCGGTGACCGATCTTTCCGCGCCGATCCTGCGGCACGCCGCGGCGGCGGGTGCGTTGACCATTCCGTACGTCGAGCGCCGGCCGGTCAAGGTCTCGATGAAGGCGGCGCTGGATGCGCTGCGCGAAGCGGTGGCGGCGATTTCCCGCGACCTGACGGCGTGAGTGCGCGATGAAAAACATCCTCGCCGGCCTGTTGGCGTTTGCACTGGCTTGCGCGGCGGCGCCGCTGCCGGCCGCGAAGCCGGCGGCAACCGGCGACGCCCATGCCGGGTCTGCCGCCGCCAAGGCCGCGCGCATGCAATGGTTCGCCGACGCCAGGTTCGGCATCTTCATCCACTGGGGCATCTACGCGGTCGACGGCATCACCGAATCGTGGTCGTTCTTCGATGGCGACATTTCGTATGCCGATTACATGAAGCAGGCGAAGGGTTTCACCGCGAGCCGCTACGACCCGCAGGCGTGGGCGGACCTGATCGAGGCCAGCGGTGCGAAGTACGCGGTGCTGACGTCCAAGCACCACGACGGCATGGCGCTGTGGGATACGCAGCAGGGCCTCAACGTGGTGAAGGACACGCCCGCGCATCGCGACCTGGTGGCGCCGTTCGTCAAGGCGCTGCGCAAGGACGGCCTGAAGGTCGGGCTGTATTTCTCGCTGATCGATTGGTCGTCGCCGCTGTATCCGGCGTTCACGCAGGGTCATCCGCGTTACGACATCAAGGATGATCCGGCGCGCTGGCAGCGCTTCGTCACGTACTACCAGGACCAGGTGCACGACCTGACCCGCCGCTTCCATCCCGACCTCTACTGGTTCGACGGCGGCTGGGAACACAGTGCCGAGGAGTGGCACGCGAAACCGTTGCACGACTGGATCATGGCGCACAACCCGGATGCGATCATCAACGGACGCCTGCCCGGCTTCGGCGATTACGGCACGCCGGAGCAGGGCGTGCCGATCACGCGGCCGCCCGACAAGTACTGGGAGCTGTGCCTCACCATGAACAATTCGTGGGGCTGGCAGCCGAACGACGATCACTTCAAGACGCCGTACGAGATCATCCGGATTCTCTCCGGCACGCTCGACATGGGCGGCAACCTGCTGCTGGACATCGGTCCGCGCGCCGACGGCACGATTCCGAAGATCGAGGCCGACACGCTGCGGCAGGTCGGTCGCTGGGTGAAGAAGAACCAGGAAGCGATCTACGGCAGCCAGGCTGGCATTCCGCACGACTACTACCTCGGCGACAGCACGCTTTCGAAGGACGGCAAGACGCTGTACCTGTTCGTGGACGGCAAACCGGGCGGCGCCGTGTTGCTGAAGGGTTTGACCAATCGCGTGCTGCGCGCGCGCGTGGTCGGCAACGGCACCATCCTCAATCCGCAGCGGCTGGGTGCGACGCTGGGCGGCGCGCCGTCGATGCTCGCCATCGACGTGCCCGATTACGCGCTCGACCCCGACGTGACCGTGATTGCGCTGGAACTGGACGGTCCGATCAAGCTGTTCGATCCCGAGAAGAAATCCGGTAGTCAATGAAACCATCGATCATCATTCCATCCCCGATTAGCGTCGAACCAGCAAATTCAATCGTCATTCCGGAGCGGGCCGAAGGCCCGAATCCGGAATCGGGTTGAGCCATGACTGGCCGCGATACCGATTCCGGGTTCGCCGCGATAAAGCTGCGGCGGCCCCGGAATGACGAGAGCGCAGGAGTTACAGATGCCCACACGTCGCGAAATCCTGCAGGGTGCTGCCGCGCTGGCGTTGCTGGCACGTGTCGCCCCGCATGCCGCGCTGGCCGCCGCACCCGCGAACACTAAAAAAGACGGCTACGTCCCGGAAACCGATCCGCTGGTCATCAGGAAGCTCGCGCAATGGTCGGACTGGAAATTCGGGCTGATCCTGCACTGGGGCATCTACAGTCAGCTCGGCATCGTCGAATCGTGGACGCTGTGTTCCGAGGACGAACCGTGGTGCAAGCGCCCCGGCGGCGTCGGTTACGTCGAATGGAAACGGCGCTACGAGCAGTTGCCGACGACGTTCAATCCGGTGAAGTTCGATCCGGCGCAATGGGCGGATGCCGCGCATGCGGCCGGCATGCGCTACGTGGTGTTCACCACCAAGCACCACGACGGCTTCTGCATGTTCGACACGGCGACGACGGATTACCGCATCACCGCGCCTGACGTGCCGTTCCACACGCATCCGAAGGCGAACGTCGCCAAAGCGGTGTTCGATGCATTCCGTGCGCGCGACTTCGGCATCGGCGCGTATTTCTCCAAGGCCGACTGGCACACGCCGGATTACTGGTCGCCGCGCTGGGCCACGCCGACCCGCAACAACAACTATGACGTGCGCAAGTATCCGGAGATGTGGAAGCGCTTCGTCGAGTTCACCCACAAGCAGATCGACGAGATTACTTCGCAGTACGGGCGCATCGACCTGATGTGGCTGGATGCGGGCTGGGTGAACGCTGAAGACCATCCCGACGCCAAGGCCTACGGCATGGAGGTGCCGTGGGCGCAGGACATCGACATGCCGCGGCTCGCCGCGACCGCGCGCCGCAACCAGCCCGGCATCATCCTGGTCAATCGCGCCGATGGCGGTCCCTACGAGGATTACCGCACGCCGGAACAAACCGTACCGAAGCATCCGCTGCCGTACCCGTGGGAAACGTGCATGACGATGGGCGATTCGTGGTCATGGAATCCGCACGACAAGTACAAGTCGCCGCGCGAGCTGGTGCACACGCTGGTCGAGATCGTCGCCAAGGGCGGGAATCTGTTGCTGGGCATCGGGCCGCAAGGCGACGGTGAATTGCCTGCCACGGCGCTGGAGCGGTTGCAGGCGATCGGCGCGTGGATGCAGGTGAACGGTTCGGCCATCCACGCGAGTCATGCCATCGCGCCCTATGAAGAAGGCAAGTTCAGGTTCACCCAGCTCAAGGACGGCAGTGTCAACGCGATCTGGCTCGCCGGCGCGGATGAACGCGCGCCTCCGGCGACCGTGGAATTGCACAGCTTCCAGCCTGCGGCGGATGCGCGCCTGCAGGTGCTCGGCGTGGCGGAGTCGATTGCATGGCAGCCGCATGGCCCGGGCTTCCGTTTCGAGCTGTCCGGGGCCGCGCGCCGGCAGCTGGCGGGGGCGCCGGCCTGGACCTTGCGCATTCCCTCCGTGCGGCGTTAGCCGCGCACCGCTTCGCTGCATCGCAGCAACCTTCCGGCAACGGCGGGGACTTCCCACGGCCATCGGGAGGTTTTACCATTCTGTTACAGTTTCATGGGTGCACCGCGTTTGCAAAACTGAACCATGGCTGCGGCCGATTAGGGAGAGTCGTATGCAACATGTCACGTATCGACGCAATATCCTCGCGGTCGCGCTGTCTGCCGCGTTGTTGCTGCCGTTGGGTGCCCTGGCGCAGGCCGCCACGGGTCAGGATACAAACTCCGCAGCGCCCCAGTCGACGCCCCAATCGTCCGCGCCGCAGAAAACCCTCAAGGAAGTCGTGGTGCTCGGCTCGCGCATTCCGCGCACCGAAGTCGAAGGCGCCAAGCCGGTGATGACCGTCACCGGTGTGCAGATGAAGAAGGAAGGCTTCACGACACTCTGGGAATTCATGAATTCATTGCCGCAGGTCGGCAGGGCGCAGACGCCGCCGAGCTGGGGCTCGACCTCGGTGAATGCCCGCCAGCTCAACCTGCGCAACATGGGGCCGCAGTTCACCCAGCTGATGATCGACGGCTATCGCGTCGTCGATTATCCGCAGTCCAACAATGGCAAGACCAACTTCCAGAACTACAACGACATCCCGACCGGGATGATCGACCGGGTGGAAATCCTCGCCTCCGGCGCATCATCGATCTACGGCGCCGACGCCGTGGCCGGCGTGGTCAACGTGATCCTGAAGAAGCAATACCAGGGTGACGACTTGCAGCTGACGGCCGGCGGCGCGACCCGCGGCGCCCGGCAGTACGGCGACCTCAACTGGACGGGCGGCCGCTCGGGCGACCACTGGCATGTCATTTACAACCTCGAGCACACCAATCGCACGCCGTTGTGGGCCAAGGATCGTCCATACACGGAATCGGAGGCGGACGCCGGCTACGGCACCTGGAATCCCAGCGCCCGGATGTTCGGCTACCAGACCTACGACGCGCTGTCGCTGTACGACATCAACGGCAACTACATCACGCCGCCGGCAGGCTCGTGCGAGTCGTTCCAGAATTTCGCGCGGCGCGACAAGAAAACCATCGGAACGAATGGCGATCAGGTGACGGGTCCGGTCACCGATTACGGCCAGTACTGCACGCAACCCAACCTGTTCCGCAACTGGGTGCTGACGCCGGGCTTGCAAAGCAACGACGCCGGCATCTCCGGCGAATACGACATCAACGACAACCTGCAGGCCTACGGCTCCGTCGCGATATACGACACCCACGGCGTCTCGCAAACCCAGCGCCCGTTCCTGTACCCGATGGGGTCGTTGAACGGCACGGGTCCACTGCCCAACCCTGTTTATGACCAAGGCACGGGCCAGGTCATCACCAATTACCTGCGCCAGTTGACCTATGCCGAAATGGGCACGCAGGCCAATACCTACGACAACGAAAAGTACTGGAACATCCACGCCGGATTGCGCGGTGCGATCTTCGACAACCGATTCAACTGGGATTTGAATCTCGGTGACCAGAAGTACATCGTGCACGAGAACTACACCGGCCTCAACGAGCAGGGCATGTTCGATTTCTTCTTCGGCCCGCAGCTCGGCACCACGACGATCAACGGCACCACGTATCCGGTGTATGACCTCAACCAGCAGCGTTACTGGTATCCGATCACCCCGGCGCAATATTCGACGTTCGGCGTGGCCGGCGAGAACAACGCATGGTCGTGGATGCAGAACGCCACGTTGAACGTCAACGGCAACCTGTTCAACGTGCCGTGGGACGACAAGCCGATTGGCTGGGCCGCGGTGCTGGAGGCCTACCACAACGGTTACAGACTTGCGCCGGATGCACGTGGCAACACCACCAGTTTTGGCGATCCGTTCCAGGACTACAACACCGGTGGCGGCAGCCGCAACCGCTATTCGTTCGCGACCGAGTTCCGGATACCGATCCTGTCGACGCTCGACATCGATTTGTCCGGACGCGCCGACAAATACGTTGACGCGAGCATCGCCGACATCGCGAAAACCTGGGGCTTCAGCATCGAATGGCGTCCGGTCACGGGACTGCTGCTGCGCGGCAGCTACGGCACCAACTTCAAGGCGCCCGACATGCAGGCGATCTATCAGACGCAATCGGCGTCGACGATCGGCATCTATGCCGATCCGTTGCAGTGCATCCAGGCCAAGGACTTCAATTGTCCCGCGACCCAGCACTCCACCTACTTCACCCAATTCCAGGGCGGCAGTCCCAACCTGCTTCCGGAGACCGGCCATGGCTGGACCTACGGCCTGGTGTGGGATGTGCCGTGGGTCGATCAATTGACGTTCACGGCCGACTACTGGCACACCGGTGTCAACAACGCGATCAATTACATCGACGAAGGCACCTTGCTGGCGGATGAGGCGGGTTGCATCACCGGCCTGCAGCTCAGCGGTGCGCCGTACACGGCACACGCGCCGGGCTCGGCGTATTGCCAGCTGGCGATCGCGGACGTCATCAGGGACGCGAACGGCAACATCACCGCCATCCATACCGGTCCGATCAACGAGTCGTCGCTGTATGTCAGCGGCATCGATGCGTCGCTCGACTACCGCTGGACGACCCGCAATTGGGGCGATTTCCACCTGGCGATCCAGTACACCGACAACCTGTCGTACAAGGAACGGGTGCTTCCCACTGACCCGCTGCTCAACACCCGCTACCAGAACGTGGCCAGCAAGGTGACCGGCATCCTCAACTGGAACCGCGGCGCCTGGGACGCTTCGATCTCCGGCCTGCGCTACGGTTCGCTGCGCGACAACAACTTCGGTGGTTGCGAGGTGCTGCCCAACGGCATCATTCCGTCGCAGGGCGATCCCGAATGCACGCCCTATTACGGCATGATCAAGCCGTGGATCACCTGGAGCGGATCAGTCGGCTATCAGTTCGACAAGCGTGTGAAGCTGACACTCATCGTGCACAACATCTTCGACCGGGTGGGAAATATCCCGTATTACGCGGGCGGCTTCGAATTCATCCCCACCCAGCAGGGCGACACCTACGATGGGCGCGAGGTCTTCCTGCAGATCAATTACAAACTTGATTGACGAGCTCCAGCGTCGAGTGCTTGCCCCGGCTGCGGCCGGGGCTCTTCTCGGTGCACGCGGTGCGTCGACGTGCGGGCGATGTGCGCGGGCCGGGTGGAGGGTCGCCATGACGAGTGAGTGCAAAGCGATCCTGTCGTGATGGCGGTCGATGCGCATGTCCATTTCTGGCGGATCGGCCGCAACGATTGCGCATGGCCGCCGCCCGGACTGGCGGCGATCCATCGGGATTTCCTTCCTGAAGACTGGCAGCGCGAAGCGGATGCCGCGCGGATCGACGCCGCCATCGCGGTGCAGTCGCAACCGAGCGAGCGTGACACCGGATGGCTGCTCGAACTGGCCCGCGACGACGCACGCATTGCCGGCGTGGTCGGCTGGGTCGATCTTGCGGCAACCGGCGCGGCGGATCGCATCGCCGCCTTGGCGTCTCATCCGAAGCTGCGCGGCTTACGGCCGATGCTGCAGGACCTCCCCGATGACGACTGGATCCTGCGATCGGCATTGACGTCTGCGATCGAAGCGATGATCGCGCACGGCCTGTGCTTCGATGCGCTGATCAGGCCGCGGCATCTGCCGCAGCTCCTTCGGTTCGCCGGGCGCCATCCTGCATTGCGGATCGCGATCGACCACGCTGCGAAACCGGATATCGCGCATGGCGAACTCGATCCCTGGCGCGCCCGGATCGCCGCGTTGGCCGAACTGCCGAACGTGAGCTGCAAACTGTCCGGGTTGACGACAGAAGCCGGCGATGCGTGGCGTTCCGACGATCTGCGGCCGTACGTCGAACACCTGCTCGCCACCTTCGGACCGCAGCGCCTGCTGTGGGGCAGCGATTGGCCGGTGGTGAAACTCGCGGCCGACTACTCGGGCTGGTTCAATCTGGCGGACAATCTCGCTGGCCTCGCGGGCGACGAGCGCGCGGCGCTGTTCGGGGGCAACGCCATCCGGGTTTACGGTATCCAGGATTGAGTGGAGGAACGCATGTCACGTCTGATGGCCGGCATCCTGTTCTGCATCGCGATCGCGGCGTACGTGCCCGCGGCGCACGCCCAGTTCAACATCCTGCCGACGCCGCGGCACGTGACCCAGGGACAGGGCGCCTTCGAGTTGCGCGACAGCGATGTGATCGCCGCGCCGGCCGACGCGCGCGCGCAGTGGATCGCGGGATTCCTGCGCGATGCATTGCACGAGCAGACCGGCGTGGATCTGCAGGTGGTGCCGGCACCGGAGCGCGGCCGGATCAGCCTGCGCATCGACCCGGCGATTCGCGGTGACGAAGCGTACCGGCTGGTGGTCACGCGGCGCTCGGTCACGATCTCCGCTGCCGACGAGCGCGGCCTGTTCTGGGGCGTGCAGACCTTGCGGCAATTGTTGCCGTTGCAGCAGGAAGTGCCGACGGCGATTCCGGCGGTGAGCATCGAGGACGCGCCGCGCTATGCATGGCGCGGCGTGATGCTGGACACCGCGCGGCATTTCTATCCGGTCGATTTCATCAAGCAGCAGATTGACCTGATGTCGTTTTACAAGTTCGACGTCTTCCACTGGCACCTCACCGACGACCAGGGCTGGCGCATCCAGATCAAGCGCTATCCGAAACTGACCAGCGTGGGCGCGTGGCGCAAAGAAGCCGACGGCAGCCGTTACGGCGGTTTCTACACGCAGGACCAGATTCGCGAGGTGGTGGCATACGCGCGCGACCGCAACGTCATGGTGGTGCCGGAAATCGAGATGCCGGGCCACACCAGCGCGGCGATCGCGGCGTATCCCGAGCTGTCGTGCAGCGGCAAGCCGATCACCGTGCCGGCCACCTGGGGCGTGTTCCGCGACGTCGATTGCGTCGGCAGGGATTCGACGTTTGCGTTCCTTGAGAACGTGCTGGACGAAGTGATCCCGCTGTTCCCTTCGCCCTACGTGCACATCGGCGGCGACGAGGTGCCGGAGGGCGTGTGGGCCGACTGCGCCGCGTGCCAGCAGCTGGCGCAGGCGAATGGCTTGCAGGGCGAAGCCGGCCTGCACAGTTATTTCGTGCGCCGCATCCAGACGTATCTTGCCGGCAAGGGCAAGGCGCTGGTCGGATGGGACGAGATCATGGAAGGCGGAATGAATCCGCAAGCGGTCGTGGAGGTCTGGCGCGGCCCCGACGAGGCGAAGAAGGCGCTCGCCAACGGCAACCGCATCATCATCGCCAGTCCGTTCTACCTCGACACGCCGATCGACCGCATGACGCTGCAGGATCTGTATCGCACCGATCCGTTCGACGATCCGGTGCTCGCCAGGCACCCGGAGCTGGTGCTCGGGGGGGAGGCGCCGCTGTGGAGCGAGGGCGCCACGGCACTCAATGGCGCGGCGCGTCTGTATCCGCGGCTGTTCGCGATCGCCGAACACCTGTGGAGCGCGTCGGCGCCCGACTGGCCGGATTTCCTGCTGGACGCGCGGGCGCAGGAGGGCTGGCTTGGTGCCCGGCATGTTGCCTATGGGCCCGAGGACAAGGACATCGTCGACTATCGCCTGAGTTTCAATCCGACCTACAAGCGCTGGCGCATTCGCGCCGCGCGCGGATTCGACGCCCTGCAGTTGCACTACACCACCGATGGCAGCGAACCCACGTCTGCATCGCCCTCGTTCGGCGACGTGCTGGATCTGTACGCGCCGGCGACCGTGACGGTGGCGCCGTTCCGCGGCGACGTGCAGTACCAGGCCAGCCAGCAATTCCGGATGGTGCAGAACCTCGCGCTCGGCGATCCGGTGACCTTCGCGACGCCGACCTCGGCGAAATATTCCGCCGACCTCACAGACGGCATCCTCGGCAATGACTATGACGACGGCGCGTGGGCAGGCTGGCAGGGCGCCGACATGGATGCCACGATCGATCTCGGCCAGCCGACCGAAATGCACTCGATCGACGCACGCTTCCTGCAGGACGCGGAAGCACTGATCCTGTTGCCGCAGAGCGTGACCTTCGAAACCTCGAACGACGGCAAGGCCTGGACGCCGTTGCAGACGGTTCCGATCACGGTCGATCCCGAGGACATGCGCACGGCAGTCCGCGACGTCACGTGCACGGCGCAGATGCCCGTGACGGCGCGCTACGTTCGCGTGGTGGCGTCGCGCTATGGCCAACAGGCGAACGGCATCGACACGTGGATCTTTTCCGACGAGATCATCGTGAAATGACCGGTGCGCGCATCCGGACGTGGCGCGTGTTCGCGCTCGCGGGTCTCGCGGCGCTGCCGTCCCTGGCGGCGGCGCTGACGACGCAATCGCTGGACGCAGGCTGGCAGTTCCGGATCGCGCCGGGCGATGTGCACGCCGCCGCTCATCCCGGAGCGACGCACTGGCTGCCAGCGACGGTACCGGGCTCGGCGCAGACCGATTTGATGGCGTCGAAGCTGATTCCAGATCCGTACTGGCGCGACGACGAGGCGCAGGTCCAGTGGGTGGGATTGTCGGATTGGCAATACCGCATGCGTTTCGATGTGGACGCCGCAACGCTGGCGCGGCGGCACATCGACCTGGTATTCGACGGCCTCGACACGTTCGCAGACGTCCATTTGAATGGCCACGAGATCCTGTCCGCCGACAACATGTTCCGGCGCTGGCGCGTGCCGGTGAAAGCGCTGTTGCACGCCGGCGCGAACACGCTGGAAGTGAAGCTGCATTCGCCGATCGAACGCCTGCAACCGTGGTTGCTGAAGCAGCCCTACGCGCTTCCGGGCGAGTTCGACTCCGCCTTCGGCGACGAGCCCAGGGGCAAGCAGACCGCCAACTACGTGCGCAAGGCGGCTTACCAATACGGCTGGGACTGGGGTCCGCGCGTCGTCACCGAAGGCATCTGGCAGGACGTCAGGCTGGAAAGCTGGGACGGCTTGCGGCTGGCGGATTTCCACGTCGCGCAGAAGTCGGTGACGGCCGACGTTGCGAAACTCGACACGCAATTGGACATCGACGCCGATGCACCGATGCCGGTGCAAATCGAGTTGACTTGGCGCGCGCCCGACGGCAGCACGCAGTCGCTGCAGCATGTCCTCGGGTTGAGGGCCGGCGACAACGCCATCGTGATTCCGTTCGCGATCGCGCATCCGCAACGCTGGTGGCCCGCCGGCTACGGCAAACCGAATCTCTATGATTTCCACGTCGACGTCACGGCCAATGGCAAGCTGCTGGCAAGCGCGGATCGCCAGACCGGTCTTCGCAGCGTCGAGCTGCGCCGTCAAAAGGATCGGTGGGGGAAAAGCTTCGAGTTCGTGGTCAACGGCGTGCCGATCTTCGCCAAGGGGGCCAATTTCATTCCGCCTGACATCTTCCCCACCCGCGTGACGCCCGCGAAGTTCCGGCAACTGCTGGAATCGGCGCGCGCCGCCAACATGAACATGCTGCGTGTGTGGGGTGGCGGCTATTACCTGCCCGACGATTTCTACGCGACGGCCGACAAGCTGGGCCTGATGGTGTGGCAGGACTTCATGTTCGGCGGCGCGATTCCGCCGTCCGATGCGGCGTTTCGCGAGAACGTGCGCGTCGAGGCCACGCAACAGGTGCAGCGCCTGCGTGATCACCCCAGCATCGTGCTGTGGTGCGGCAACAACGAAGTCGAAACGGGCTGGGAATCCTGGGACGACCGCAAGGCGTTCAAGAAAACCCTCACCGAGGCGCAGCGCACGCACATCGAGCAAGGCATGCGCGAATTGTTCGACCACACCTTGCGCACCGTCGTCGCGAAGAACGCTCCCGATGTGCCGTACTGGCCCAGCACGCCGGGTACCGATTACGACGGTCCGGTCAATGTCACCGACGAGGGCGATTACCACTACTGGAACGTGTGGTCGGGCGACGCGCTGCCGGTGACGGCATACCTGGACGTGACGCCGCGCTTCATGTCGGAATACGGCCTGCAGTCGATGCCGGCGATGGCAACAATCGACGCATTCACGGAGCCTTCCGATCGTTCGATCGATTCGAACGTGATGCGCGCGCACCAGAAATTCGACAGCGGCAACGGCAACCAGCGTTTGCTGAAGTATGTCGAACGCGAATTCGGCAAGCCGAAGAATCTCGCTTCGTTCGCGTATTTGAGCCAGGTGATGCAGGCCGATGGCATCCAGTTGGCGGCGGAACACCAGCGCGCGTCGCGCCCGCGCAGCATGGGGTCGCTGTACTGGCAGCTCGACGACGCGTGGCCCGGCATCACCTGGTCCAGCATCGACTGGTACGGGCGCTGGAAGGCGCTGCAGTTCCATGCGCGGCGTTTCTACGCGCCGCTCCTGATCGCCGCGTTGCGCGATCACGGCAACACCACCGTGTCCCTGGTTTCCGATCGCACCACGCCCGTCGCGGCGCAATGGCACATGCGGGTGATGGATTTTTCCGGGAAGGTGATCGCGCAGCAGCAGACCGATGTCAGGTTGGCCCCGCTGTCGGCAACACGCGTCGGCACATTCAGCGATGCGCAACTGCTGCATGGTGCCGATCCGCGCACGACGTTTGCGGTTTTTGAATTGCAGGTTGCCGGGCGTGTGGTGTCGCGCAACCTCGTGTTCTTCGATCAGCCCAGGAACCTCGGGTTGCCGTCTCCGCACATTCGCACGAAGCTCGCCAGGAAGAATGACGGCTACACGCTGACACTGGCCAGCGACAAGCTGGCGCGCGCGGTGTGGGTCTCGTTTGGCGGCATCGATGCTGAAATATCCGACAATGCCTTCGATATCCTGCCCGGCCAGCAGGTGGTGCTGACCGTCCACAGCAAGGCCGGACTCGACGGCTTGCGCAACGCACTCCGGATCGAGGACGTGGCCGATGCGATGCAGGGCCGCGTGCAATGAAGGCGGCCCTGTGCATCTGCGGTTCGATCGCGGCGATTGCGCTTGCGGCGGTGGTCCATGCCGCGCCCGACCAGGCGACGGTGTGTGCGCAGGCGTTGGTCGCGAAACTGACGCTCGAGGAGAAGGTCGCGCAGTTGCAGGACGATGCGCCCGCGATTCCGCGCCTCGGCGTGCCCGCGTACACGTGGTGGAACGAAGGCCTGCACGGACTCGCGCGCGGCGGTTTCGCGACCGTGTTTCCACAGTCGATCGGCCTGGCGGCAAGTTGGGACCCCGGTTTGGTGCAACAGGTCGGCACGGTGGTTTCGACCGAGGCGCGCGCGCGGTTCAATGCAGTCGGCGTGAATCGTGACCACGGGCGTTATCAAGGCGTCACCATCTGGTCGCCCAACATCAACATCGACCGCGACCCGCGCTGGGGCCGCGGCCAGGAAACCTACGGCGAGGATCCGTACCTGACCGGCCAATTGGCCGTCGCGTTCGTGCGCGGCATCCAGGGCGACGATCCCGGGCATCCGCGCGCGATCGCCACGCCCAAGCATTTCGCCGTGCACAGCGGCCCCGAGTTCGGCCGCCACGGTTTCGATGTCGACGTGTCGCCGCACGACTTGCAAGCGACGTACCTGCCGGCGTTCCGCGCGGCGGTGACCGAAGGCCACGCGGGCTCGGTGATGTGCGCGTACAACGCGCTGCACGGCACGCCGGTGTGCGCGGACAAGGACCTGCTCACGACCACGCTGCGCAACGACTGGGGCTTCGCGGGCTATGTCGTTTCCGATTGCGACGCGATCGACGACATGACGCAATTCCACCATTACAGGCCAGACGATGCGCAATCGTCGGCCGCCGCGATCGAAGCCGGCACCGATCTCGATTGCGGCAGCGCCTATGCATCGCTGGGCGACGCGGTGCGCAACGGATCCATGAAGCAATCGGCATTGGACGATGCGCTGGTGCGGCTGTTCGCCGCGCGCTACCGGCTCGGCATCATGGGCGGCGACGGCGGCGCGTATGCGCGCATCGGCCTCGACCAGATCGACAGCGCCGCGCATCGCAAGCTGGCGCTGCAGGCGGCGCTGGAATCCGTGGTGCTGCTGAAGAACGCGCACGACACTTTGCCGCTGCGTGCCGGAACCCGCATTGCGGTCATCGGTCCCGATGCCGACACCGTCGAAACGCTGGAGGCCAATTACCACGGTACCGCGCGACATCCCGTCACGCCGCTGGACGGGTTGCGCCAACGCTTCGGTGCGGATCGCGTGTTCTACGCGCAAGGCGCGCCCGTTGCGGCCGGCGTGCCCATTCCGGTTCCGGAAACCGCCTTGCGCACCGATGGCCGGCCCGGCCTCAAAGGCGAGTACTTCGATCATGCCGATTTCAGTGGCAAGCCGCGCCTCACGCGCGTCGATCGCCGCATCGACTTCGACTGGGATCATGTCGCGCCGGACGCCGTGCTCGATCCCGACCATTACGCGGTGCGCTGGACGGGCGAACTGGTTCCGCCGGGTGCCGGCGATTACACGCTGGTGGTGCACGTCGACCGTTGTTTCGATTGCCGTGGATACGATCCGGTGCGGCTGTACGTCGACGGCAAAAAGCTCATCGACAATCCGGGCAACGGCAGGCCCATGCAGGCGGCGATGCATTTCGCGGACACTTCGCCGCACGCGATCAAGCTGGAAATGCTGCACAGCGGCCAGGACCAGGGCATTCGCCTGCAATGGCTGGCCCCGGCCACGGCACAACTTGCCGCAGCGGAAGACGCCGCCCGGCGTGCCGACGTGGTGGTCGCTTTCGTCGGTCTGTCGCCGGACGTGGAGGGCGAGGAATCGCCGCTGGACGTGGCCGGTTTCGACCACGGCGATCGGACCGACATCGCGTTGCCGGCGGTTCAGCGCGCGCTGCTCGAACGCGTGGCCGCGAGCGGCAAGCGCCTGGTGGTCGTGCTGATGTCGGGAAGTGCGGTCGCGCTGGACTGGGCCAAGCAGCACGCCGACGCGATCCTCGCGGCGTGGTATCCCGGCGAATCCGGCGGCACCGCGATCGCGCAGGTGCTGGCCGGTGATTACAACCCGGCGGGCCGTCTGCCGGTGACGTTCTACGGCGCGACCCGCGACCTGCCGCCTTACGTCAGTTACGACATGCAGGGGCGTACGTATCGCTACTTCACGGGCACGCCGCTGTACCCGTTCGGGTACGGTCTCAGCTACACCACCTTCGCCTATGCCGATCCCGCGCTGTCGACCCCGCAGCTGAAAGCGGGTGCGACGCTGAAGGTGAGCGCCACGGTGCGCAACACGGGCTCGCGCTCCGGTGACGAAGTGGTCGAGGTCTATCTGGATTATCCGAAGTCGCCGCTGGCGCCGCGTCACGCACTGGCCGGATTCGAGCGCGTGCATCTGAAGCCGGGCGAAAGCCGTCGCGTGGAATTCGAACTGTCGCCGCGTCAGTTGAGCACGGTCGATGCCGCCGGCACACGGGCCGTGGTAGCCGGGCGTTATCGCGTTTTCATCGGTGGCGGACAACCCGGCGATGCGCCGGGCGTTGGCGCATCGTTTACGATCAGCGGTCGCGACGCGTTGCCGCGCTGAGCACTCGAACAGGGCCATGAACGATCGCCGCGATTTCCTGAGACTGGTTGGAACCGCCGCTGCCGGTGCGGTCGCGGCCTCGGCGCTGCCGCGCGTATCGGCCGGTCCGGCGTCGCCGCGTTTCGCAAGCAAACGTCCGCCGCCCAAGCAACGCAAATTCACGAGCCCCGCGGTCGAACGCGAGCTTGTGCGCATCGAGTCGAAAATCGGCGATCCGAAACTCGCGTGGTTGTTCGGGAACTGCTATCCCAACACGCTCGACACCACGGTGCACACGGGAACGCTCGACGGCAAGCCCGATACCTTCATCGTCACCGGCGACATCGACGCGATGTGGCTGCGCGATTCCTCGGCGCAGGTCTGGCCGTATCTGCCGCTGGCCGCGCACGACGACGCATTGCGACGCCTGTATCGCGGCCTGATCCATCGCCACGCACGCTGCATCACGATCGACCCCTACGCCAATGCGTTCATGGCCGACCCGCGTGCGAAGACGAACCTGCCGTGGGCGCAGCACGACGACACCGACATGAAGCCCGGCGTCGCGGAACGCAAGTGGGAAGTCGATTCGCTGTGCTGGCCGATCCGGCTGGCGCACGGCTATTGGCAGGCGACGGGCGACCGTGTGCCATTCGACGATGACTGGCGCGCGGCGATGCGGCGGGTGCTGGAAACGTTCCGCACGCAACAGCGCAGGCACGGTCCCGGCCCGTACCATTTCCAGCGCGCCGCCGCCGCACCGACCGACACGCTGGCGCTGGGTGGTTACGGCTGGCCTGGCAAACCGGTGGGCCTGATCTTCTCGATGTTCAGGCCGTCCGACGACGCCTGCCGTTATTCGCTGTTCGTGCCGGGCAACGCCTTCGCGGTGGTGTCGTTGCGGCAACTGGCGGCGATGACGCGAAGATTGTTTGCGGACGAGCCGTTCGCGCGCGACTGCGAGGCACTTGCCGATGAAGTGCAGGCGGCGCTCGTACGGTACGCGCTGATGCGCGACGATCGCGGCGCCGAATGCTGGGCCTACGAAGTGGACGGCTATGGCAACCAGTTGTTCATGGACGATGCCAATGTGCCGAGTTTGTCGAGTCTCCCGTATCTCGGCTGGTGCAGGCCTGACGATGCGCGCTATCTCACGACGCGCGCGCTGGCGTGGAGCGGGCGCAATCCCTATTTCTTTTCCGGCAGTGCCGCGCAAGGTATCGGCGGCCCGCACGAAGGCCTGCGGATGATCTGGCCGATGTCGATCATGATCCGCGCGCTGACCAGCGACGACGTGGGCGAGATCCGCCAGTGCCTGCGGTGGCTCGCGGCCACCGACGCGGACACCGGTTTCATGCACGAAGCATTCGACCAGGACGATCCTTCGCATTTCACGCGTGCGTGGTTCGCCTGGGCCAATTCGCTGTTTGGTGAACTCGTGATCGACGTGGCGGCGCGGCATCCGGCATTGTTGCAACGGCATTTGTAGGTTGGGCTGACGCCGGCTTCATTGGCGGAAGCCCCGCACCGCGGCGCGATCGTGTTGGGGTTCGCATGAAGCCGCCCACCCCGACCTGCGGTTGACAAATTCATTTCAGATTCGAGGAAGACGACCATGGTGACACGCAGACGTTTCCTGCAAGGCGCAATGACGCTGGCGTTGCTGGAGCGCATCGATCCGGGCGCGGCGTTCGCGCAGGTGCAGCACGCGGGTTCCGCAGGCGCGGGATCGCCGCGTGCCGGCGGCAACGTGTCGGAATTCGTCGACGTGTTCGTCGGCACCGGCGGCCACGGCCACACGTTTCCCGGCGCGACGGTGCCGTGGGGCATGGTGCAGCTTTCGCCCGACACTCATACGCACGGCTGGGATGCGTGTTCGGGCTATCACCAGGGCGACGGTTCGATCATGGGCTTTTCGCACACGCACCTTTCCGGCACCGGCGGCGCCGACATGCTGGACGTGCTGGTGATGCCGGCGCAGGGTGAAGTGCTGCTCGATCCCGGCGCGCGCGGTTTGCCCGACGAACTGTATTACTCGCGCTACGACGCCGCGGCGCGCGGCAAGCATCTCGCGGCCGACGTGGTCGCGCATCCGGGCAAGGGCTATCGCTCGCGTTACGACCTGGCCTCCGAGCACGGCGCGCCCGGCTACTACACGGTACACCTGACCGACCACGACATCCTGGCCGAACTGACCGCGACCGCGCGCGCCGGCCTGCATCGCTACACGTTCAAGAAGCCGGGCGCGGGTCATCTGCTGGTCGACCTGGCGCATGGCTACCGGGACAAGCCGGACGTTCCATGCAACGTCAGCGACGCCGAACTGCGCGTGATCGGACACGACACGCTGGTCGGCGGCCGGCGCGTGCACGAGTGGGCGAACGGTCGCTACATCTATTTCGCGATGAAGCTGTCGCGGCCGTTCGTGCGCGCGGAACTGTATTCGGACGACAAGCCGCTGGCCTCCGCCGCGACCGCGCAAGACAAGAGCCTGAAAGCCGCGCTGCATTTCGACGATGCGTCGAAGGCGCCGCTGCTGGTGAAGGTCGGCATTTCCGGCGTGGACATCGACGGCGCGCTGCGCAACCTCGAAACGGAACTGCCGGACTGGGATTTCGAACGCGTGCGGCGCAGCGCGGCGGAGCAATGGGAACGCGAACTCTCGCGCATCCGCATCGATGCGCCGGACGAGGTCAGGCGCACCTTCTACAGCGGGCTCTATCACACCATGCTGGCGCCGACACTGTTCAGCGACGTCGACGGCCGCTACCGCGGCATGGACTTGCAGGTGCACACGCTGCCGAAGGGCCAGAACAACTACAGCACCTACTCGCTGTGGGACACCTATCGCGCGCTGCATCCGCTGTACACGCTGTTCCTGCCGGACAAGGTGCCGGATCTGGTGCAGGGCCTGGTGCGCCAGGCCAACGAAAGTCCGCAAGGGCCCACGGTGTGGCCGCTGCAGGGCATCGAGACCGGCACGATGATCGGCTATCACTCGGTCGTGGTGATCGCCGAAGCACAGGCCAAGGGTTTCACCGGCATCGACTACAAGGCGGCCTGGCCGGTGTACCGCGACCGCGCGCTGAGCTCCGACTGGCTCGGGCTCGGCTGGTACCGCAAGATCGGTTACCTGCCCAGCGACGAGGAGTCCGAGGCGGTCAGCAAGACGCTCGAATATGCCTACGACGACTGGGCGTTGTCGCACCTCGCGGCGGGCGTGGGCGAACAGCAGGACGCGAAGGCGTTGCGCGAACGTTCGCGCA
>DASZTT010000222.1:0-10727 GCA_035547895.1 Rhodanobacteraceae bacterium
CGTGGAACGGCTGACGCACCCGGTGCGCGATGCGCGGGCCGGTTACCGGCAGACGCTGGACATCCTGAAGTTCGCCAAGCGGCATGCGCCCCAGACCGTCACCAAGACCAGCATGATGCTGGGCCTGGGAGAAACCGACGACGAGATCGAACGGGCGCTGGCCGACATCCGCGCCGCCGACGTCGACGTGGTGACGATGGGCCAGTACCTGCGCCCGACGCAAAACCACCTGCCGGTGGCGCGCTTCGTCACGCCCGAACAGTTCCAGCGGTACCGCGAGCTGGCGCTGGGCATGGGCTTCCTGGAGGTCGTGTCCGGCCCGCTGGTGCGGTCCAGCTATCGCGCCGAGCAGGTGCTGGAGCGCAACAACGTGGGCCTCGACCCCGCAGTCATCGACGGCATCCGCGAGACGGCGGCGCTGCGCTGCTGAGCTTTCGTGCGGCTATCCCCAAGGCTCGGCCTTCGCCAGCCAGCGTCTCAGCGTGTCCGGGTCGGTTCCGGCAAGCCATTGTTCTGCTTCATGAAAGTTCGCTGTATCCAGTGCGGCGTGCAGGACCCCGCCGGCGCCGATTCGACTGAAAATCAGCATCACGTTGCCATAGGAGGCTTCCAGCAGGGCGGCCTGCCAGTGGCCGCCGTGGTCGTCGTCGAAGCTGCGCATCGGGAGTGCTTCGGGAGAGGGATCAACAGGATACACGTGCGGGGAAGGCCGGTTCATGCGATAATGTTGCAGGCCTGACGCTCGGACCAAGCACATGACGACGTGGCATGGCGGGTGCCATTGCGGCCGGATCGCCTTCGAGGTGGATGGCGAGATCGGCAGCGCGGTGGAGTGCAATTGCTCGCATTGCCGGCCCAAGGGTTACCTGATGTGGTTCGTGCCGCGTGATGCGCTGAGGCTGTCCACGCCGGAAGCGGACATGAGCACCTACCGTTTCAACAAACACAAGATCGCTCATCACTTCTGCCCCGTTTGCGGGGTGGCGCCATTCGCCGATGGCGAACATGAAGGGCATCCGCTGGCAGCGGTGAACGTCCGCTGCCTCGAAGGGGTCGAACCTGGCGGTCTTGATATCCGCCACGTCGACGGGCGCAGCCTGTAGTTCGCAGCCGCCCGCCATCGAAGGCATCACCACTGGCTCGGCTCGCCAAGCCTGGCCCGCGAGGCCGAGCCTGCAACGCAACAACACGAGGAAAGCAGCAATGGCAACATCACGGAATCGCAAACCCTCCGGCAAGTCCGCCAAGTCGGCGGCGCACAAGGTGCCCGCAAAAGCGAAGGCGGCCAGCCGGACATCGAAGCCCGCCAAAGCTGCGAAGAAAACCGCGGGCAAGCCCGCAAGAAAGCCCGCGAAGGTGATGAAGGCGGCGCCTGCACCCAACAAACCCGTGCGTGCCGCGGAAAAACCCGTTGCCGCTCCCAAGCCCGTGTCCCGGCCGGCTTCGGTGAAGACCGCGGCCCGCGCGGTGGCCGCCGCGCGCGCCAGCGCCGCCAAGCGCCGTCCGCCTTCCTATATCCCGCGCTCGCGTTTCAACGACGACTGGATGCTGGGTGGAACCGTGGAGTTGCCGCGCCAGCCGGCTCCGGCGGCGCACGCACCGACGCGCAAACCTCCCAAGCCGCGTGCACCGAAACCCAAGGCGATCAGCCACGAACAGGCCGTCGCGAACCTGAAGGCCTTGCTGGAAGCCCGCAAGCGCAAGGATCGCGGCGCCGCTTCGGCGAAAGGCGCCTGACGCCGGGACCCCGCGCTTCCAAGTACCTGAACGCTTAGCTTTTCCATAACAAAACTCTTCAGTTCAGATTTAGCGTGGTGCGGTGATACTGGCCTCCACTTTTGAGAAGGGGAGTTCGCCATGCAACGCAAATCCGGTTCGATCCGCAACAAGCTGATGCTCGCCTGTGCCCTGGTTGCGGCGGCCGTGCTGGCCACGCCCGCGGCGATGGCGCACGACTATCGCGGGCATGGCGACGATTCCGGCAAAGTGCTGGGCGCGCTGGTCGTGGGCGCGGTAATCGGCGGCGTGATCGCCAGCGCCAGCGCACACCATGACTACTACGACAACGGCTACTACCCGGCTCCGAGTTATCCTCCGCAGGGCTATTACGAGAGCTACCCGAGCTACCCGGCCTATTCCTACGGCGGTCCTGCTTACTACGGGGAACCGGCGTACGCCTATGGCAGCAGCGTGAATGTCGGCGTGGTGTATTCGAACGGTGGTTCCTACCACCGGGGCGGCCACTACTACCACGGCTCGCACGGGGGCTACGGCTATCACGGTGGTGGCTATCACGCCGGGAACCAGGGACATTACTACTCGCGCCACGGTCATTGATCGTTGCGTCCGCATTGAGACCCGGTCTGAAGCCGGGTCTTTTTTTGCCCGCACGCGGCGCCCAACCTTTGGCACGGGTATCCCCGCTGCGGTATTGATAGCGTCGACGCTTCGGTATCGAACATCTTCATGGGCGGGAGGGTGGTATGTCGCGAGATCCAGGCAAACGCTGGCGCGTGGCCGTCTGCGCGTTGTTGTTTGCGCCATTGCTGGCGGCCGCGGCCGCGCCGGCAAATACGAAGAACGCCGACCAGGCTTTCTCGCGGCTGGCCGATCAATACTTCGACACGTTTTATCTGCCGACCAATCCCTCGGCGGCCACCAGTTATGGCGTACACACCTACGACGGCAAGCTCGAAGATTATTCGCGCGCGGGTTTTGCTTCGGAAGTGACGGCGCTGAAAAGCTGGGAACGACGCGTCGCCGCGGTCGATCCGGCTTCGCTCAGCCTGTACGTCCGTGGCGATCGCGACCTGGTGCTCAACAATATCCGCAGTGCGCTGCTGACTTTGCAGGCGATCCGGCCGTGGGAAAAGAACCCGGACTTCTATTCCAGCGGCATCACCTCCAGTGCTTTCACGCTGATGGAGCGCAAGTTCGCGCCACCGGAAACGCGCTTGCGCGACTTGATCTCGCGCGAGCGCCAGATGCCCGCGGCGCTGCTGGCCGCGCACGCGAACCTCAAGGATCCGCCGAAGATCTATACCGAGATCGCGCTGGAGCAGTTGCCGGGTCTGATCCGTTTCTTTCAGCACGACGTGCCGTCGGCTTTCAATGACGTCAGCAACGCCGCGCTGAAGAAGGAATTCGCCGCGTCCAACGGTGCCGTGATCAAGGCGCTCAGCGATTACCAGGCATGGCTGAAGAGCGACGTGCTGCCGCAATCACACGGCGATTTCCGCATCGGCGCGAAGGTGTTCAGCGAGAAACTGCGATACGACGAGATGGTCGATCTGCCGCTGGACAAGTTGGTCGCCCTCGACGAAGCCAACATGAAGGCGAACCAGGCCGAGTTCGCGAAGGTGGCGAAGGAACTCGACCCGAACAAGACACCGCGCGAAGTGCTGGCGGAACTTGCGGCCGACCATCCGCAGCCCGACAAGCTGCTCGACACGTTCCGCGCCACGTTGGCTACCTTGGTGGGATTCATCAACAGCCATCACATCATCACGATTCCATCCACGGTGCGCCCAACGCTGGAGGAAACGCCGCCGTTCATGCGCGCGACCACGTTCGCGTCGATGGATACCCCCGGTCCGTACGAAACGAAGGCGACCACCGCGTACTTCAACGTCACGCTGCCGGAAAAGGATTGGCCGAAGCAGCGCATCGACCAATTCATGGCGCAGTTCAGCTATCCGGTGATCACCAGCGTCGCGACGCACGAGGCCTATCCCGGCCACTACGTGCAATTCCTGTGGATGCACAGGGTGAACGACCGCGTGCGCAAGCTGCTCGGTTCCGCCACCAACGCCGAAGGCTGGGCGCACTATTGCGAACAGATGATGCTGGACCAGGGCCTGGCGCAGTACGAGTTTCCGAACGACCGCCGCCAGCAGTTGCTGCTGAGGCTCGGCCAGTTGCAGGATGCGTTGTTGCGCAACGCGCGTTTCATCGTCGGCATCAAGCTGCACACCGGACAGATGACGCTGGACCAGGCGAAAGCGTTCTTCGTCAAGGAAGGCTATCAATCCCCGGCGGTGGGCGAGGTTGAAACCAAGCGCGGCACATCGGATCCGACGTATCTGTATTACACGCTTGGCAAGCTGGAGATCCTGAAGCTGCGCGCCGACGTCGAAAAGAAGGAAGGCGCAAACTTCAAGCTCGAGCAATTCCACGACGACTTCATGCAGCACGGCTTCGCGCCGATCGCGATCGTCCGTCGCGAAATGCTCCACGACGATTCGCCGGTGCTGTGAACCACGGCTTCTGCGCCGCGTTCAACGCACGGCGCGGTAGGCTTCGCGCAGCAATTCGTGGAAGTGGTGCACGCCGTTTTCGCGTTTGGGATTCAGCCGGCCTGCGCGATACGAGCCGGATTCGAGGCCGCGCTGCACGATTTCGCACATATCCACGTCCTGGCGCTGCACGAGATCGCTGAAGGCATGGTCGCTGGCATGGCGTGATTCGATGTCGGGCGTGTCCGGCGGATAGAAATAGTCGAACGTGACGCGGCAGCGTCCAGGCGCCAGCGGGATGACCCTGTTGGTCTGCATCCGGTCCGGAAGCACGTTGAGCAACGTGTTGGGCCACACGAACCAGTACAGCGCTTCGCCATCACCGTACAGCAACGCGTCGCTCGCGAGTGGACTGTGCTGCAGCGAATGCCAGCGGGCGGTTTCGACCACGTAATCGCGGTAGTCCAGCATGCGGTTCAATTCCGGGTGGATGTGCGGCACGTGGTAGCCCTCGAGATAGTTGTCGATATAGGTCTTCCAGTCGCTGGCGATGTCGTAGGCGTAATGGCGATGGAAGACATAGCGGTCGAGCGGCCGGTCTCCGAGGCGCGCATCGATGCCCTCCATCACGTCTGCGAACGGCACCACCGGGTCGAGTGCGGCGAACACCAGGCCGCGCCATTCGGCCACGTGCGCTTGCGGCAACCGCACCGAAGCCGCGTCGAAATCGCAGGCATCCTCCATTTCGGTCGCGCTGAGCAGGCGGCCGTCCAGCGCGTAGCTCCAGCCGTGGTAGTGGCAGCGCAGGCGCTTGGCGCCGCGGCCGTCGCATGTCGCGAGTGGTCCGGCGCGGTGGCGGCAGACGTTGTGCAGTGCCCGCAACGCGCCGTCGTCGCCGCGCACCAGCAACAACGGCACGCCGGCGACCTCCGCGACGACGTGATCGCCCGCGGCTGCGAGCTGATCGGCGCGGGCCAGCCACTGCCAGCCATGCGCAAACACCGCGCGACGATCGCGTTCGAGGCTCTCGGCGCCGGCGTAGAAATGCGCGGGCAGCGCGAACGCGCGTTCCAGCATCTGCGGCGCGATGTCGCGATCATCGATGGCAACGGCTTGCTTCATCTTCGTCTCCGCGCGGCGGAATGGATCATCACGTTGACTGAACGAGCGGACTGTTTCAATTAAGGCTTCGGCGTGTAGGGTAGCTGACGCCGTCCCGTCCGAGGCCATCCGCGCATGTCCGCCCAACCCGAGCCGGCCGGCGATCGCCGCGCCGCAGATGCCGGTTCAAGTTATCGGCAGGTGCGCGATGCCACGCTGGCGTTGTGTGCCACCCTGGCGCCCGAGGATACGGTCGCGCAATCCATGCCCGATGCCAGCCCCGCGAAATGGCATCTCGCGCACACCACCTGGTTCTTCGAGCAATTCCTGCTGGCGCCTTTCGATCCCGGCTATCGGCGGTTTCGTGAGGGATGGGATTACCTTTTCAATTCCTACTACCAGGCCGTCGGGCCGATGCATGCGCGCCCGCAACGCGGACTGCTCACACGCCCGACGCTGGATCAAGTCACCGAGTATCGCGCCAATGTCGATGCCGCGATGGTCGAGTTGCTGCGTCGCCGCGACGACGATCGGGAGGTGCTCGCGCGCGTCACGTTGGGGCTCAATCACGAACAGCAGCATCAGGAGCTCCTGCTGACCGACATCCTGCATCTGTTTTCGTTGAATCCGCTGCAGCCGGTGTATCGCGAAGCGCCGCCGTTCGCCCAGAGGAAATCCGTGCCATTGCAGTTCATCGCCGGCCGCCACGGCATTGTCGAGATCGGCCATGCCGGGAAAGGCTTCGCCTACGACAACGAATCACCGCGTCATCGCGCCTTGCTGCATCCGCATGCGATCGCCAATCGTTGCACCACCAACGCCGAGTTTCGCGAGTTCATCGACGACGGCGGTTACCGCAATCCTGCGCTGTGGCTGTCGGAAGGCTGGGATACCGTGCGGCGCGAGGGCTGGTCGCATCCGTTGTATTGGGACGACGCGCTTGAAACCACGTTCACCCTGGCCGGGCGGCAGCCGATCGACCCGGCCGCGCCGGTTTGTCATGTGAGTTTTTTCGAGGCCGACGCGTTCGCGCGCTGGTCGGATGCGCGCCTGCCCACGGAGTTCGAATGGGAAGCCATGGTGGAAGACATTCCCGTCGAAGGCAACCTCGTCGATTCCGGCGCCTTGCGACCATTGCCGGTGCAGGCCGATCACGCGGATCCGCTGCAGATGTTCGGCGACGTGTGGGAATGGACGTCCAGTCCCTACATCGGCTATCCGGGTTACAAACCCGCCGCCGGTGCGCTCGGCGAATACAACGGCAAGTTCATGTGCGGGCAGTGGGTGTTGCGCGGCGGTTCGTGCGCGACACCCGCCGGGCACGTCCGCGCGAGCTATCGCAATTTCTTCCATCCGGCGGCGCGTTGGCAGTTCAGCGGCATCCGCCTGGCGAGGGACGCATGAAAACGAATCCGCAGGGAGCGCGCGCTTACCGTCTGTACGATCATCAACCCGGCGAAGGCCTGCTGGCCGATGCGCTGGCCGGACTGTCGAAATCCCCAAAACGATTGTCGTCGAAATATTTTTACGACGCTCGCGGCTCGGCCTTGTTCGAGCGCATCTGCGAGCAGCCCGAGTATTACCCCACCCGGGTGGAGCTCTCGATCATGCGCGACCACGTCGGCGCGATCGCCGCCGCGCTGGGGCCGGACGTGCGACTGGTCGAATACGGCAGCGGCAGCGGTTTGAAGACGCGCTTGCTGCTTCGAAACCTCGAATCGCCGGTGGCCTACGTTCCGGTCGAAATCTCGCGCAGTGCGCTGGCGGAAAGCGTGGGTCAGCTCGAACGCGAATTCCCGGGAATCGAAATGCTGCCGGTGTGCGCGGACTTCACGCAACCGGTCAAGCTGCCGCGTGCCGCGCGCGCACCGAGGCAGACGGTCGTGTACTTCCCGGGATCGACGCTTGGCAACTTCGAGCCGGACGAGGCGCTGCGCCTGCTGCGCCAGATGCGCGGCGAAGCCGGGCAGGGTGGTGGCCTGCTGGATGGCGGCGTGCTGATCGGCATCGACCTGGTGAAGGACAAGGCAGCCCTGGACGCTGCCTACAACGATGCCGCCGGCGTCACCGCGGAATTCACCCTCAACCTGCTGGTGCGGATGAACCACGAGCTGGGTGCGGATTTCGACCTGGCCGGTTTCCGTCATCGTGCGCGCTGGCATCCCCTGGCGGAACGCATCGAAACCCACATCGTCAGCCGGCGTGAGCAGGACGTGCACATCGACGGCCGCACGTTCCATTTCGCGGAAGGCGAGGCGATGCTGGTCGAATTGAGTTGCAAATACACGCTGGAAGGATTCGCCCGCTTCGCCGGGCGCGCCGGGCTGCGGGTCGTGGACGTCTGGACCGATCCGGATCGGCAATTCAGCGTGCAGTGGCTGGCCTGCGATTGAGACGGTTCTTCCGGCCATCTCCCACCATGTCTTTCGACACCCTCGTGGTGCGCTGATTTTGGCTACGCTTGCGGATCGAACCGTGGCGGGAGTGGGGACATGCGTTGCACGCGTTTGGCTCTGGCGTGGCTGGCATTGGCGATGTGCGGCACGGCGTTCGCCGGCACCGGCAATCCGTATGCGCGCGATCCGAACCAGCCGGTCGATCAGGCGTACACCGCGAAAATCGCGAAGTACACCACGCAGGCCGATTTCAACACACCTCTGACCGATTACCTGCCGGTCTCCAAAACGGTGCCGACCCCGGAAGCCGTGCTGGGCGACATCGCCGGCGCGCCGAACATGTTGCCTTACGCGGAAGACGTGTATCGATACTTCCGCATGCTGGCCAAGGCCACGCCGCGGGTGCGCGTGTTCACGATCGGGCACACCGAGGAAGGCCGCGAAATGATCGCGGTGGCGATCGCCGACGAGTCCTTGATGAAGGATCTCGACGCCAACAAGGCGCGTCTCGCCCAGCTCGCCGACCCGCGCAAGCTCGGCATGGATGATGCGAAGGCCGCGGCGATTATCAAGCAGACGGTTCCCGTCTACTACATCACCGGCACCATCCACTCGACGGAAACCGGCGCGCCGACCGCGCTGATGGAGCTGGGCTATCGGCTGGCCGTGGACGATGCGCCGTACATCCGGTACATCCGTTCGCACATGATCACGCTGATCACGCCGGTGGTCGAAGTGGACGGCCGCGATCGCATGGTCGATCTGTACAAATGGCACCGCGCGCACCTCGGCGAAAACTATCCGCACTTGCTCTACTGGGGCCATTACGTCGCGCACGACAACAACCGCGACGCGATGGGCGTAACGCTGGACCTCACGAAGAACGTGCTGAACACCTATGTCGACTGGCACGCGCAGGTGCTGCACGACCTGCACGAGTCGGTGCCGTTCCTGTACGACAACACAGTCGGTGACGGTCCGTACAACGCGTGGATCGACCCGATCCTCACCAGCGAGTGGCAGCAGATCGGCTGGAACAATGTCGAGCAATTGACGAAACTTGGCCTGCCGGGCGTTTTCACGCACGGCAACTTCGATACCTGGAGTCCCGGCTACCTGATGTTCATCGCGGCGATGCACAACGGCATCAGCCGCCTGTACGAAACCTTCGGCAATGGCGGCGCCGACACCGAGGAGCGCATCCTCGATCCGGATGAGTATGCGCGCACCTGGTACAAGCCCAACCCGCCGCTGCCCAAGGTGCTGTGGTCGCAGCGGGACAACAACAACTACGAACAATCCGGGTTGCTGACGGCGCTGTATTACTTCGCGCAAAACGGCCAGCATTTCCTGGACAACTTCTGGCAGAAGTCCAAGCGCTCGATCGAGAAACCCGAGTTGGCCGGACCCGCCGCCTACGTGCTCACCGGCAGCGAAAAGGACAAGGGCGCGCAGATGCACCTGCTGCACGCCTTGCATTTGCAGCATGTCGAGATCAGCCGCGCGAACGCGCCGTTCACCGTCGAGGTGGCGGACGAGACGGAGAACGACGACAGCGGCAAGTCGAAGGGCAAGACCGCCGATTCCAACGTGCCACCCAAGGTTGCGACGACGAGGCGCACTTTCCCCGCGGGAAGCTGGATCATCCGGATGGACCAGCCGTATTCGCGTATTGCGGATACCCTGCTTGATCGCCAGTACTGGTCGCCGGACGACCCGCAGAAGCATCCCTATGACGACACCGGCTGGTCGTTCGGCGACCTGTTCGGCGTGGATGTCGCGCGCGTGGTCGATACATCGGTCCTGAAAGTGCCGATGCAGGAAGTGCAGGGCGATTTCGACCAGCCGGCGTTCTCGCTGGCGTCACTGGGCGTGACCGGCCGCGTGCCGCGCATCGCGCTGATGCACACGTGGCTTTCCACGCAGACCGAAGGCTGGTGGCGGATGGCGCTGGACAAGTTGCACGTGCCGTACACCTACATCAGCACCCAGGACGCGTCGCGCGACCCCAACCTGCGCAGCAAGTACGACGTGATCCTGTTCGGACCGGTGGGTTACGCCAACACCCGACTGATCGTCGATGGCTTGCCGCTGTACGGCAACCCGATGCCATGGGAAAAAACCGAACTCACGCCCAACCTCGGGCGCATCGATTCGACGCCGGATATCCGCCCTGGCCTCGGTGAAACGGGCGTCGCGAACCTGAAGCGCTTCGTTGCCGAAGGCGGGTTGCTGATCACTTCGGAAGATACCGCGCGCTTCGCCATCGACGTCGGGCTCGCGCCGGGCGTCTCGGAAAGCAAGGCCGGGGACCTGCGCGTGGTCGGCAGCGTGCTGCGCGCGAACCTGGTGGACAGGAACAGCCCGGTCGCGGCGGGCTACGATGATTCTTTCGCGCTCTACAGTTCCGGTGGCATGTCCTTCAATGTCGCCGACCAGACCATCGGCAATCGCGGACTCGTGACCGCCAAGGACTACGCACGCCCGACCGGCCGCGGCGGCCCTGACGATGCCGACGTGCCGGAAGGCCGCCCGTACCAGGCGCCGCCCGAACTGCCGGACCCGCAGCCCTGGCAGGCCATTCCCCTCAACGCGGAACAGGCCCGCAACAATCCCTTCCTGATTCCGAAGGGGGACCGGCCGGTGGTGATCGCGCGCTGGGCGAATGCCGACGACCTGCTGGTTTCGGGTCTGCTGGAAAATGGCAGTGCGATGGCCGGTCATCCCGCGGTGGTGGATGCGCAGTACGGCAAGGGCCACGTGCTGCTGTTCGCCAACAACCCGATCTGGCGCGGCGAAACCATTGGCAGCTACAAAATGTTTTTCAACGCCGTCACGCATTACGCTTCGCTTTAGTGCAAGCGCGGAACGACCATCCCCGGCCTGGCTTGCAACAACAGCCGTGCCGAAACGAACCATGGGAAAAACGCTGATGGAACCACGCCGCTGGCTGCCGTACCGAAACCTGCAAACCCGCCACCTCGGACTCGCGCTC
>DASZTT010000223.1:0-3559 GCA_035547895.1 Rhodanobacteraceae bacterium
CGCCTGAAGCGCCGTGCCACGCCCGCATCTTCGCACCGACGCTCGACGGCGGGCTGCTGGCGCTGGATGCGAAGAACGGCGAGCCTTGCCAGGACTTCGCCGACCATGGCGTGCTGGACCTGTCGCACGGCATCCATTCCACGTACAAGCCCGGCGACCGGTTTCGGAACTATCTGGTCACGTCGCCGCCGGTGATCCTCGATGGCAAGGTGATCTTCGGTTCATCGGTGGGCGACAACCGTGGCGTTGAGCTGGAGCACGGCACGGTGCGCGCCTACGACGCGCGCACCGGAAACTTCGTATGGGGCTGGGATCCCATTCCGCGCGATCCTTCCAATCCGGTGTACGCGCAATGGAGCGCAAAGGCTGCCGCCACGACGGGCGCCGCCAACGCGTGGGCGCCGCTGTCGGTGGATGCGCAGCGGCATCTGGTATTCGTGCCGACGGGTTCGGCCAGTCCCGATTTCTTCGGCGGCCTGCGGCCGGGCGACAACCGCTGGGCGGATTCGGTGATCGCGCTGGACGGCGATACCGGGAAACTGGTCTGGGGCTATCAACTGGTGCACCACGACCTGTGGGATTACGACAGCGCCGCGCAGCCTTCGCTGGTCACGCTGCAGCACGACGGCCGCGCGATTCCAGCCGTGATCCAACCTACCAAGACCGGCATGCTGTTCACCTTCGACCGCGCAACCGGCAAGCCGGTTTTCCCGATCGTGGAAAAGCCGGTGCCGCAGGATGGCGCGCCGGGCGAAGTGCTGTCGAAGACCCAACCGTTCCCCACCGCGCCCGAACCGCTGGTGCGCCAAGGGCCCGTGACGAAGGACGATCTCGCCCACATCTCGTTCGGCTGCCATCCCGAGCGCTACAAATCCGAAGGCATCTTCACGCCGCCCAGCGTGCAGGGTAGCATCGAGCAGCCCGGCTACGCGGGCGGCGTCGAATGGGGCGGGCTGGCATTCGATCCGGCACATCAGATCGCGGTGGTGAATACCAACGACCTGCCGATGCTGGTTGCGCTGGTGCCGCGCGATCAGCTGATGAAGCAGGAAATGTCCAAGCGTTACAAGGACTGGGATTTTTCCGAGATGGCCGGGACCCCTTACGGCATGCGCCGCACGATTTTCATCTCGTCGTGGGGCACGCCCTGCGTCAAGCCCTCGTGGGGCAAGCTGGCAGCGATCGACATGCGCAGCGGCAAACGGCTCTGGCAGGTGCCGTTGGGCAACGCGGTGCTCAATCACTGGAATACGGGTGTACCGGGCATGGGCGGGCCGATCATCACCGCCTCGGGCTTGGTGTTTGTCGCGGCGACGATGGACAGCGACATCCGCGCGTTCGACATCCATACGGGCAAATTGCTGTGGCAGTACAAACTGCCCGCGGGCGGCCAGGCCACACCGATGACCTACGCGATCAAGGGAAAGCAATATCTGGTCATCGTGGCCGGCGGCCACGGCGGATTGAGTACGAAGCGCGGCGATTACACCATCGCCTTCGCGCTGCCGAAGTGATGCGCGCAGCCGGCGCGGCAATCCGCGCCGGCTAGAATGTGGCATGCCTGCAACCCGACCTGCTTTCCCCATCGAAATCCATGCGAGCGCGCGCCATCTCCTCGGGATACCGCCCGCGCGTTTCCTCCGCGACTACTGGCAGAAGCGCCCGCTGCTGATCCGCAACGCGTTTCCGGATTTCAGGCTGCCACTGTCACCCGACGACGTGGCGGGGCTGGCGTGCATGCAAGGCGCGCTGGCGAGAATCGTGCTTCACGACGCCAGGCGTGATCGCTGGACGCTGCGCAACGGTCCGTTCGACGACACGACCTTCGCGAAATTGCCGAAATCGAACTGGACGCTGCTGGTGCAGGACGTCGACAAATGGGATGCGGATACCGCGGCACTGCTCGAACATTTCAATTTCATTCCGAGCTGGCGCATCGATGACGTGATGATCAGCTATGCGACCGACGGCGGTGGCGTCGGCGCGCACGTGGATCAGTACGACGTGTTCCTGTTGCAGGGACTCGGGCGACGCCGCTGGTCCATAGACACGCGCCCGGATCCGCCGACCGCATTCCGCGAAGACGTCGAACTGAAACTGCTCGAAACGTTTTCGCCCACGCACACCTGGACCCTCGATGCCGGCGACATGCTGTACCTGCCGCCGGGCGTGCCGCACGACGGCGTCGCGGACGGCGAGTGCATGACGTTTTCCATTGGAATGCGCGCACCGGCCACGGGCGAACTGCTTTTCGATTTCGCCGCGCACGTCGCGGAAACGCTGCCGGAATCGCAGCGCTTTGCCGATCCCGATCTGGAACCCGCCGGCGAACCCGGCGAAATCGATGCCTCGGCATTGCGCCGCGCGCAACGCGCGGTGGGCGCCGCCGCAGGCATGCTCGACGATGATGCGTTCGCCGACTGGTTCGGTGGTTTCATCACCCGGTACCGCGCGGCGCAATCCGCGGTACCGCGCAAGCGCGGCATCGATCGCGCATCGCTCGCGGAAGGCCTCCCCCGTTCCGTGCTGGAACGCGACCCGTGGAGCCGCTTCGCGTGGCGTCGCCGCGGCAACGGTGCACGCCTGTACGTGGCCGGCAACGCCATGGACGCACCGCTTGCATGGGCGCGTGAACTGGCTTCGGGCGGACGCGAATTCGACGGCGCGCGGCTCGCACGATTGCCACAGCAGACGCACGGGATGGCGCTGCTCGCGACGCTGATCGACGGCGGCCACCTGCACCGGCGCAAGCGGTGAGCCGGTTGGCAGAATCGCCCGCGCAATCGGCATACAATCCCGCAAAACTGTGCCGGCCATGACCCGGAGGGGGTTTGACCGCATGCCAATTGACGGCGGCTTCCACGTCGAAGTTTGCGACTGGGCGAACGAGATCGATCGCGAGGGATTGCTCGATGTCCGCAGAACCGTGTTCGTGGACGAACAACACGTACCGCCCGACATGGAGATCGACGACGACGACCCGCGCAGCGTGCACGTGCTGGCGCGCGCGCAGGACGGCGCGCCCATCGGCAGCGGGCGGCTGACCCCTGAAGGCAGCATCGGCCGCGTGGCGGTGCTGCGCGCCTGGCGCGGGCGCGGCGTCGGCACCATGCTCCTGCAAACGCTGCTGGACCAGGCACGCGCGCGGCGCTTGACCACCGTCTCCATGCACGCCCAGCGCGACGCCGTACCGTTCTGGCTGCAACACGGCTTCGCGACCCAGGGCGAAGAATTCGAGGAGGCCGGCATTCCGCACATCATCATGCAGCGTCCGCTCGACGGGATACCCGAACCCGAGCGCCCGCCGGCTCCGCCACCGCCCGAACCGGTGACGCTGCGCGCGACCACCCGCGAAGAACTGATCGACGCCACCCTGCACCTGCTGAGCGGCGCACGCCACAGCATGTGCGTGATGGTGCGCGAGCTGCATCCGCTGCTGCTCAACGACACGGCCTGCCTCGTTGAGCTGCGGCGGCTGGCGATCTCCGGGCGCGGCGCATCCATCCGCATCCTCGCGCAGGACCTGACGCGTGCGCTGCAGGAAGGCACGCGCCTGCTT
>DASZTT010000224.1:0-3787 GCA_035547895.1 Rhodanobacteraceae bacterium
GCCAGCGTGGGACGCGCTTCGCGCAGGTAACGCGTCAGCCAGTCGATGCAGGTTTCGCCGATCGGCACGAGGCGTTCCTTGCCGCCCTTGCCGGTGACGCGCAGCACGCCCTGGCGCAGGTTCAGGCCCGCCAGTGGCAGCGTCACCAGTTCGCTGACGCGCAGCCCGCAGGCGTACATCAACTCCAGCATTGCGCGGTCGCGCAAACCGAGCGGCGTGTCGATCGCGGGTGCGTTCAACAGGCCTTCGATCTCGCGTTCGGCCAATGCCTTGGGCAGCGTGCGCGGCAGCTTCGGCGCATCCAGCAGCAGGGTGGGATCTTCGAAAGCGGGGTCGTGGCGCACCTGCTCTGCGTAGAAGCGCCGCAGCGCGGTCAGTTCGCGCGCATTGGTGCGCGCGCCGATGCCGGCCTTGTTGCGGGCGGCGAGATAATTGAACAAATCCTCGCGCGTGGCCTTCAGCAAACCGTGCGCATGCCGTGCCAGCCAGGTGGCGCAGCGTTCCAGATCGCCGCGATAATCGGCGAGCGTCAGATCCGCGAGGCCATCGCGCGACCACGCGCCTTCGAGGAATGCGTCGATCGCGGCGCGATCGCGCGGGTCGAGGTCGGTGGTCGAAGAAGCCATCGCGCGATGCTGGCGCGCACTCCATTTTCGCGCAAGCCTTCCGATGCCATCGACGCCTGTTCCAGCCGCGCAAACGAAACCGCTACCATTGTGGCGGCGCTTCGCGGCGATGTTCTACGACCTGTTTCCGCTGATCGGAATCTGGATCGTGGCCGCCGGCTTGTGGGTGCTCGTCTTTCACGCGATCTACGATCCGCAACACCCGGACCCCTTGCTGCGCGCGCTGCTGAGCCTGTGGCTGCTGGTCGTGGCCGGCGCGTATTTCGTGGTGTCCTGGGTGCGGGTGGGCGCAACCGTCGGTTCGCGCGCCTGGAAATTCCGGTTGATGCGCGAAGATGGTTCGCGCCTCGACATGCGCACGGCGTGCTTGCGTTTCGTGCTGGCGCTGGTGTCGCTGGCGCTGCTCGGCTGCGGCTTCTGGGCCGCGTGGTTCGATCCCGATCGCCGCACCTGGCACGACCGCGTGTGCGGAACACGCGTGAAGCGGCTTTGACAGGGATCCCATGATGCGGAGATCAAAATGGATCCCGGCCTGCGCCGGGATGACGACAAAGCGCGGATGACCGCGGGCGCATCCTGCGACTAGAAGCTACACCCGCCGGTAATACCAGACGGCGATCGCGAGCAGCAGCAGCGCAGGAATCAGGTTCACGACGAGCGGCGGCGCGCCGAACACCGTGCCGGTGCTGATGATCGCGCGCTGGATGAAGTACCACGCGATCGCCACGATCACGCCCAGGAACAGGCGCTTGCCGAGGCCGCCCGAACGCAGCGCGCCGAAACCGAACGGCAGCGCGCACAGCACCAGCAGCAGCGTGTTGAGCGGATAGAACACGCGCGTCCAGTACGCATTCAAATACACGCTCGGGTTCTGCCGGTTGGCACGCATGTAACCGATGTTGCGCGAGAGGTCGCGCAGCGACAGGTATTCCGGGTGGAAGACCGAAGACGATGTTTCCAGGACCTCGGGATCGAGCGAGGTCTTCCACGGCTGTTGCGCATGCGTGGTGCTGACCGCGCCTTCGGTGGAAACGCGCGTGTCGCGCACGTCGTGCAGCGTCCACGCCTTGCCGACCTGCGTCGCCAGCTTGGCGTTGCGGAACGAAACGAGTTCGTTCGCATCGTTGAAACCGAACACGCGCACGTCCGCCAGTTCGACTTCGGGATGGCCGTCGACCAGGTGCGCCAGCGCCGCCTTGGCGTTGATGATGTTGTTGCCGTCGCGCGCCCACAGGCCACCGTTCTGGCGCATGTGCAACTGGCCGGCGGCGCGCTGCAACTGCACCTGCTGTGCGCGTGCGTCGCCGGCCGGTGCCACGGTTTCGCCGAGGATGAACACGCCGATCATCAGCACGAACACCAGCCCCGTCACCGACAGGCAGATGCGGAGCTTGGACATGCCGGCCGCGCGCAGCGCGGTGAGTTCGCCGGTGGTGGCCAGCGCGCCGATGCCAACGAGGCTGCCGATCACGGCCGCGAACACGAACCACTCGTAGGCGCGGCGCGGGATCGTCAGCATGATGTAGACGACGGCGTTGCCGAGCGTGTAGCCGTTGTGGCCGATGTTGCCGATCTGGCCCGCGAACTGGATGAAGGCGTCGAGGCCGGTCAGCACCAGCCAGGTGAGCAACAATCCGCCCAGCACGGTGATCGCGATCAGCCAGTCCACGCGCTTGATGCGGATGCGCTGCCAGACGCCGACGCTCACGACGCAACCTCCGCGCGGCGCGGCTTGCGGATCGCGTATTGCCGCGCGAAGGCCCATGCCGCGCCGGCGAACACCGGGATCAGGATCCACCACATGCCGACCGGCGCCGCCAGCTTGCCGCTGGCGATGAAGGAGCGCCCCAGCGTCATCAGGTTCACGATGATCAGGTAGGCCAGCACCGCGATCAGGATGCGTCCGACCGGCGAGCTGCGCGGACCCTGGCGCGACATCGGCAGCGCCAGCATCGCCAGCACCAGCGGCCCGAACGGAATCGCGATGCGCCATTGCAGCTCGGCGCGCGCGGCGGGGTCGCTGTCACCGATCAGCGACGCGGTCGTGCGCAGCGATTCCGGATCGTTGTCGGCGCTGTCGTCGGTGGGTTGCGACAGCGCGATGTCGTTCTTCTCGAACTGCATCAGCCGCCAGTTGTCCTGGTTCAGGCGGATGTCGTAGCGGTGGCCGTCGTGCAGCGCGATGAAGCGGTTGTCCTCGACGCCTTCGTGGAAGAGGTTCCCGTGGTCGGCGACGATCACGCTGATGTCGGTGACGCCGTTCTTGTCCACGCGCTCGCTTTCGACGAACAGCTTGCCGAGTTTGGTGCCGTCGGGGCTGACCGTGTTCGCGAACAGGATGCCGCCGCGCCCGGTGAGGCTGGTGAACTGGCCCGGTTCAAGGCCCGCCGCAATCACCGAACGGTTGGCCTGCTCGACTTCGGCATTCGATGCGCGTGCCGCCAGCGGTCCCAGCCACAACGCGACCAGTCCCGCGATGATGCCGGCGCCGATGGCGAAGATCGCGGTCGGCGCCAGCAGTCCTTTTGGCCCGAATCCCGACGCCGACAACACGTGCATCTCGCTGTCGCGGTACATGCGTCCCAACGCCAGCAGCACGCCGAGGAACATACCCATCGGCAGCAGCGCCTGCAGCGTGTTGACCAGGTTCAACCCCAGCACCGTGAACATCACGCCCCCCGGCAGCCGTCCGGTCGCGACCTTGTTGGCGATGTCCGCGAAGGTGCTGCCCGTGAAGATCACCAGCAACACCACGACGGCCGCCAGCGCGCCGAACAGGTATTCGCGCAGGATGTAGCGGTCGAGGATGGAAAGTCGCGGCATCGGCTAGACTGGGACGTTTGCGAACGGGAAGTGTAGTGGCACGCGCCCGTTCGCCCGATCTTCCAGGAGTGTATTGCGATGCTTGAGTTCAGCCAGAGTTCCGCCGCCCCCGATGCCGTGGACAACGCGTGCGTGGTGGTGGGCGTGTTCGAGGACGCGAAGTCGCCGTCCGCATCGGCGGTGGACTCGGCCAGCGGCGGCGTGCTGACAAGGCTGAAGGCCTCGGGCGATTTCACCGGCAAGCTCGGCGCGACGCTGGTGTTGCACGGCGCATCCGGCATCAAGGCGCCGCGCGTCGTGCTGGTGGGGGTGGGCCGCCAAGCCTCGCTGGATGCACT
>DASZTT010000225.1:0-15100 GCA_035547895.1 Rhodanobacteraceae bacterium
CCGGCCGCACCAGGCGCTCGATCCGATCCGAACAACGCGCTTCGGCCGCCACCACGCCGGCGAGGAAGGCGCCCAGCGCCACGCTGAAACCTTCCCACGCCGCCAGCAGGCAAGCGCCGAAGCAGATGCCGAGCGCCGTGACCAGCAGCGGCTCGTCGCGTCCGCGCCGGGCCAGCCAATCCAGCAGGCGCGGCAGCAGCAGCAAGCCGAGGATCAGCGCCACCGCGACGAACAACAGCATCCGCCACAGCACCGTGAACGCGACGTCGGCCGTGTCGGCGCTGCCGGCCGCGATCGCGCTCAGTACCGTGATCAGCACCACGGTCAGCACTTCTTCCGACACCAGCATGCCGACCATGCCGGCGACGAAGCCCTGCCCCCGCCAGCCGCGATCGGAGACGGTGCGCAATGCGATCATGGTGGATGAAAAGCAGATCACGCCACCGAGGAACAGCGCCTCGCGGCCGGTCAATCCCGCCAGCCGTCCGATCTCGATGCCGAGCCACAGCATGAAGCCGACTTCCACCAGCGAGGCCAGCATCACGCCCGCGTCCAGCGCGCGCAGCTTGCGCAGGTTGGAGTCGAGTCCCAGCGTGAACATCAGCAGCACCACGCCGAGGTTGGCGATCGACTGCATCGTGCGCTGGTCGGTCAGGAATCGCCACGGCATGTGCGGACCGATCAGCACGCCCGCGACGATGTAGCCCAGCAGCACGGGCAGCCGCAGCCGCGGAAACACCACCACCACGACGCCCGCCGCCAGCATCACGCAGGCGAGATCCCGGATGAACTGGATTTCGTGCAAGACGTCCCTCCGCGGTCGTGCGCAACGCGGATTTCGCGCAAAAATGCTTGACGCTGAAATCGAGTGCACCTATCCTTTCGCGTTCCCAGCGTGGGGCCATAGCTCAGCTGGGAGAGCGCTACAATGGCATTGTAGAGGTCGCCGGTTCGATCCCGGCTGGCTCCACCAAATCCCCACGCTGTCCCCATCGTCTAGAGGCCTAGGACACCACCCTTTCACGGTGGCGACCGGGGTTCGAATCCCCGTGGGGACGCCATGAATGTTGCCATGGCACGCGTTGATGCAAGTACAATGTGCGGCCCGGAACACGCAACATGCCGCACACGAACGCCAACGTTCGCAGCGGAAAAAGAAACAATGCGGAGCGGTAGTTCAGCTGGTGGTTTTGCGAGAGTTTGCGAATGTCCGGAGGACGTTCGCGCGAGCAAAACCGGTGAGCCATGGATGGCGAACGGCAGCGCACCATGGATGGTTGATTCGACAAAGGTTCAAGTGCGGAGCGGTAGTTCAGCTGGTTAGAATGCTGGCCTGTCACGCCGGAGGTCGCGGGTTCGAGTCCCGTCCGCTCCGCCACTCTTACAATGTAACTTTTGGTTTTACAGTTATATTTTCGAGCACGTGAAAGACTGGCATGCCATCGGTATGCCAGTCTTTTTTTGATTGCGCTTTCTTGCCTCCTGTTACTGCCGGTTGGCTTCTAGATCCCAACCAGCGTACCCCCGATCTCCAACCAATTGTCGTTCAACCCTTGGGGCGCACACGTCTGCAAGTGGTGCTTCCACGAGTTCTCGTTTGATGATTGGCTTTCCGCAAACCGAAAAAGGCGGATCAAATTCAAGTCCGAACCACGGACCTGCCAGCGGGTGACAAGCGAGGCCGCGAAATTCCCGCGCACTCACGCCGTCTTCGCAAATCCGGCAGCCTGGACTTGCGCAAGCCATGGACTTGGTTCCGTGCTAGGTATATGTACGCGCTCTCGGGCTCGCCTTGCAGCGTCCGTCGCCTCCAGGAATTCTACTTCTACGATGTTCTGGGTGGCTGTTTGCAATCCCGCTCTGGGCAAATCGATTCGCGCTATCGAGATGTGAGCAATGTTCTAGGAATGTGATTCCACGACAAATCCGGACGCAGCTCATGAAGTATTTCCACAAGCTTGCGAATATCCTCAAATCGAAAATGCTTGAATGACACATCTATAAAACGATCCTTTCCAGCATAAATAGCTATTCGATTTGATGGCCTATTTGCTCTAACCAAGGTTTTAACATCTGAACTCTCAGATCTTATTGCCGTGATTTCAGAAGCTTCAATAATAACTCGACGTAATCCAAACGCCGTCTGAGTGATAGCTCTGCAATTCCACGTAATTGTGTAACATAAATTTTGATAAATAATGAAGGCAGTAAGAAGGCTTATAAAAACAATTGACCAAATTGCGCCATAATCGAATTTTTCTCTCGAGAATGCACTAAGCAGAAGCATTAAATCTATACCGCCGATCATGATAATCCAAATCATGATCGGCGAAAGGCTCCGCCTGAGCTGGAAGGAATTTAGCTTAAGGTTTTCCACTTCCCTACTCACTCGCACGCAGCATTATCGGGCTTAACATTGCGCGATTTCGTGCCGGTAAAACGGCCCATACCGAGCGACTGCCGTGCAGGCTGTGGCATTGAACGCTGGTTGTGACCGATCGGAGCCTGGAACGTTCAGGTACAACTTATCGTAACAGTCGCTTTCATTCAGTGTCTTGTTGGACGGGGCATTGACCGACCGTCGACTCGGTCACCGCAACAAGAGGATCGATGCGCCGCGATCAAGCCGCAGCCGACGACCCGGCAGGCAGGCGCTCGAGCGTCGCCAGCGAATGCCCCTGCCCGGCCAGGTATTCCAGCCAGCGGTTGAGGAATCCGTTCATGCGCATGCGGTGTTGCAGCACGTTGCGCGTGGGCGCGAGCGGCCCCAGCACCTGCCACAGGTCGCGGCCGGGCTGGCAATGCAATGCTTCGGTCATGTGCGCGTCGAGATAGCAGCGCAGTTGCGCGGAAGGCGCGGGATTGCCGGTGCTCGCGTCGACCACCTCGTACGTGAGGCCGAGTTCCAGCGTATATGGATGCCGCTCCTGCACCGACAGGCGCACGTCGAGGCCATCCCCCACCGAAGAAACATATTCGCCCACCGCGAGCCGATGCGGCGCGAACAAGCGCGCGAGGCGCTGATGGTTTTCCGAATACAGCCCCATCAGCCAGCCGAAGCGATCCGGCAGCAGGGCCGCCGCGAACGAGCGCCGGCGCCGGGTGGAAGCAGGATGGACGATTGCCGATTGCATGGTTCGATCTTAGCGCAGGAATTTCTTTTGGCACGTCTTGAATTTTTCGTACAAAGCGCGCAACGTAGCGATCTCGGCGCCTGACGGCGCCGAAAGCGTTTTATGGGTTCACACAGGTGCGTATTCAAGCGCGCGCCGCGTATCGAGCGCGGCGCACATGCTTACAACGTCTGCGCGTGGAAGGTATCGCAAGCGTTGACGTCGCCGGACTGGAAGCCGGTCTTGAACCACTTCACGCGCTGTGCCGACGTGCCATGGGTGAAGGAATCGGGTACCACGGTGCCTTGCGCTTCCTGCTCCAGCGTGTCGTCGCCGATCTGCGACGCGGCGTTCAGCGCGCTTTCGATGTCGCCGGCCTGCAGCCATTGCAGTTGTTGCTGCGACTTGTTGGCCCACACGCCGGCGAAGCAGTCGGCCTGCAGTTCCAGGCGCACCGACAGGCCGTTCGCGCCCTTCATCGGCTGGCCCTGCTGCGCGAGCTGCTGTTCGGTGTCCATGATGCCGAGCTGATCCTGCACGTGGTGACCGACTTCGTGCGCGATCACGTAGGCGCGCGCAAAATCGCTGTCGGAATGGAAGCGCGTGGCCAGTTCCTGGAAGAAGTCGAGGTCGAGGTACACACGCTTGTCGCCGGGGCAATAGAACGGCCCTACCGCCGCTGTCGCACCACCGCAGGCGGTCGCGACCTCACCATGGAACAGCACCAGCTTGGGATCGACGTATTGCTTGCCCATCTGCTGGAAATCCGCCGTCCAGACATCCTCGGTACTGCCGAGGATCTTGCTGACGAACTGCACCTGCGGATCGCTCTTGTCGACCTGGGTGGTCTGCGCCGGCGTGTTGCTCGCCGTGCCGCCCTGGCCGGAAAGCAATCCGAAGATGATGCCGCGCGTGGATGGGAAGATCATCGCGATGATGATCGCGATGATGGTGCCGCCGAGTCCGAGGTGGATGCCGCCGATGCCGGGCCCGCCACCGCCGCCGCTCGCCTCTTCCACGTTGTCGCTGGAACGCCCTTTTTGCCAAAGCATGTCGATTCTCCTTTCCCCGCCCGCGGTCGCGGATCGGTCCACTTTGCGGCAAGCAAGGGCTGCTCGCAAGTATGCGTGACCGCACGCACCATTCTGAACGGGTGCCCGCGCCACCGGCCTGAAATTCAGGAAACCATCGCTGGGCTCGATGCATCCACACAGCATGGGCATCCGCGTGCTGTCGCTGCGTTCGCCGACGCGCTGGTGGCGCTGGTTGCACCCAGCCACGGCAACGGGAACGCCCGCACGGGCGTGCTGACCGCGATGCGCGAGCCGTCGAAGGCGCACCGACGATCGGTGATAATCGCGCAAGGCTGCTGACTTCGTTGCAACGGACGCACCGCGCGCAGCGCGGAATTCCGATGCCGGGCCGGCATGCCGCTCTCCATTCCTTCTTTGCATGTTACCCATGACCCGACAGGCCAAGGCGCAATGGCAGCTCCACTTCTGCGTGGTGCTGTGGGGCTTTACCGCCATCCTGGGCAAGCTGATCACGCTGAGCGCGCTGCAACTAGTGTGGTGGCGCATGCTCATCGTGACCCTGTCGCTGCTGCTGCTTCCGAAGGTGTGGCGCGAATTGCGCGCGATGCCGCCGCGCCGGCTCGCGACGTACGCAGGGATCGGCGTGCTGGTGGCCCTGCACTGGCTGACGTTCTACTCGGCGGTCAAGCTCGCCAACGCATCGGTCGCCGCGACCACCATCGCGCTTGCACCGGTGTTCCTCGCGGTCATCGAGCCGCTGGTCGTCGGACGAAAGTTCGATCCGCGTGAACTGCTGATCGGCGTGGCGGTGGTGCCCGGAGTCGCGCTGGTCGTGGGTGGCGTCCCCGCAGGCATGCGTCTCGGTGTCGCGGTAGGCGTGCTGTCGGCGGTGTTCTGCGCCAGCTTCGGCGCATGCAACAAGCGCATGGCGGACCAGGGCGGCGCATTGACCGTCACCGGAATCGAGCTCGGAGCCGGCACGGTGTTCCTGACGCTGGTCACCCTGTGCTGGCACGCCGAGGGCACCTTTGCATTCCCCCGTTTCCATGACGCCGTGCTGCTGCTGGTCCTGGCGATCGTCTGCACGCTGCTGCCATTCGCGCTGGCGCTGGCGGTGCTGCGCAAGCTGTCGGCGTACGCGGTGCAGCTCGCCACCAGCCTGGAACCGGTGTACGCGATCGTGCTGGCGGTGCTCCTGCTGGGCGAACAGCACCAGCTCGACGCGTGGTTCTATGCGGGCGTCGCGATCATCCTCGGCGCAGTGTTCGTGCATCCGCTGGTGACGCGGCAACCCGCGACCAAACCGCCGGAGGCCATGCTGGGCACCGCTGAATCGAAGGCAATAGAGTAGCGGCATGCCGACACCGCCCCGCCCCCACGCGCAGGGATTTCACGAACACGCGGCCTTGCGCGTGAGCGCAGGCCTGCGCGAGACGTTCATCGACAGGACGATCGCCGAAGCACCGGTCGCACTGATGTACAACGGCGTGCCGTTCGCGGTGATGATGGCGACCCCCTGCGACCTCGGGGATTTCGCGCTGGGTTTCGCACTGGCCGAGGGCATCGTCGAAAGCGCTTCGGAGTTCGAGCTGGTGGACATGCAGCAGAGCGATCGCGGCGTCACGCTGCAGGGACTGATTCCCGCCGCGCGTTTCGAGGCGCTGCAGGCTCGGCGCAACCTCACGGGCCGCAGCGGTTGCGGCCTGTGCGGTGTCGAGGCACTGCAAGACGCGGTACGGCCCCTGCCCCGGGTGCAATCCCCGGCGTGCTTTTCGCGGGACGCGATCGCGGCCGGCATGCGTGCGCTCGCGCGCGGCCAATCGCTGAACACGATGACCGGCGGCGCCCACGCCACCGCCTTCGTGATTCCGGGTCAGCCCGCGACCGTGCGCGAAGATGTCGGCCGCCACAACGCGCTGGACAAGGTCATCGGCGGTCTGGCCTTGACGCGGCCAACCCGCGACGCGCTGTTCGCGCACACATCGCAGGGATTCGCGGCGATCACTTCGCGCGCGTCATGGGAAATGCTGCACAAGGCCGCGCACGCGGGCATCGCGGTGATGGCGGCGATCTCGGCGCCCACGTCACTGGCGATCGAAGCCGCCGATGCAGCGGGCATCACGCTGGTCGCGTTCGCGCGCGAGGAATCGATGAATGTCTACACGCACCCGGAACGCGTGGCCTGAGCGGGCCACGCGTTCCGTGCGAAGGGTTCAGCCCCTGGACTCTTTCTTGGCGTGCTTCTCGGCACGCTTTTCCTTCAGCGTCTTCTGCGGTTTCTTCTTTTCTTCCTTCTTTTTTTCCTGGCCCTTCATGCTCGGCTCCTCTTGGCAGTGGTCCGTGGGCACAAAGATGCGCCACTCCGCGGCAGTTCGCAAGAGGCAAACGGTGTCGCCCGTCATGCGCCGAAAAGGCTAGACTTCCGGTGCACGCCTCGACGGGAATGCCGACCATGAATTCACCTGCCAAAGACACCGTTGCCACCGTCATCCCCGCGCTGCGCTACCGGGATGCACACGCGATGATCGACTGGCTGTGCAAGGCGTTCGGCTTCGAGAAACACGCCGTGTACGCGGACGGCACCACCGTCCACCACGCACAACTGACGTTCGGGCGCGGCATGATCATGCTGGGTTCGGTCGACAACGACTCCGCCTTCGGACGGCGCATCGCGCAACCGGACGAGATCGGCGGTCGCGAGACCCAGTGCTGTTGCGTGGTGGTCGCCGATTGCGCGGCGCACTACGCACGGGCGAAGGCCGCGGGCGCCGAAATCGTGGACGCACTGGAAACCAAGGATTACGGCGGCAGCGGCTACGCTTGCCGCGATCCCGAAGGCCATCTGTGGTGGTTCGGTGACTACGATCCATGGGCGGAACACGCGGCATGAAGGCGGGTGACGCGCCGATCGCGGATGAGCTTGCCGGCGCGCGCGGCACCGCGATCAAGGTCGGCATCGGCGGCTGGAACTTCCCGCCCTGGCGCGACAATTTCTATCCGAAGGGACTGCCGCAGCGGCGTGAGCTGGAATACGCCAGCCGGCACCTGGCCACGATCGAGATCAACAGCACGTTCTACCGCGCGCAGACGCCCAAGGTGTACGCGAAGTGGCGCGACGAAACGCCGGACGGCTTCGTGTTCTCGCTGAAGGCGCCGCGCCAGGTCTCGGAAGTGCGCAAGCTCGCCGGCGCGGGCGCGCTGGTCCGCGGTTTCCTGTTCGGCGGCCTGGCCGAGTTCGGCGATCGGCTGGGCCCGATCGTATGGCAATTCCCGCCGTCGCGCGTTTTCGACCACGATGACTTCGCCGCGTTTCTCGACTTGCTGCCGCGCGAGTTGAACGGGCGAACCCTGCGGCATGCACTGGAGGTGCGCAATGAATCCTTTTTGTGCGATCCGTTCATCGCGCTTGCGCGTGCCCGCGGCGCGGCCTGCGTGTACACCGACTCCCGCGAATACCCGAACTTTGCCGACCGCACCGATGACTTCGTTTACGCACGCCTGATGCGCAGCCGCGAAGCCGAGCGCCACGGCTATCCCGCGAAGGAACTGGACGCATGGGCCAAACGGGCGCAGCGGTGGCACGAAGGGGGCGAGCCGGAGGACTTGCCGAAAGCCTCGTCCGGAAACGCCGCGTCTACAGGGAGGCGCGAGGTATTTCTCTACTTCATCAGCGCCGCCAAGGCCCGCAATCCCGCGGCGGCGATGGCGCTGCAAGGACGGCTCGCTTGAAGCGCCTTGCCGTTGCATCGGTGGCCGCGATGTTGCTGGCAGGCTGCGCCACCGCGCCACCGCCGAAACCCGTGCAGGTCGCGCAGCCGGTACCGCCCGTTCCGACCGCGGCGTCGCCGCGCAACTTGCCGTCTTCGCTGGCGGAAGGCATCGACACCTACATCTCGCAGCCGCGCTTCACGCACGCGCAATGGGGCATCGAGGTGGCCTCGCTGGACGGCGGCAACACGTTGTACCGGCACGATGCCGACGCGCTGTTCCTGCCCGCCTCCAACGCCAAGCTCTACACCTCGGCGCTCGCCTTGCAGACGCTCGGGCCGGACGCACGCTTCTCTACCACGCTGTACGCAACCGCCGCGCCGCGCGCCGACGGCACCCTGGACGGAAACCTGATCCTTTACGGCGGCGGCGATCCGTCGCTCGGCAATCCGGAGGCGTCGCCCGACTGGGCCGGACGACTCGCCGCCGCATTGGCGGAGCGCGGCGTGCGGCGCATACGCGGCAACCTGATCGCGGACGACACGTATTTCGCGGGCCCGCTGGTCGGTGACGGCTGGGAAGCCTCCGATCTCCAGACCGACTACGGCGCGCAGGCCGGCGCACTTGGCGCGCGCAACAACGTGGTCCGCATCAAGATCGCCCACGAAGGCGCGCACTGCTGCGATGTCGGCGTCGATCCATCCGATGCCGGCCTGCGCGTGGTGAACCTGACAGGCGGTGCGGCGCCGCTCAGCCTTTACCGGGCGCCCGGTTCGGACGTGCTCTACGCCACCGGCAGCCTGCGCGCAAACCAGCCGCGCGGCAGTTACGCACTGTCGGCACCCGACGGCGCGCTGTTTGCGGGCACTCTGTTGCGCGATGCGCTGGCGCAACAAGGCATCACGCTGGACGGCAACGTGCGCGTGCTGCACTGGCCGGAAACGGATGCCGCGCTTGCGAACGATCCGGTCCGGATCGCCAGCATCACCTCGCCGCCGCTGTCGCAGTTGCTGGTCCACATGCTGAAGCATTCCGACAACCGTTACGCGCAGATGCTGCTGCAGCAGGTCGGCGTCGCCACCGCACGCAGCGGCCAATGCGCGGATCGCATCGAGCCGCCGGAGACGAGCGCCGATTGGGGAACCTGCGCGATGCGCGCGTTCCTGGCACGCATCGGCATCGGCAATGACGAGGCGATGTTCAACGACGGTTCGGGCCTGTCGCGCGAAGACCTGGTCACGCCCGCGGCCACCGTCAAATTGCTGGCGTGGATCGCGCGCCAGCCGTTCGCGAACGTGCTGCGCGAGGCACTGCCGGTCGCCGGCATCGATGGCACACTCAGGTCCCGCATGCGCGGCACCGCCGCCACCGACAACGTGCAGGCCAAGACCGGTACGCTGACCCATGTGTACACGCTGTCGGGTTTCGTCACCGATGCGGCGGGCGAGCCGCTGGTGTTTTCGCTGATGTTGAACCGCTACCAGCGGCCGACCGACGCCTTCGGACGCAACGTCCAGCCCTCGCCGCAGTCCGACCTGGATGCGATCGCCACGATGCTGGCGGAACATGGAATCCAATAGATGCAACGCTCCTGGAAAACCCTGCTGCCTCTCGCCGCACTCGTGCTGGTCGTCGGCTACCTGTACACGCAACGCCACGCCACGGTTGCGCCGCCACCTGTCGCCCCACCGCCGATCACGACACCCGCGAACCCTGCGCAGCCTTCGCCCACCACGGCCGAAGCCGATACCTCCGCGCCATCGAACATCGCGCCTTCCGACCGGCTTCCCGCGTTCCTGCCGCCCGAAGCGCACGATACGCTTGCGCTGATCGCGCGCGGCGGTCCGTTCCCGCACCGGCAGGACGGCGAAGTGTTCGGCAATTACGAACACCTGCTGCCGGCTGAACCGCGTGGCTTCTACCACGAATACACGGTGGACACGCCGGGCGCGCGCGACCGCGGCGCGCGCCGCATCATCACCGGCGGCAATCCGCCCGGGGTGTACTACTACACCGACGATCACTACCGCAGCTTCCACAGATTCACGGTGCCGCGATGATGGGCACCATCGACTTCGCCGACGCGCGACAGAACGGCGCCTATCTCGTCGGCGAAACCGACCTGGATACGCTCGACGCCGCCGCGCATGCGGAAGGCCACCTGGTGCGGCGCATCAGCCTCGGCGGCTGCCACGGCAAGGATGACTTGCTGCAACGCATCGCCACCTCATTCGCCTTCCCGGAAACCTTCGGTGCCAACTGGGATGCGCTGGTCGACTGCCTCGGTGATCTCGAATGGCTTCCCGATACGGGCGGCTACGCGTGGTTGTTCGACCACGCTGAAGATTTCAGCGCGGCGTCGCAGGGCGACTTCGACATGCTGTGCGACGTGCTCGACGACGCCTGCAGGCGCTGGAAGGAACGCGGCACGCCCTGCTTCGCGTTCCTCGCGCTGCCGGACGACGCGTTCTCCACCCGCTGATCGAGCGGCACGCGCCGCTTCACCGACCGGATGGGCCGGTCCCGGCATCGTGCAGCACGGCATTCCCGTACTCGCCCTGCACTTTTCCCGAAAGGATGAAATCGCGCATCATCGCGAAATAGCCTTCGGGATTGCGGGTGTCGACGCGCGTGCCGTCCGGTTTCGTCTCGAACTCGTACATGCCGTGTTCGGCGTGTGGATACACCGCCAGCGTGACCGGCCGGCCGGCTCGTTGCAGGCCGCGCAGGCGCTTGATGGTTTCCGCGCTCGGCGCGTCGGCATCTTCGCCACCGAGGATCCAGAGCTGCGCCGTATCGAGGTTGCGCAGCACCGGCATGGGATCGTACTCGGCCGGGACATTGGCGAAGAGCACCGGACCCTCCTGCTTGAGCTTTTCGGGCGGCCACGCCAGCAGTAGCCACGTGACGTCACCGTGCACGTGCCTGAACCACGGCTCGTTGCCGTACTTCTCTTTCAGTGCATCCAGCTTGTCGTAGCCGCTGCGGAAATCGCTGCGCAGGATCGCGGCGGATGCGTCGGCCACCTGCATCGCCTTGGCCATCACGTCCGGGCCGTAGCCCTGGCGCTGCATGTCATACGCGATCGCTTCGCGGTCTTCGTCGAGCGGCGACACCGCGAGCCCGAAACCCACGATCACGAAATCCACCGGCGAAATCTTTGCAGCGAGCGGCGCCACCCAGCCGCCCTGACTGCCACCCTGGTAACCGATTCGTCCGGCGCGCGGACCCGCCAGGCGCTTCGCCTCGTTGACGGCCGCGATCGCATCGTCGGCGAGCACGAGATAGCTCTGCGTGTACGTGCCGCCCGAGGCGCCAGTGCCGCGCTTGTCGTACACGAACACGCCGATGCCGGCCGCAGGAAACATCCGCTGCAGGGAATAGAAGTCGAGCGCGGATTCATGCTCGGATCCATGCACCAGCACCACGACGGGCACGCGCGCGTGGCCCTTCGGCAGCACCAGCCGTCCGGCCAGCTTGGCGCCACCGGCACCTTCGAAACGCACATTGGTGACGTCGAACGCGATGCGCTGGCCGCGTGCGCCGTCGAAATCGATGCCGCCCTTCGCGCATTCGGAGAAGGTGACCTTGATGCCGTCGGGCCTGCCGGTCCAACCCAGCGTGCTGGTCCACGTCCCGTCCGGCTGCGACGTGAGCTGACCCGTGGTGCCGTCGTCGCGGCGCCATCGCAGGTGCGCGCCGTCGCTTGGCCCCACATCCACGACGCTGCCGTCCGCGAGCCGGTACGCGCCGACATGGCAATTGCCGACGGATGCATCGGCCGCGCGCGCCGTGCCACCGGCGAAGCTCGCGATCAGGAGCACGAAGAACCACGGCATCATCTGCACGATGCGAAGCTTCGGTACTTTTCTCATCGATCTTCCATAGCAGCGAAACATCCCGCATTGTCACCGCACGATTACAACGAGCGCCAGCCCTCGAAGCCCGTGAACAGTGCGGCACCGATCAGCACGACACCGACCACGCGTGCAACGAGTACGCCCGCACCGGGTCTCCGTACCAGCCAGCCGCGCGCCTGCGCCGCGGCGAGTGCGACCGCGCCGTACACCGTGACCTGCGTGACCGCAATGATCATCCACAGCACCATCGCCTGCGACCACAGCGGGCCGAATTCCGCGTGCAGGAACTGCGGGAACACCGCCAGCATGAACAGGTACGCCTTGGGATTCATCAGGCAAGTCAGCATGCCGCGGCGGAACGTCGTCCATGCCGGCATCGCGGCACCTTCGGTCTGCATCCCGAAGGCCGAATCCGCGCGCAGCAGCGAAATGCCGATCCACGCGATGTACAGCGCGCCGGCCAGCAGCAGCACGTTGAAGGCCGCGGGAACCATTTTCAGCAGCACGCCGATGCCGAGCGTGGTCATCGCGACCAGGCAGACGCCGCCGGCCACGATGCCCGCGACCGCCGTCAGGCCGTGCCGGCGTCCGGCCGTGAGCGAACTGCCCAGCACGAAGGCCATGTCGAGTCCCGGCAGCACGATGATGCCGAACACCAGCGCGGCAAACAGCAGCAGATCGGCCGAATGGCTCATGGCGAGGATTTTGCCTCCGCAGCCGGCCACCAGCGCAGGCGCGAGCGCGGCGTGGGGTCCAGCACCAGCCGTTCCGGCGCGCCGCGCAACATGCCGGTGCCTGCCAACGCATGCTCCACTTGTGATGCCGACGCTTCGAAATCTTTCAGCGCCGCGTCGTTTTCGACCACGCCCAGCCAGACCAGGAACGGTCCATCGGTGCGTACGGGCAATTGCGGGAAGTTGTTCGGCACGTCCAGCGTCACCAGCACGCCGGTCGGGTGCACCTTCACGCCTTCGTAGTGCGCGAACGCCGCCTGCGCGCGTTGCGCGAATGCATCCTCATCGCCTTTCTTCACCGCGAAGATCTGCGCCACCACCACGCCGCGCGCGCCGTGCGGTTCATCGACCGGATCCACGGCCGGCAATACCGGAATCCCGGTTTGCGGCGCCAGCGGGTGCAACAGCAGCACGTTGTCGCTCGCGCCAGGGAACAGCGCATTGACCTTGACGCGATGCTCGCGCCACACCGGCCCGTAGTAGAACGCCGCATCCGCGATCGGGCGCGCGTTGATGTCGTGGTAGCCGCGCAGCCAGACGAACTTCGTGGGTGCGGCGCGATCTTCGAACTGCCCGAACACCATGCAATCGAGCTGCTCGAATGCCTCCGGGAAATACGCATCGAAATAACGCACGAAGCGGTCGCGCTGGCCCGGCGCGATGTCGTAGCGGCGCAATTCGACGACCTGGTAGTTGTCGAGGTGCGCCACGCTCTCCAGCGCGGCGCGCGTGTCGGTGTTCGCGATTGCGGGGGTGACGAACGTGGTCATGCAGAATGCTCCGAGCAGCAGGAAGGAAAGGCGCGGCATGCGGGTCTCCCGGTGGATCGAACCGGTGCCACGCTAGAACCCAATCAGGGCGATTCATGTCCTGATTCGGACTAGACTGCCCGCATGCCCCATCCCACCACCCGCGTGCTGGCCGTGCTGGAACTGCTGCAAAGCCGCGGCCGCATCAGCGGACCCGAACTGGCGCAGCGCATCAACGTCGACGTGCGCACCTTGCGGCGCTACATCGTGCTGCTGGAGGAACTCGGCATTCCGATCACCACCGAGCGCGGCCGCCACGGCGCCTACATGCTGGTGGCGGGCTTCAAGCTGCCGCCGATGATGTTCACCGACGCGGAAGCCCTGGCGCTGTCGATGGGCCTGCTGGCGGCGCGCAGCCTCGGCTTGCACGCGGGCAAAGCGGCGCTGGCGAGCGCCCAGGCCAAGCTGGAACGCGTGATGCCGGAATCATTGAAGCGGCGCCTGCGCGCGGTGGAAACCACCGTCGCGATCGAATCGCCCGGCGCGCCGGCCGCGCGCGCGAACCCCACGGCGCTGATGCTGCTGACGCACGCGGCGCACGCGGCAGAGCGTGTGCACCTGGATTACCGCTCCGCGCAGGGCGAGGAAACCGGGCGCGAATTCGATGCCTACGGGCTCGGCTTTCGCGGCGGCGCCTGGTACGCGGTCGGCATGTGCCACCTGCGCCACGGCGTGCGCGCGTTCCGCGTCGACCGCATCATCGAGGTGCAGCCGCTGGCGGCGCGATTCACGCCGCCGCGGAATTTCGACGTGCTGGAATGGTTGAACCGCACCATCGCCACGCTGCCGCGCGCGCACCGCGTCGAAGTGCTGCTGCACACCAGCATGGCGAAGGCACGCGAAGCATTTTCGCCCGCGATCGGCGTGCTCGAAGCAAGCGGAGATGGCGTGCTGCTGCACGTGCGGACGGACGACTTGGCGTGGTTCGCGCGCCAGCTTGCACGCGTGCCGTTCGAATTCGAAATCCACACCCCGCAACAACTGCGCAAGGAACTGCGCGCACACGCGGCGCGGCTGCAAAAGCTCGCGGACGCCTGATCAGTTCAGCATCAGGACGCATCACTTGTGCGGCCGGAAAATGATGTCGAACTCGGTCTTCCAGGTCTTGCCGCCATCCAGCGATCGTTCCGCGGTTTCGCGCACGCCGTTGCCTTGCCGGTACCAGGCCGCGCGTACCAGCGCGTCGCGCTTTCCGGCCTTTCGTTCGATGCCCTTGAATACCATCCGGTCGCCCTGCATGCCGCCGTCCAGCAACAGCAGGCCGCCGCGGTTGGTGACCCAACTCTGGTGCCAGACTTTGCGGGCGGCATCGTAAAGGCTGTAGCTCTCGCCGTGCAGGCCATCGTTCTGGCGATAGTCCTCGTGGATCACGCAACCGTCGAGGATTACCTTCACGGTGTTGCGCGCGACGACCTTGTCCGGCGCCTGTACGTCATACGTATCCCAGTCGCCCGCGAAGAAATCGAACTGGCGGTAAGCCGGCGCGCTGCATGCCGGGGAAGCATGCTCGGCCGCAAGCAGCGGCGAAGGGGCGACGGCGAGCAGGACAAGAAACCATCGACAAGGCCAACGCATGGAGGTCTCCCCGGTCGCGAATGTATTCGGTAGCAGTGTACCGAACGCCGTTCGCGCACATCGACCGCGGCGGAAAATGCTGCCCTGATTTGTCCGCAACCCGGTCGCGCGGCCGCCACGCCGCGTCCCGGCAATTGCGGTGAAGTATGCTTCGCGAAGTCCATGACTGCCCGGAGCACGCCATGAGTCCTGCCGACCCTCGCCGTCGTGGCCTCCTGTTCCCGATTCCGTGGTGTCACGCATTGGCACTGCTGTTCGCCGCATCGT
>DASZTT010000226.1:0-12263 GCA_035547895.1 Rhodanobacteraceae bacterium
GAACTGGATGGCAACGCGGCGCCTGGGGGCACAGGCATGCCGGGATGGGCGATTGCCCTCATTGCCGTCGGGGGCCTTTTCTTCACCGCGATTCCGGTCATGGCCATCCTTGCTGCCATTGCGATCCCTGCCTACCAGAACTATCTGATCCGCGCCCAGGTCGCGGAAGGCATGGTGCTGTCCGGCAGCGCGAAAAGCGCGGTGGGCCAGTATCTCGGCACGCGTGGCACGTTGCCGGCCGACAACGCGGCGGCCGGACTGGCCGATGCGGATACCTTCAGCGGCCGCTACGTGAGCAGCGTGCAGGTGCAGAACGGCAGCGTGATCGTGACGTTCGGCGCCCGCGCCAACCGGATGATTGCGGGCGACCATCTTGTATTCCAGCCCTACGGCAGCAGCCACGCGATGCAGTGGCGTTGCGGCAGCCCGGATATCCAGGCGAAGTATTTGCCGCTGGCTTGCCGCGGCCCGAGCGACGCCACCCCGGCGGACTGAGTCCCATGGCGGCCGATGGAATTTGCCGCATGAAGAAAAACGGCACCCCAAGGTGCCGTTTTTCTTGTGGCGTCAAGCCGCTTGCCGCGATGCGCGCTTGCGATCGCTTTCGGTGAGGAATTTCTTGCGCAGGCGGATCTGTTTCGGCGTCACTTCGACCAGTTCGTCGTCGTCGATGAATTCCAGCGCCTGCTCCAGCGACAGCCGCACCGGCGGCGTCAGCGTCAATGCATCGTCCTTGCCGGCGGCGCGGATGTTGGTGAGCTGCTTGGCCCGCAGCGCGTTGACGGTGAGATCGTTGTCCTTGGCGTGGATGCCGACCAGCTGGCCTTCGTAGATTTCGACGCCCGCATCGATCAGCATCCGCCCGCGGTCCTGCAGGCCGAACAGCGCGTACGCGGGCGCGGGACCAGTGCCGTTCGAGATCATCACGCCATTGAGGCGCTTGCCGATCACCCCTTCCGACCTCGGGCCGTAGTGATCGAAGACATGGAACATCAGCCCGGTGCCGGCGGTGAGCGTGCGGAACTCGGTCTGGAAACCAATCAGTCCGCGCGCCGGAATCATGTATTCCAGGCGCACGCGACCCTTGCCGTCCGGTTCCATGTTGCGAAGCTGCGCGCGGCGGGTGCCGAGCTTCTCCATCACGCCGCCCTGGTACTGTTCTTCAAGATCGACGACCAGCTGTTCGTAAGGTTCCTGCAGCACGCCGTCGATTTCGCGCACGATCACTTCCGGGCGTGACACCGCGAGTTCGTAACCTTCGCGGCGCATCGTCTCGATGAGGATCGACAGGTGCAGCTCGCCGCGTCCCGACACCTTGAACTTGTCGGGGTCAGGCGTGTCCTCGACCCGCAGCGCGACGTTGTGCAGCGTCTCGCGGGTCAGGCGTTCGCGGATCTGGCGCGAGGTGAGGAACTTGCCGCCCGAGAGATCCTTGTTGCCGGCGAATGGCGAGTTGTTGACCTGGAAGGTCATGCTGATGGTCGGCTCGTCCACGGTCAGCGCAGGCAACGCTTCCACCGCCGACGGATCGCAGATCGTGTCGGAGATGCTCAACGATTCGATGCCTGAAATCGCGATGATGTCGCCGGCCTGCGCTTCGGGCACCTCGCGACGCTCCAGGCCCATGAAGCCGAGCACCTGCAGCACCTTGCCGTTGCGGCGCCTGCCTTCGTGGTCCACGATCGTGACGGGCATGTTGGTGCGGATCTGGCCGCGCTGCACGCGGCCGACGCCGATCACGCCGACGTAGCTGGAATAGTCGAGCGACGACACCCGCATCTGGAACGGACCGTCGAGATCGACCTGGGGCGGCTGCACGTGCTTGGTGATTGCCTCGAACAGCGGCGTCATGTCGCCCGAACGCACGTCGGGCTCGAGACCGGCGTAGCCATGCAGCGCGGACGCGTACACGATCGGGAAATCGAGTTGTTCTTCGTTGGCCCCGAGCCGGTCGAACAAATCGAAGGTCTGGTTGACGACCCAGTCGGGACGCGCGCCCGGACGATCGACCTTGTTGACGACCACGATGGGCTTGAAGCCCATCTGGAAGGCCTTCTGGGTCACGAAGCGCGTCTGCGGCATCGGGCCATCCATCGCATCGACCAGGATCAGCACCGAATCGACCATCGACAGCACGCGCTCGACTTCGCCGCCGAAGTCGGCGTGTCCGGGCGTGTCGACGATGTTGATGCGCCATTCCTCGCCGCTGGGTGAGGTCCAGCGGATCGCCGTGTTCTTGGAAAGGATGGTGATGCCGCGTTCGCGCTCCAGGTCGTTGGAGTCCATCACGCGGTCGGGCACCACCGCACGTTCCGACAAGGTGCCGGACTGCTTCAGCAGCTGATCGACCAGCGTGGTCTTGCCGTGGTCGACGTGGGCGACGATCGCGATGTTGCGGAGGTTTTTGATGGACATTGGCACACACGAACCGTCGCGGTCACTCGACCACGACGGCAGATACAAGAAGGATTGGCCTATTCTAGCGGATTTCGGCGCCCGAAACTGAACAGGCGCCGCAACCTCGCCGTCGGACCCGCAGGGCCATGCGTCGCTTCGCCATCGCGTGCGCCCGGGCCGGGCGCGCGACCCGTTATGCTTGCGGGTCTGGCGCCGCGTGGCGCCGAGCAACGGGAATCGACATGAGCCTTACCGCAACCTTCCAGACTTCCAAGGGCCCGATCCACGTCCGCCTGTTCGAAGACAAGGCGCCCGTGACGGTCGCCAACTTCGTCAACCTTGCGCAGCGCGGCTACTACGACGGCCTGAACTTCCATCGCGTGATCGCCGATTTCATGATCCAGGGCGGCTACCCGCTCGGCACCGGCACCGGCGGCCCGGGTTACAAGTTCGAAGACGAATGCCGCGCCGACCTGAAGCATGACGCGCCCGGCAAATTATCGATGGCCAACGCCGGCCCGCGCACCAACGGCAGCCAGTTCTTCATCACGCACGTGGCCACGCCCTGGCTGGATGGCAAGCACACCGTGTTCGGCGAAGTCGTCAGCGCGGACGACCAGAAGGTGGTGAACGCCGTCAAGCAGGGCGACACGATCGAGAAGATCACGATCGAGGGCGACACCGCGCCGCTGCTGGCCGCGCAGGCCGATCGTGTGAAGCAGTGGAACGCTACCCTGGACGCACGTTGAGGCCTGTCCGCCCGCGAGCCCGGCGTCGCGTCGCACGACGCCGGGTTTTCAGTCCTGCAAACAGTGTCAGAAGCGAAGGCCCGTCATCCGCAGGATCCAGATCAGGATGATGGCGCCGATGATGGACAGGATGATTCCGGCCGGATGAAACGGTGTTCCGGCGGGCGGACGGTTGAACAGGCGGGCGATCAGGCCGCCGATGATGGAACCCACGATGCCGACGACCACCGTCATGATGAAACCCATGGGCACCGGACCGGGAAAGAAGAAGCGCGCTAGCAATCCGACGATGAAGCCGATGATGATGTACCAGATGATGTGCAGCATGCCTGTCTCCTTGCGAGTGATGGATCCGTTGATGCCATAACAACCACCGGACGCGGGGGTCGGCGCTCCGGTTGCGGGCTAATGTAGCAACAACGCTCCGCCCTGCATTGCTGCTCCGCATCATCGTGCGTGTTAAAATTGCGCGTTGATCCCCGTCGCTCCCGCCATCGAGGTTCTCATGCCCAAGCTCGCTGCGCGCACCGGCCGCGCCAAGCCCAGTGCGATCATGGTGATCGCCGATACCGCCAGGCAGCTGAAGGCCGAAGGCAAGGACGTCGTCAATTTCTCCATCGGCGTGCCGAATTTCCTGCCGGGCGACCATGTGTACCAGGCGGTGCGCGACTGGATGCCGCGCGACAGCGGCGGCTATGGCACCAACCGCGGCGCACCGGCACTGCTGGACGCGATCGTCGCCCACTACAAGCAGAGCGGTCTGGACGGTTACACGCGCAACAATGTCACCGTCGGCATCGGTGCCAAGCAGGTGCTGTACAACCTGTGCGAGGCGCTGCTCGACGAGGGCGACGAGATCGTGTTCGCGGCGCCGTACTGGACCAGCTACGTCGACATCGCGGAAATCCTCGGCGCGAAGATGACGATCCTGGAATGCCCGCCCGAGCAGAACTACAAGCTGACGCCGGCGCAGCTCGACAAGGCGCTGGCGTCGAACCCCAAGGTGTTCCTGTTCAACAATCCGTCCAACCCGACGGGCATGGTCTACACGCGCGGCGAAATCGCGGCGCTGGCCGACGTGCTGGTGAAGCATCCGCAGACCTGGATCATCGCCGACGACATCTACAACCGCCTGGTGTTCGACGGCATCGGTTACCACAACTTCGTGCAGTCCAAACCGGAACTGCGCGAGCGCACCTTCATCATGGATTCGCTTTCGAAGACCTACGGCATGCCGGGCTGGCGCGTGGGCTTCGTGGCCGGTCCCGAGGCCGGCGTGAAGGCGCTGGTGACGCTCAATTCCAACCACATCACCTGCCTGCCTGAAATCACCGAAGTCGCCGCGATCGCCGCGCTGACGGGATCCCAGGACGTGCCGAATGCCAGGCGCGAGGATTTCTCGAATCGTCGCGACGAGGTCGTCAACGCGCTGCTGAAGATTCCCGGCGTGAAGTGCCCGCGCCCGCAGGGCGCGTTCTATGCGTTCCCCGACATTTCGGTCGCGTTCGGCAAATCGCACAAGGGCAAGCCGATCGCCAACGACGTCGACCTGTGCAAGGCGCTGTTGGAGGACAAGTTCGTCGCGACGGTGCCGGGCTCGGCGTTCGGCGAGCCGCGCAGCTTGCGCATTTCCTACACCTGCGCGCCCGAGCAGTTGAAGAAGGGCCTGGCGCGCATCCAGCAGTTCTTCGACGAGTTGACCTGACCCGCTTCCAGCCACCCCGTTGCGGGATGGCGTTCCGTTGAGCAAGGAGTTGAATCGATGAAAGCACCCGTCCGCGTTGCAGTCACCGGCGCCGCCGGCCAGATCGGTTACGCGCTGCTGTTCCGCATCGCCGCCGGCGACATGCTCGGCCCGGACCAGCCGGTGATCCTGCATCTGCTGGAAATCACGCCCGCGCTTCCCGCGTTGCAGGGCGTGGTGATGGAACTCGACGACTGCGCGTTTCCGCTGCTGGCCGGCGTGGTCGCGACCGACGACGCCAACGTCGCGTTCAGGGACGTCGATTACGCGTTGCTGGTCGGCGCGCGTCCGCGCGGTCCCGGCATGGAGCGCAAGGATTTGCTGTCGGCGAATGGCGCGATCTTCGGCCCGCAGGGCAAGGCGCTGAACGCGCACGCCCGCCGTGACGTGAAAGTGCTCGTGGTCGGCAATCCCGCCAACACCAACGCGCTGATCGCGCAGGCCAACGCGCCCGACCTCGATCCGAAATGCTTCACCGCGATGGTGCGCCTCGACCACAACCGCGCCAAGGGCCAACTTGCCGCGAGGACCGGTGCGCACAACACCGATGTCGCGAAGATGATCATCTGGGGCAATCATTCGTCCACGCAGTACCCCGACATCCACCACGCAACGGTGAAGGGCAAGCCCGCGCTGTCGCTGGTCGACCAGGCGTGGTACGAGAAGGAATTCATCCCGACCGTGCAGCAGCGCGGCGCCGCGATCATCAAGGCGCGCGGCGCGTCGTCGGCCGCGTCGGCCGCGTCGGCCGCGATCGACCACATGCGTTCGTGGGCGCTCGGCACCGCCGATGGCGACTGGGTCTCGATGGGCATTCCGTCCGACGGCTCCTACGGCATCGCGCCGGGCGTGATCTATGGTTATCCCGTCACCTGCAAAAACGGCAAGTACGAGATCGTGCAGGGGCTCGAGATCAACGAGTTCTCGCGCGCGCGCATGGACGCCACCGACAAGGAATTGCGCGAAGAGCGCCACGGCGTCGAAGACTTGCTGGGGTGATCCCCGCACGGGATGAGACGGGAAGGGCGGCCTTGGGCCGCCCTTTTTCATGGGCGGCTGCAATCGATGGCGATCGGGCCCGGGACAGGCATAAGATGCGCCCAGCGTGACGGCGTGGCGCCTGATCGCGCGATGGGGATCTTGGCATGCCTGCACCCGGATTCCTGCAGGACCTGCGGCGGCACCACGTGTTTCGCGTGGCGGCCACCTATGCCGTGGTCGCGTGGCTGATCATCCAGATCATCGCGGTCATTTTCCCGCTGCTGCAGTTTCCGGGCTGGCTGGCTCGCACGCTGGTGATCCTGGTGCTGGCGGGGTTTCCGTTCGCGCTGGTGCTGGCGTGGGCATTCCAGGCACCCGGCGACGCGCAACGCAACACCGCACGCGGTCGCAGACGTTCGCTCAGGGTCGGCTTGTCGCTCGGCGCGATCGGGATCGTGCTCGCCGTCCTCGGCGGCGGGGTGTGGTGGTACTTCGGTCCGATCGAACACACCTTGCGCGACACGGGCGGCGGCGAGACCGCAGCGGCGACGCTCAGCCCGGACACGATCGCGGTGCTGCCGCTTTCGGTGCTCGGCGGCGGAGCCGACGAAAACTATCTCGGGCAGGGCATCAGCGAGGAACTGCTGAACGCGCTTTCGCGCGTGCCCGGTCTGGAAGTGATCGGGCGCACGTCCTCGTTCCGCTTCAGGGACAGCCAGCTCGATGCGCGCGCGATCGGACGTGAACTCGGCGCGCAGAACCTGCTGTCCGGCGTGGTGCAGCGTTCCGGCGACCAGCTGCGCATCAACGTCGAACTGGACGATGCCGTGAATGGCACCACGCTGTGGTCGCAAGAGTACAACGAGAAGATGGAAAGCCTGTTCGCGCTGGAGGACACCATTTCCAACGCGGTGGTGGCGGCACTCCAGGTCAAGCTGGGCGACATCGACGGCGACAAGCTGGTGTTCAAGGGCACCGCCAGTCCGCAGGCGCACGATCTGTACATGCAGGGCTCACGGTTGTCGTGGCATACCGACGAGCCCAGCCTGGAACAGGCGCTGGTGCTGTTCAACCAGGCGATCGCGATCGACCCCAATTACGCGGCGGCCTGGGCCGGCATGGCGCGCGCGTACATCTATCTCGCGGATGTTTATCGCGCGCCGCTTTCGATCCTGCCGGCGATGCGTGGTGCCGCGGAAAAGGCGGTGGCGTTGAATCCCGACTTGGCCGAAGGGCACCTGCAGCTCGGCTACATCGCGATGAGTTACGACCTGGATTTCGCAAAGGCGAAACGGGAACTGGAACTCGCCCTGAAATTGCGGCCCAGCCTTGCCGAGGCGCACGCGCTCACGGGCTTCTATCTGTTGCGCGTCGGCAAGGATGCAGCCGCGGCGCGCAAGCACCTGCAGGACGCGGAAAGACTGGACCCGCTCAATCCCTGGTATCCGCGCTGGGAGGCTTACGCAGCGATCGCACAGGGCAATGAAGCGGACGCGATGCGGCTGGCGCAGCGCGTCAACCGGATCGATCCGGCTTTCGCGTACAACGGCGATGCCGTGGCGATGGTCGAGGCCGCGTTCGGCCACTGGCAGGCCTGCGTGGACCGCTACACGCAACGGCACGCGAAGCTGAGCACGTCCAGTCCGCAACTTGCGATCTGCCAGGCGCACACGGGCGCAATCGCGCAGGCGCGCGCAACCTTGCAGGCGTTGCGGGCCGATGCGCAGCACCACTACGTCGATCCGACCTACATCGCCGCCATCGATGCCGCGCTGGGCGATAAGGACGATGCGATGGCCCAGCTGGAACAGGCCTTCCGGGATCGTTCGGCGCACATGAATTCGCTGTGGCTGAATCCGTGGTACCGCCCGCTGCACGGCGATCCCCGCTTCGAGGCACTGGTTGCGCGCATCGCCGCGGGCGGACGGCCCTCGTCCGCGGCGCCGGGCAGCAGCACTACTGCGAAGACGTCTGCGGCGCCCTGATCCATTCCGGTATTGCTATGCTGGGTGCCGCGGCTGCCAACGCAGTTCGTATTGGCCGGTCTGCAGGTGTGCCGGCTGGATGGCGCGGCGCGTGCGGTGCGCGTTCGACGCCGGTCGCCGGGCGAGCCACGGAGACGTGAAGCCCGCGACAGGGTTGTGGTTGCGGCCGACACGGGCATCGGACGATGGCAAGGTCCTGGTTGCGCGAGTTGCGACGAAGGCACGTATTCCGCGTGGCCGCTGGCTATGCGGTGGTCGGCTGGCTGCTGATCCAGATCGCCACGCAGGTATTCCCGTTCTTCCACATTCCCGACTGGTCGGTGCGGCTGCTGGTGCTGCTGGTGCTGGCGGGGTTCCCGGTCTCGCTGGTGCTGGCGTGGGCGTTCGACGCGACGCCGCACGGCATCGTGCGCACCGAACCCGACGGCCAACCGGTGCTGCGGCGCGGAGCCCGCGGCACGCTGCTGGTCGGCGTGATCGGTGCCTTGCTTGCCGTCGCGGCAGGTGCGGGTTACTGGTGGTGGCATCGCGGCGCGCCGATGGTGGACGCCACCGCGAATCTCGCCTCCGCCCCCATGCCGTCCGCAATGCCGGGTGCTGTCCATGCGGCCGCGAGCACCCTGGCGCTCCCGCAGACGATGGCGGGCCTGATCCCGGTCGAGCCGAAATCCATCGCCGTGCTGCCGTTCGAGAACATGAGCGCGGATCCGGACAACCGCTACTTCGCCGAGGGCATGCAGGACATGATCCTGACCAAGCTCGCGGACATCGGAGACCTGAAAGTCATCTCGCGCACCTCGACCCGGAAATACGCCAGCCGTCCCGGCAATTTGAAAGCCGTCGCGCGGCAACTTGCGGTCGCCAACATCCTGGAAGGCAGCGTGCAGAAGGTCGGCAAGCAGGTGCTGATCAACGTGCAGTTGATCGACGCACGCAGCGACAATCATCTGTGGGCGCAGGCCTACACGCGCACGCTCGACAACGTGTTCGGCGTCGAAGGCGAGGTGGCGCAGCAGATCGCGCAGGCGCTGCACGCCAAGCTCAGCGAACGCGAGCAGCAGGCGCTCAGCGCCAAACCCACCCAGAACGTGGACGCCTGGGATGCCTATCTGCGCGGACTCGCATCCAACCTCGGCGCGGGCGGCAACGCCGCGGATTACCAGCGCACCGCGGGCTTCTATGCGGATGCGGTGAAGCGCGATCCGGACTTCGCACTGGCATGGGCACGGCTTTCCGAGATCGAGAGCCGCATTTACCAGATGCACTTCGACCGCAGTCCCTCGTTGGCGGCTGCGACGAAGCAGGCGGCCGACACCGCACTGAAGCTCGCGCCCGACAGCGGCGAGGCATGGCTGGCGCGCGGCTTCTACCTCGCGCGCATGGAATCGAATTATCCGCAAGCGCTTGCCGCGCTCGGCAACGCACGCACGCGCCTGCCGAACAGCGGCGAGGTGCTGGCGGCGTTCTCCGAGATCGAGGCACGCCAGGGCCAATGGAAGCAGGCGATCGAGAACATAGACCTCACCTCCATCGTCGATCCCCGCAATGCCCGCCTGCTGCTGCAACACGTACGCTTGCACACCATGCGCCGCGAATGGCCGGATGCCTCCGCGGTGCTTGCCCACGCGCTTGCCATTGCGCCGGACGACGTGTCGCTGATCGCCTGCGGCGCATCGATCGCCCAGGCCCAGGGACAGATCGACAAGGCGCAAATGTTGCTTGCGCCGTTGTCGATACAGCCCGGTGATCCTTCGGCATTCAGGACGCGGGTGATGCAATGGCTTTACCGGCATCAATATGCCGCGGCAATCCAGGCCTTGCAGGCAGCGATCACCCATCCGCAGTCGGCGCCGGGAAGCGGCATCGGCGAGGACTGGTACCTGCTGGGTTTCGCCCAGCAACTGGCGGGAGACGGCGCGGCCGCGCGCGCAACGTGGCAGGCCGCCAGCGCGAAGCTCGAAGCGGTGCAAAAGACCTTCCCGGACGAACCGGCCATCGCCGCCGACCTGGGCCTGGTCTACGCCGGCCTCGGCGAAAAAGACAAGGCGCTGGCCGAAGGCACGCGCGCGATGCAACTGCAACCCGCATCGGCCGACGCGACCCTGGGCCCTGCGTGGCAGGAGCAGCGCGCACGCATCGAAGCCCAGACTGGCGAGACCGCCCGCGCCATCGATGATCTGCAACATGTGTTGCAGACGCCGTACCGCAGCGCGTTCTACGTCACCGCGATCACACCCTCGTTGCTGCGCGAAGATCCGGCGTGGAATCCGCTGCGCAACGACCCGCGCTTCCAGGCATTGCTGGCGAAACCCGTGCGCGCGAAACCCATGACCGCCGGCATGGCCACGGCGCATGGCTGAAGCATTCCGCACCTCATTCGTCGCGCGCGTCAAAACCTGATTCGCGTGCTGCACGTGCCCGGCGTGCGGCTTGCGACGGGGTTCCCTGCCGGCGGCGTGCGTGAGCCGCGTCGTTGCGTGCGAACCGCTTCCCGCGCACCGTCGTTTGCAGGACGGCGTGCAGGGATGAGCTAAAATAAGCGTTTTGCCGGAGGCCGCATGAGCGAATCCCATTCCGCGGGCGCCCGTTTCCGGTCCGCGCTTGCCGCCGAGTCGCCGCTGCAGGTCGTCGGTGCGATCACCGCCTATGCCGGACTGATGGCGAAGCGCACCGGCTACAAGGCGCTTTACCTGTCCGGGGGCGGCGTTGCGGCCAATTCGCTGGGCATGCCCGATCTCGGCATCTCGACGATGGAAGACGTGCTTACCGACGCGCGCCGCATCGTCGATGCCACGCAATTGCCGCTGCTGGTCGACATCGACACCGGCTGGGGCGGTGCATTCAACATCGCGCGCACCATCCGTTCGTTCGAGCGTATCGGAGTGGCCGCCGTGCACATCGAAGACCAGGTTGGCCAGAAGCGCTGCGGGCACCGCCCTGGCAAGGAAGTGGTGCCGAAAGAGGAAATGGTCGATCGCGTGAAAGCCGCCGTCGATGCGAAGACCGACGGTGACTTCGTGCTGATGGCGCGTACCGATGCGGCCGCGGTCGAAGGCATCGACAGCGCGATCGAGCGTGCCATCGCCTACGTCGAAGCCGGCGCCGACATGATCTTCCCGGAAGCGATGAAATCGCTGGACGACTACCGCAAGTTCAAGGCCGCGGTGAGGGTGCCGATCCTGGCCAACCTCACCGAGTTCGGATCCACACCGTTCTTCACCGTCGACGAGCTGCGGTCCGCGAACGTCGACATCGCGCTGTATTGCTGCGGCGCCTATCGCGCGATGAACAAGGCCGCGCTCGGGTTCTACGAGACCGTGCGCCGCGACGGCACGCAAAGGGCATACGTGCCGCAGATGCAGACGCGCGAGGAGCTGTACGACTTCCTCGCCTACCACGCCTACGAAGACAAGCTCGACGAACTGTTTGCAGCGAAGAAGTAGGCGAGCCGCGATGCCTGCCACGCCACATGACGAAAGCGCTTCGGCCCCGGCCGTGAAAAGGCTGGGTCGCCAGATCCGTTATGACGCGGTGGCCGCAGTCATCGCCGCGCTGGTCGGCTTCTTGGCTTTGCTGGTCGCGGGCTATACGGCCTACATCCAGCGCCAGCAGGTGCGCGCGCAGGTGTGGCCGTACCTTCTCATGGGCAAGAGCAATGCCAACGGCCACTACGAATTCGAAGTCTTCAACAAGGGAGTGGGGCCGGCGATCGTGCAAAGCGTGCAGGTTCTGGTGGGAGGCAAGCCGGTCGCGAACTGGCACGAACTCCAGCGACTGTTCGGGTTCAAACCGACAGGCAAGTTCGTGCAAAGCACGCTGAATGGCATGGTGCTCGCGCCGGGTGAGCAGATCAACTGGATCGCGTTCGAGAACGCACCGGACATCAATGCTTTCGCGGCGGACTGGGAGAAATTCCGCGTCGAGGCCCGCGTGTGCTATTCCTCGACGCTCGGTGAAAGCTGGCTGGCGACCTACCACAGCAGTCGTCTGGAACGTCCGCGGCCGGTTCCGCGTTGCCCGGATTTACCACGATCCTCACAATTCCTCGATTGACGCATGTCATCCGTTCCGCCCGTCGGCCCCAACGACTCCATTCCGCCTCGCCCTCGCCGCGAGATCCGTTGGGATGCTGTCGCCGCGATCATTGCTTCCCTGGTGGGTTTCCTGGCACTGCTGGTTGCGGGTTACACCGCGTATATCGAACAGTACATCGCGGACATCCAGACGAAACAGGTGCAGGCCCAGGTGTGGCCATGGCTGGTGGCCGGCAACAATGACGACGAGAATTCCGTCGAGGTCCTCAACAAGGGCGTTGGTCCGGCGATCGTGCGCAGTGCGCAAGTGTTCGTGGACGGCAAGCCGCAACCGGATTGGCAGCACGTTCTGAAGGCCCTGGGCACGGTGCCG
>DASZTT010000227.1:0-6326 GCA_035547895.1 Rhodanobacteraceae bacterium
GCCTACGTGCCGACCGGCGAACTGCTGGCGGTCGAAGGCTTCGACGAGGACATCGTCGAGGAACTGCGTTCGCGCGCCAAGGATGCGCTGCTCACCGAGGCGCTCGCGGTCGAGGAAAACCTCGACGAGAACGCGCCGTCGGAAGAATTGCTGGCACTGGAAGGCATGGACGAGGAAACCGCGTATGCGCTGGCGGAGCGCGGCATCGTCACCGCCGAAGACCTGGCCGACCAGGCCGTGGACGACCTGATCGACATCGAAGGCATGGACGAGGATCGCGCCGGCGCATTGATCATGGCCGCGCGCGCGCCGATGCTGGCGCGGATGGAGCAGGAAGCGGGAAGCCCCTGATCCGAAAGGTTCGGGTTCCGTCGAGACGCGTCCCGATCGCACTGCAACGCGCATCGGCGCTGAAGACACAAGAGGTACGACACGATGTCGGATATCACAATCAGGCAATTGGCGAACATGGTGGGCACGCCCGAGGACAAGCTCCTCGCGCAGCTTGCCGAGGCCGGCATGCAATTCGAAGGCCCCGACCAGGTCATCAGCAATCGTGAAAAGACCAAGCTGCTTGATTTCCTGCGCCGCAACCACGGCAAGCAGGCCTCCGCCGCGGCCGCCGCGCCAAAGCAGATCACCCTGAAACGCCGCAAGGTCAGCGAAATCACCGTGGCCGGCGGGCGTGGTGCCAGCGCCAAGACCGTCAACGTCGAAGTGCGCGCGCGTCGCACCTACGTCAAGCGCGCCGCAGTGCCGGGCGACGACGTGGTGGACAGCGAGCGCGAGGACGCGCTGCGCAAGCTGAAGGAATCCCAGGAACAGCACGAGCGTGAACTGGCCGAACTGGCCGAGCAGGATCGCCGCCGCAAGGAAGAGCAGCAGAAGCTCGAGGCTGCCGAGGCCGAACGCAAGCGTGCCGAGGAAGAACGCGCCCAGGCGGAAGCCGAGGCGGCGGCTGCGCGCGCGGTGGAGATTGTCGCGGACGACTCCGCCGAATCCGCTTCCACGCATGCGCGCCGGCATGAGGCGCCGAGGCCCGCGGCGCGCGCCAAGGAGGATGCGTCCGGCCACAAGGCCAAGCGTTCACGCGGATCACACCGCATGCGCGACGACGAGGACGAGGGTCCCGCGCGCTATTCGGGCGGCGAACTGCATCTCACCGATGCGGAACGTGCGCGCCGTTCCACCAAGAAACGCGCCAAGCCGCGCGTGGATCTTTCCGACATCACCGGCCAGCATGGTTTCTCCAAGCCGGTCGCGCCGCAGATGCGCGAAATCCCGATCGGCGAAACCATCGTGGTTTCGGACCTCGCGCAGAAGATGGCGGTCAAGGGTTCGGAAGTGGTGAAGGCGCTGTTCAAGATGGGCACCATGGTGACCATCAACCAGGCCATCGACCACGACACCGCCGTGCTGGTGGTCGAGGAGCTCGGCCACAAGGCCGTGGATGCGGCGGAGAAGACGGCCGAAACCGAACTCGCCGCGCACGTCACCATCGATGCGGCCGATGGCGAGAAGGCGCCGCGTCCGCCGGTCGTGACGATCATGGGCCACGTCGACCACGGCAAGACTTCGTTGCTCGACACGATCCGCCGCACCAAGGTCGCGTCCGGCGAAGCCGGCGGCATCACCCAGCACATCGGCGCGTACCACGTGGAAACGCCGAAGGGCGTCATCACGTTCCTCGACACGCCGGGCCACGCCGCGTTCACCTCGATGCGCGCGCGCGGCGCGCAATCCACCGACATCGTGGTGCTGGTGGTCGCGGCCGACGACGGCGTGATGCCGCAGACGGTCGAAGCCATCAACCATGCGCGCGCGGCCAAGGTGCCGTTGATCGTCGCGGTCAACAAGATGGACAAGCCGGAAGCCAACCCGGACAACGTGCGCCAGGGCCTCGCACAACACGAAGTCATTCCGGAAGACTGGGGCGGCGACACGCAGTTCGTGCCGGTGTCGGCCAGGACCGGTGACGGCGTCGATGCGCTGCTCGAAGCGATCAGCCTGCAGGCCGAAGTGATGGAGCTGAAGGCCGTTCCCGAGGGACGCGCTTCCGGCGTGGTGATCGAATCCAGCCTCGACAAGGGCCGCGGCCCGGTCGCGACGGTGCTGGTGCAGCAGGGTCTGCTGAAGCGGGGCGATTACGTGGTGTGCGGGGTCGAGTACGGCCGCGTGCGTGCGCTGTTCGACGAAACCGGCAAGCAGGTCGAAAGTGCCGGGCCGTCGATTCCCGTGCAGATGCTGGGCCTGTCCGGCGTGCCGGAAGCGGGCGACGAGTTCGTGGTGGTCGCGGACGAGAAGCTGGCGCGCAACGTGGTGTCCGAGCGCGAAGCGCGGCGCCGCGAGAAGCGCCTGGTCACGCGCACCAACACGCTCGAAGACGTGATGGCGATGATGGGCAAGGGCGAGGGCCAGCAGACTCTCAACATCCTCATCAAGGCCGACGTTCAAGGTTCGGCCGAGGCGCTGCGCGAATCGCTGTCGGCGATCAGCAACGATCTCGTGAAGGTCAACGTGATCGCCTCGGGCGTCGGCGGCATCACCGAGTCCGACGCCACGCTGGCGGCGGCATCGAAGGCGCTGCTGATCGGCTTCAACGTGCGCGCGGATGCGTCGGCGCGCAGGATCATCGAGCAGGGCGGCGTGGACCTGCGCTACTTCTCGATCATCTACGACGTGATCGACCAGGTGAAGCAGGCGGCTTCGGGTCTGCTCGGCATGGAAGTGCGCGAAGAGATCATCGGCGTCGCCGAGGTCAGGGACGTGTTCCGTTCGTCCAAGTTCGGCGCGATCGCCGGCTGCCAGGTGGTCGAAGGCTCGGTCAAGCGCAACAAGCCGATCCGCGTGCTGCGCGATGACGTGGTGATCTTCGAGGGCGAACTGGAATCGCTGCGCCACTACAAGGACAACGTGGATGAGGTGAAGAGCGGAAGCGACTGCGGCATCGGCGTCAAGCAGTACAACGACGTCAAGCCGGGCGACCGCATCGAGTGCTTCGAGCGCATCGAGGTGGCGAGGACGCTGTAAGGGGCAAGACCACAACACCAACGGTTTGCCTCGTCGTCATTCGACGCTGCACGCGGCGTTCCGGAATCCGGTGCCGTTGATCCGGCTCGAATGCAGGAAAAGCACCTTGCCGGGTTCGCCGCGTTGAAGCCACGGCGGACCGAGGATGCCGAAATCCAGATTCCAATCCTTCATCAAGCCTCAACCCATGCCGACCCGATCTTTCCACCGCACCGACCGCGTCAACGCCGAACTTCGCCGTGAGGTCGGTGTGCTGGTGCATGCCGCGGTGCGCGACCACGCGCTGCCGCAGGCGAGCGTGGTGGACGTGGAAACCAGCCGAGAGCTCGATGTCGCCACGGTCTGGGTCACGGCGCTGCAGCCGGAGCGTTCCGCCGAAGTCGTGAAGGCGCTGAAGTCGCTTGCGAAGGAATTCCGCCACCAGCTCGCGCACACGATGCGCATGCGCCGCGTGCCCGAACTCCGCTTCAAGTACGACGCATCGGTGGACACCGGTGAGCGGATCGAGCAGTTGCTGCGGAAATCGGGAGCCGACGCCCCGGATCCGGAAAAGCAGTAGTTTGACCGTCATCCCGGCGCAGGCCGGGATCCATTTTGCTTCGAAGACATGGATTACCTGTCGCGCCTGCGAGCGTCGGTATTGCCGATTTTCGGTTCGGCGTCCATGCCTTCGTGGTTCCGCCTGCGCCGGAATGACGAGCGGAAGACCTTCTGCGTATCTTCAATCTTGCAATGGTCCACACCGAATCCCGCGCCGTCACCGGCATCCTGCTGCTCGACAAGCCGCAAGGCATTTCGTCCAACCGCGCGCTGCAGCAGGCGAAGCGCCTGTTCGGCGCCGTGAAGGCCGGGCACACGGGCAGCCTCGATCCGCTGGCGACGGGACTGCTGCCGGTCTGCTTCGGCGAGGCCACCAAGATCGCCGGTTACCTGCTGGGCGCGCGCAAGGCGTATGCCGCGGAATGCCGGCTCGGCGTCACCACCGACACCTGCGACAGTGATGGCGCGGTGCTGGCGGAACGTGCGGTGCCCGCGCTGGACGACGCCACGATTCGCGATGCGTTGAAGCGGTTCACCGGCCGCATCATGCAAGTGCCGCCGGTCTATTCCGCGCTCAAGCAGGGCGGTGTGCCGCTGTACAAGCGCGCGCGCCGCGGAGAATCGGTGGAAGCGCCGCCACGCGAGGTCGAGGTGTTCCGTTTCGATCTCCTGCAACGCGAAGGTCATGCGCTGCGCCTGCACGTCGAATGTGGATCAGGCACTTACGTCAGAAGTCTCGTGCGGGATCTGGGCGGGGCGCTCGGTTGCGGCGCGCACCTGACCGCATTGCGGCGGCTCTGGGTGGACCCTTTCCGCGCTCCGCGCATGTTCACGCTGGAGGAACTCGCCGCGTTGCACGAACAGGGTGGCGATGCGCTCGCCAGGACGTTGCTGCCCATCGAAGCGGGTCTGGCCGATTGGCCGATCCTGGCGCTTGACGAGCGCGCCGCCGCCAGCGTCGCCCACGGCCGCAAGCTGCAGGTGGGCGTCAATGCCGGCCGCTATCGCGCACACGCGCCCTCGGGTGCCCTGCTCGCGATCGGCGAAGTGGATACCGCCGGCGTTTTCAGCGTGCTGCGCGGCTTTACCGGCTGACGCGCCGGCTACAGCAGCCGCATCAATTCCGGCCAGATCGGCAATTGCCGCACGCGCACCGTGGTGCCCGCGAAGATCGCATTCGCGAGCGCCGGCGCGGCGGAAGGAAAACCCATGTCGAACGCGCCGGTCGGACTTTCCTGCGAGGGCACCAGGATCACCTGCACGTCGTGCGGCATCTGCGCCATCGTGGCGAGCGGATAATCCTTGAAGCCTTGTTGCGCGACCCGTCCGTCCTTGACGGTGATGCGCGGGCGCAGCGCCGTCGAGAAGCCATCCAGCGTCGCGCCGGCCAGCGCCGCGCGCGCACCCAGCGGATTGACCACACGGCCGAGGTCGGCGGCGCACACCACGTTGTGGATCACGAGGCGCGTGCCTTCCATCGAGATTTCCACCGCGTGCGCGACGTAGCCGCCGTACGTGAAATGGCAAGCCAGGCCGAAGCCGTGGCCGTGCGGGTGCGGCTTGCTCCAGCCGATCGCGTCAGCCACGAGCTGCAGCACCCATGACAGCCGGCCGGTGTCGAGTACCGGGCCGCCGTGGCCGCGGTAGGAAAGCTTGCGCGGTTCGCCCAGCAGCGCGAGGCGCAATTTCAATGCGTCCTGTTTCAGGCCTTGCGCCACTTCGTCGATGAAGCATTCGGTCGCGAACGCGTTGACCGCGTGCGAACTCGCGCGATAGCTGCCGCGCGGCAACGTCGAGTCCAGTGAGAACCAGGCGTACTGCAGGTTGTCGATCAGGCCCGCCGGCAGGTCGTCGGGATGCATTTCGGAAAGCCACCAGCGCCCGCGCGGTTCGTGGCCTGCGAGCCGCGACGTGCTGGCGATGCGGTGCGTCCAGCCGGTCAGCTTGTTCTTCCGATCGGCGCAAGCTTCCAGCTTGTGCACGGAGAACGGCCGGAACGTGTCGTGCGCGAACGCCTCCGCGCGCGTCCACATCAGCTTGACCGGCTTGCCGGCGGCCTTGGCCAGCATCACCGCCTCGGCCACGTAGTCCGTTTCGAGGAAACGGCCGAAACCGCCGCCCGCGCGCGGCAGCCTGATCTCGATCTTGTCGGGCGCAAGGCCGGTCAGGCGCTGCACGGTATCGAACGTTGCGCGCGGGTTCTGCACCGGCGCGACGATCACCGCGCGCTGGCTGTCCACCTTCACCAGCGCGTTCGGCAGTTCCAGATCCGCATGCGCGACGGTGGCGATGTGGTACTCGGCCTGGAAGCGGTGGCGCGCGCGCTTGACCGCAGTGGCGAAATCGCCGTCGGTGCGCACCGCCTTTTCGGGCTGGCCCTGCAACGCGGCGGCCGCGGCCTGCACCAATGCATCGTCGCCTTGCGCCGCCTGCGCGCCCGGGTTCCAGCGGACGTCTAGCTTCGCGATGCCCTGCAGTGCCGTCCACGTGTCCTGCGCCAGCACCGCCACGCCCGCGGCCAGTTGCTGCGTGCCGAGCGGGCGCGCGGGACTCGGCGGCGGAATCGTCATCACTTTCCTGACGTCGTCCAGCTTGAGCGCCGCGGTGTCGTCAAGATGCGCCAGCGTGCCGCCCGGATAAGGGCAATGCGTGATCACCGCGACCAGCACGTCGCCGAACCATTCGTCGCCCGCGAAGTGCTGGCGCCCGGTGACGATGTCGCGCGCATCGACGTCGCCCGCGTCCTGGCCGACCAG
>DASZTT010000228.1:0-16459 GCA_035547895.1 Rhodanobacteraceae bacterium
CGGCGCCCACGGCGAAGATCGCGGTCGGCACGAGCAGCCCCTTCGGTCCGAAACCGGACGCGGACAGCACGTGCATTTCGCTGTCGCGGTACATTCGGCCCAATGCCAGCAGTACGCCGAGGAACATGCCCATCGGCAGCAGCGCCTGCAGCGTGTTGACCAGGTTCAGTCCCAGCACCGTGAACATCACGCCGCCCGGCAGGCGGCCGGTCGCGACCTTGTTGGCGATGTCCGCGAAGGTGCTGCCCGTGAAGATCACCAGCAACACCACGACGGCCGCCAGCGCGCCGAACAGATATTCGCGCAGGATGTAGCGGTCGAGGATGGAGAGACGTGGCATCGGCTAGACTTGGACGTTTGCGAACGGGAAGTGTAGTGGCACGCGCCCGTTCGCCCGATCTTCCAGGAGTGCATTGCGATGCTTGAGTTCAGCCGGAGTTCCGCCGCCCCCGATGCCGTGGACAGCGCGTGTGTGGTGGTGGGCGCATTCGAGGATGCGAAGTCGCCGGCCGCGTCCGCGGTCGACACCGCCGGCGGCGGTGTGCTGACACGGCTGAAGGCCGCCGGCGATTTCAGCGGCAAGCTCGGGGCAACGTTGATACTGCACGGCGTGCCCGGCATCAAGGCGCCGCGCGTCGTGCTGGTGGGGCTGGGCCGACAGTCCGCGCTCGATGCGCTTGCCTTCCTGCGCGCCTGCAACGAAGCGGGCAACGCGCTCAAGCATTTGCCGGTGACCGACGCCACCGTGTACTTGCCGGAAGTCGAGGTTCCCGGCCACGACGCGGACTGGCGGACCCGCACCTGCGCGCTGGCAATCGACCACGCCTGCTTCCGCTACACCGCGACGCTGAAACCCGCCAACGCGGATGCGCCTCGGCTGCAAAAGCTGGTGCTCGCCGCCGGTGCCGACGTGGCGCAGGGCATCACGCAGGCGCGCGCGATCGCGCGCGGCGTCGCGTTCGCGCGCGAACTCGGTTGCCTGCCGCCCAACCTGTGCACGCCGACCCACATCGCGGCGCAGGCGAAAACCATCGCGGACGCACACCAGCAATCGGTCACGCTGGAAGTGCTGGAGCGCACCGACATGCAGAAGCTCGGCATGGGCGCGCTGCTGGCGGTGTCCTCGGGGTCCGCCACGCCGCCCAAGTTGATCGTGCTGCAGTACAAGGGCGCGGGCGATGCCAAGCCGTACGCGCTGGTCGGCAAGGGCGTCACCTTCGACGCGGGCGGACTCAACATCAAGCCGACCGGTTCGATTGAGGAAATGAAGTACGACATGTGCGGCGCGGCCTCCGTGCTCGGCGCGTTCCTGTCGGCGGTGGAGATGAAGCTGCCGATCAATCTCGCGTGCGTGGTGCCTTCGGTCGAAAACGCGGTCGACGGTGCCAGCTATCGCCCCGGCGACGTGCTGCATACCCACGCCGGCATCACGGTGGAAGTGTTGAACACCGATGCCGAGGGACGCCTCATCCTTTGCGATGCGCTGTCCTACACCTGCAAGCGCTTCCAGCCGCAGGCGCTGGTCGATGCGGCGACGCTCACCGGGGCGTGCGTCGTGGCGTTGGGCGCGCATGCTTCCGGCTTGTTCAGTGCGGACGACGAGCTCGCCGACGCGCTGCTTGCGGCCGGCAACGCTTCGCTCGATCGCGCCTGGCGGCTGCCGCTGTGGAGCGACTACCGCAACCAGCTCGAATCGGCGTTCGCGGACATCGCCAACATCGGCGGCAAGAGCGCCGGCGCGGTCACCGCCGCACTGTTCCTGTCGCACTTCACCGAAGGCACCCGCTGGGCGCACCTCGACGTCGCAGGCACCGCGTGGGTGCCGGGGCGCAAGGGCTATGCGACCGGACGGCCGGTGCCGCTGCTGAGCCAATGGCTGATGGACCGCGCCGTCAAGTCGTAGCGGTCGCGCTGCGCGCCACGCCTTCCAGCGTATCGCGCAGGTCTTCCGGCAGCACGGGTTTGCGCAGGAACGCGTCCATGCCTGCCGCGCGCGCGCGTTGCTGCTCGTCGCCATGCGCGCTGGCGGTCAGCGCAATGATCGGCGTGAGGTCGCCGCGCTGGCGCAGCAGGTTCGCGAGTTCGCAACCGCCCATGCCGGGCAGGTCGAAATCGAACACCATCGCGTCGAAGCCGTCGCCGGCATCGATCTCCGACAGCGCCGCGAGCGCATGCGGCGCCAGCGTCACCGCGTGACCGAAGGACTCGATCAGGCCCGCGATGGCCTGTCCCGCGATGGGATCGTCCTCGACCAGCAGGACGCGCCGGGGTGGTGATGCGCCGGCGAACGCGGCCGCCCCACCTGCACGCACGTGCGCGGGCGCCGTTGCAGGCGTTGCCGCCTGGCCGACCGGCGCCACCCCGGCCAGCGGCAACCGCACGGTGAACGTGCTGCCGCGGCCGGGCACCGACTGCACGCCGATGTGGTCGCCCATCAGTCCGACCAGTTCGCGGCTGATCGCGAGGCCCAGCCCGCTGCCGCGCTGCAGGCGTCCGTAATCGGCCTGTTCGAAGCGCTGGAAGATGCGCGCGCATTCTTCCGGCGTCATGCCCGGTCCGTTGTCGATCACGCTGTAGCAGATGCCGTCGCCGTCGCGCTCCAGCTTCAGCGTGACGCCGCCCTGCGTGGTGAATTTCAGCGCGTTGTGGGTGAGGTTGAACAAAATCTGCTGCACGCGTAGCGCGTCGCCGCGCACCGCGCGCGGCACGTCGGACGCCACCACCACGTTGATCGCGAGTTGCTTCTGCGCCGCCAGTCCCGCGTCGGCGTCCGCGACTTCGCGCAGGATCGCCGCGGGATCGAACGGCGCCAGGTTCAATTCCAGCCTGCCCGCCTCGATGCGCGCCACGTCCAGCGCGTCGTTGACCTGGCGCAGCAGCAGCGCGCCGGAGCGCCGGATCGCGTCGGCGTATTGGTGCTGCCGATCGTTGAGCGCGGTCTTCAGCAGCAGCTCGGTCATGCCCAGCACGCCGGTGAGCGGCGTGCGGATCTCGTGCGCCATGTTGGCGAGGAAACGCGACTTGGCCGCGTTGGCCTGCTCGGCGATGCGCTGGCGCTCCTCGCTCATTGCGAGGCGATGCTGCTGTTGCAGGCGGCGCCGCAGCGCCCAGGCCAGCCATGCCAGCAACAGCAGTGCCGCGATCACGTACAGCGCCCGCGCCCACGTGGTGTTCCACGGCGCGGCCGTGACGTGCAACGACAGCGCGTCGAGCGGCGCGCTCCACGGTCCGTCGCCGGTGCGCCCGCTTGCCAGCAGTTGATAGGTGCCGGGTTCCAGCACCGAGAACTCGCGCACGTTGCGGTTGCCGGTCTCCACCCAGCCTGGATCGAAGCCCTGCAGGCGGAAGCGGTATGTATTGCGCGCGGGGTCGACGAACGACAGTGCCTGCGCGGTGACCGTCAGTTCCCGGTCGTGCCAGTCGAGCTCGATCGGCTTGCGCGGATCGAGTTCGACGGGCTTGCCGTTGCGGCGCACGCTCACCGATTCCAGCGCGACTTGCGGCGTTGCGAGGCGCCACGGCAATGCGCGGGTGTGGATGCCGATCACGCCGGCGAGGCTGCCGGCGAACAGTTCCCCGTTGCCCATTGCAAGCAGCGCATCGCCGGTGAAATCGGCGGTAGCCAATCCTTCCGCGGTGGCGAACGCGTGCAATTGCCGTGCGTGCGGGTCGTACACCAGCAGGTTGCGCGTGCCGAGCGCGAACACGCGGCCTCGGTTTCCGACCTGCAGGCCGAGCACGCTGGTGTACGGCCAGCCATCATCATTGCGCACGGTTTCTTTCAGGCTCGCGCGGCCGCGATCGAGCACGTAGCGTTGCAAGCCGGTGGTGCGCGCGATCCACAAATCGTCGCCGGGTCCGAACGCGAACGCGTCGAGATCGCCTTTCACGATGCCCGGAACGAACGTGAATGCATTCGCGTGCGGCGCGAGTCGCGCAAGGCCGGCACGGCTCGCGGCCCAGATCGATCCGTCGGCGGCTTCGCGCAATTGCACGATTTCGCGCGCGGCTTCGTCCTTGCCGGGCGCCGCGAGCGGCTGGACCGAGAACGTGCGCGGATCGATGCGGAACACGCCGCTGCCGATGCCGGCCATGTAGATCGCGCCGTCGCGCGCCGCGAGCAGCCGCCACACGCCATGCTTCAGTGCCGGATCATCCGCGGCGATGGCTTGCAGGCGCTTGCCGTCCCACACGAAGCAGCCCTTGCGGGTGCCGATCCACAGGCGTTGCGCGGTGTCTTCCGCCAGCGCCGAAACCGAGGAAGTGTCCAGTCCGGGAATCGTGACGTGCCGAACCATGCCCGTGGCCGGGTCGAGTTTGTCCAGCATGTCGGGGCCGCCGACCCAGACCGAACCGTCGTTGGCGGGGGCCAGCGCCCGCACACGGTCGCGCGCGAGGCTCGCCGCGTCGCCCGGTGCGTGGCGGTACATGCTGAAGGCACGCCACTGCGGCGGCAGGTAGGCGAGACCGCCGTCCACCATCGCGATCCACAGTCCGCCTTCATGGTCGCGGAACAAACCGTCCGGCAGTCGCCCCGGCAAACTGCCTGTGACGCCCGGTGACGGTTGATCGAAACGGCTGGTGCCGTCGGCGCCGACGTGATCGAGCCCGCCGCGCTGCGCGATCCACACGCTGCCGTCGTCGTCGCGCAGACTGGCCAGCGCTTCGCGTGCCGGCCCGATCCGCGAGGCTTGCCCGCGCGCATCGACGTGATACAGCCCGGCACTGGTTGCCGCATCGATGCCATCGCGTGCCACGCGGATCTGCCAGATCGTCGGTTGCGCTTGCAGGTCGGGCAGCATGACTTGCTGGATGCTTCCTTTCGCATCCATGCGATCGAGGCCTGCGTCGGTGCCGATCCACAGGCCGCCCGCGGCGTTCGGAGCCAGCGCCGTGACATTGTCCGAAGCGATGCTGGCGGGATCACCGTCGCGGTGGCGCCAATGTGCGAAGCCGTTGCCGTCTGCGGCGAGCCGGTTCAATCCGCCCGCGTACACGCCGACCCAGATCGCGCCGGCATCGTCCTGCGCGACCGCCATCACGTCGTTCGCGGACAGACTGCTTCGCTGCTCCGGATCGTGCAGCCAGTGGCGGAAGCTTCCGTCGTGCGGTTCGTAGAGGTTCAGCCCGGTGCCTTCGCCGCCCACCCACAACCGCCCTGCACGATCGACCAGCAGCGCGGAGATGTCGTTCGCGGGCAGCGAACCGGTTTGTCCGGGTTCGTGGCGGAACACGCGGAAGGCGCGGCTGTCGTAGCGCACCAGCCCCGCGTGCGTGCCGATCCAGATGTAGCCCGTGTGGTCCTGCGTGACCGAATACGCCAGTGTCGAAGGCAGTCCCTCGGCCACGCCGTAGCTGCGGAACACCGGCGTCGCCGCCGCGTGTGCCGCACCGCCCGCCAGAGTCCCGGCCAGAATCCATGCTGCCAGCATCGCCGTCTCCCCACGAACCGGTCTCCGATGATGCAACAAAAACCGTCGCCATGCGTACCCACGCATACTGTGCGAGGATGCGGAAGCCCGGAGGTCCTGCATGCGACGATGGTGGTCAATCCCGTTGGGGTTCGCGCTGGCGCTGGTGGCCCGCGCGGCAGCCGCGCATCCGCTGGATTACCGCATCGACACCGTGCATTCGCAGGTGTTGTTCAGCGCCGATCACGACGGTTACTCGAAACCCGTCGGGAGACTGGCGATCGCGCGCGGCTGGCTGCGCTTCGATCCGGATGATTGGGGCGCGTCGAAGGTCGTCGCAGACATCGACCTCGCCTCCGCCGACCTTGGCGACAAGGGCTGGAACGCCGCGGTCGCGGGACACAATTTCCTGGATGCTGCGAAATTTCCGGCGGCGCATTTCGAAAGCGTCGCCGTCCGCAAGACCGGCGAGCGCACCGGCACGCTGGACGGCAGGCTCACGCTGCACGGGGTCACGCTGCCGGTGAAGGTCGATTTCACCGTCAACCGCGTGGGCACGACGCTGTTCGGGTTCGAGACCATCGCGGGATTTTCGGGCCGCGCGAAACTGGATCGCGCGCAATACGGCATGACCGCATTCCCCAAGGCGATCGGCACCGAGGTGACGATCCGACTCGAAATCGAAGCCAAGCTGGATCGGCGCGCCGAATACGATTACCAGCAGGAGGCAGCCCGTGCCGCTGCGCAGCACTGAAACCGGCTGGGGCGCGCTGGTGCGTGCTTTCCACTGGTTGATCGCGGTGCTGATCATCGCGCAGGGCGTGATCGGGTTGGCGATGGTGCAGATGGGACTGACGCCTGCCAAGGTGCGCGTGTTCGCGCTGCACAAGTCGATCGGCATCACGATTCTCGCGCTGGTGCTGCTGCGGATCGCGTGGCGGCTGACGGAAAGACGTCCCGCCGATCCGGTCGGAATGCCGCGCTGGCAGCGCCATGCGGCGCACGGGTTGCATCTCGCGTTGTACGTGCTGATCCTCGCGATTCCGCTCAGCGGCTGGTGGTTCAACTCTGCGGCGAATGCGCCGCTGGTGTGGTTCGGCTGGCTCAAGCTTCCGAGCCTGACGGGCGGCCTCGATCCGGTGTGGAAGCCGCGCGCGCTGCTGCTGCACCAGGCGCTGTTCTGGCTCCTGGTCGCGCTGCTGGTATTGCACGTCGGCGCGGCCTTGTGGCATCACTTCCGGCAGCGCGATGATGTGCTGCGAAGGATGGCGTTCGGCTCGCGAAAGTACAGTGGAGATGCACGATGACCAAGTGGTTCGGATATTCGGCAATCGCCATCCTGGCCGCGCTGGCATCGCCGGCGATGGCGAAGAGCTGGCAAGTCGATCCCGCGCACAGCACGCTCGCGTTCACCAACAGCTACCAGGGCGTCGAATACACCGGGCGGTTCCGGCGTTTCACGGCCGCCATCGATTACGACCCGAACGATCTGGCGCACGCCAAGTTCGATGTCGCCATCGACATCACCAGCCTCGATACGCAGAACAGCGAGCGCGACCACACCGCGCTGGGCGCGGATTTCTTCGACACCGCGAAATTCCCCAGGGCGCATTTCGTCACCACTGCGTTCCACAAGGCCGCAAACGGCAAGGTGGTCGCCGAGGGCGTGCTCACGCTGCGAGGCGTCAGCAAACCCGTCGCCTTGACGGTGTCGTTCAAGCCGGATGGCAGCGCCGCCGTGCTGGACGTGACCGCGCAACTGAAGCGCCTCGATTTCGGCCTCGGCACCGGCCAGTGGGCCGACACCTCGATGATCGGCGACGGCGTCGCGGTGCACGGACACCTGTCGCTGAAGCCCTGAAGCCCCGCGATGCCGTGAGCTCGTCATCCCGGCGCAGGCCGGGATCCAGTTGCTTCCGCGAGGAACCTACGCAGAGTTTGGCCATCGAATGGCCATTCCAGTTCGCGGCCGGATGCGTTGTCGCGCAGCACCGGCACGCGTTCTCCGTAGCGCGCTTCCAGTGCCGCGTCGCCGTCGATCCAGGCACTTTCGAAATCGGGCACGCGCGCCCGCGCCAGCAGCGCGACGGCTTCGTCGCACAGCTTGCAGTCGTCGCGCTGGAAGAGTGTCAGATGCATGATGCAGTGAATGGAGGGGAAAGCGCGGTGAGCGCGTACAATAGCGTCGATCAAGGACTTCAGTCATTCGCAGGTGCGCGCGCTGAGCGGCATCGCTGCGATGTTCGCTCGAACGCGGTCGTCATAGCGCGGAACCATCATGGCGGTAAGTGTTTTCGACATCTTCAAGATCGGCATCGGGCCGTCTTCATCGCACACCATCGGACCGATGCGCGCGGCCGCGCGTTTCGTCGAGCGCTGGCTCGTCCAGACGGGCGACCTGGCGCGCGTCGCGCGGGTGACGGTGGAACTGTACGGCTCGCTGGCGCTGACCGGGCGCGGCCACGGCACCGACAAGGCGGTGCTGTGCGGACTGGAGGGCAATTGGCCCGACAGGATCGACCCGGACGCGATCCCGCCGCTGCTCGCGCGCGTGCGCAACGACAAGCGCATCCATCTCGGCGGGCAGCGCGAGATCGCGTTCGACGAAAAGACCGACCTGATCTGGAACAAGCGCGAGAAGCTGCCGTACCACGTCAACGGCATGCGCTATACCGCGTCCGACGCCAGCGGCAACGTGATCGTGACGCGCGACTACTACTCGGTGGGCGGCGGTTTCGTGGTCAACGCCGACGAAGCCGCGGCCGACCGCATCGTGGCCGACACCACCCCGTTGCCGCTGGCTTTCCATTCCGCCGACGAGATGATGGCGCTGTGCGAAAGGCACGGCTTGACCATCGCGCAGTTGATGCTGGAGAACGAGAAGGTCTGGCGCAGCGAATCCGAAGTGCGCGCGGGCTTGCTGGCCGTCTGGAAAGCCATGCAGGATTGCGTCGCGCGCGGATTGCGTTCACCCGGCGAATTGCCCGGCAGCCTGCACGTGAAGCGCCGCGCGCCGGCGATGTACGCGGAGCTGCGTGACCGTCCCGAGGCGTCGCTGAAGGATCCGCTGACGATCCTCGACTGGGTGAACCTGTACGCGCTCGCGGTGAATGAGGAAAACGCCGCCGGTGGCCGCGTCGTCACCGCGCCCACCAACGGCGCGGCCGGCATCGTACCCGCGGTGCTGCACTACTACGACCGCTTCTGTCCGAAATCGGACGAGCAGGGCGTGATCGATTTCCTGCTGACCGCCGGCGCGATCGGCATCCTCTACAAGGAAAACGCTTCGATCAGCGGCGCCGAGGTCGGCTGCCAGGGCGAAGTCGGCGTGGCCTGTTCGATGGCCGCCGGCGCGCTCACCGCCGCGCTCGGCGGCAGCGTGCATCAGGTCGAAAACGCCGCCGAGATCGGCATGGAACACAACCTCGGGTTGACCTGCGACCCGATCGGCGGGCTGGTACAGATTCCTTGCATCGAGCGCAACGCGATGGGTTCGGTGAAGGCCATCAACGCCCAGCGCATGGCGATGCGCAGCGACGGCAAGCACCGCGTCTCGCTCGACAAGGTCATCAAGACCATGCGCGATACCGGCCGCGACATGAAGGACAAATACAAGGAAACCTCGCGCGGCGGCCTGGCGGTCAACGTGATCGAGTGTTGACGCGTTAGCGGCACAGGGTGGACGAAAGATTGATGCTCGGAAGAAAACACGCTCTCGTCGCAATGGTTTTGCTGCTGGGCCCGGTCTTGCCGGTAATTGCCGGTCATTCTCAGGATGCTCTGCATCTGAGCGCGACAATCGACAACGGCATTTTGGTGGCGGTACTTAGCAATGTTTCCGGTCGATCCGTAAAAACGCTGGGAGTGCACGTTTCACCGTTTCCCGGTTCGGGGGGTTTTTACGTGAGATTGCATGATGCAGGTGGAAGCCTTGCGAAGTATTGCGCGATGATCAATGAGACAAACCCGGCTGAACACGTGCTGCGTCCGCATGCAACTTTGGTATATCGCGAGTCCGTCAGATCCTTGGCAAACCAGTACTGCCTTCACCCCGGCAGATACACGGCTCAAGTGGTGTACTTCAATTCAATGCCTGCCAGTGGAGCGATCTACTCTGGGCCGGCCAAATCGGCCGAGTTGGAACTGGTCGTGCCAGGTGCATCGGAATAGGCGGCGCAACGCGATCGCGTCAGTTTTTTGCGTTTCGTTAACCTCAGCCTGAGCCGCCGCTGACTCGAATCCTCGGCGACGCTGAACGGCGGAGCGCGGTCGTCTTGACGCCATCGCGCACGCCGCGTGAAGTGGAAGGGCCACGGAGTGTGGCGCGCCTTGTCGCAACGCGTTGCCCGCGACACGGACCTCGTCAAGCAAGGAGGATTCCATGAAACGCCTGCATTCGTTTTCCAGTTTCGCCGCGGCCCTGGCCCTGGCCTGCGCGGCGCCGCTTGCAGTGGCGCAGACCGCGCCGCCACCGCAGAATCAGCCGGGCGTTACGCACGCGCCGCCTTTCCAGACCACGCCGCAGTCGCAGAGCCAGCAGCAGTTGCCGGCGCGGATTCCGCAGGCCAGCGCGTCCAGCAACATCAAGGGCCGCCACGACATGGCGGGCACGGTGCAGTCGGTCGATCCGAACGGGATGGTCCAGGTCCAGACCGGACTCGGCAACTTGACGGTGCATTTCCCGGGTGCCGCCCAGAACCTCAAGAAGGGCGACAAGATCATCCTGCACTTGAGCTATTCGATGGACACTTCAGCGCCGGCATCGGCGCCGCCCGCCTCGATGTGAGCAGGGAACACCCCGAACCGCCGATCCTCAACGATCGGCGGTTTCGTTTTGCGCGGCCGTCAACGTTATGCCGTGCTGAACGTTGACCTTGCAGGGGCGGCGGATGCTCGCTTTGGCCATGCGGGTGTGCTACCAATGGCGGCCTGACAAATGGCCCACCCGAGAGCTGGCGATGTCGGCAGCGTTGCAGCACGACAATGACCCCAACCGGATTGCCGCGGAGGACGCGGAGACGGGCGTTTGCGCCCTGCTGGTCGAGCGCGGGCGCCTGAAGGAAGAAGATCTCGCGCGCGCGGAACGCCTGCTGGCGGAAGCGCCGGAAACGCGCCTGACCGCGCTGCTTGCGCGGCTCGGGCTGGTGTCGGAGCGTGACCTGGCCGAAGCCTGGGCGGAAACCCTGCATCTGCCGCTGCTGTCGGCCAAGGACGCGCCGGACGCGCCGCCCGAAACCGCGCTCGGCGTGCGCTTCATGAAGCAATATCACGCGGTGCCCGTGGCGGAATCGGACGTGGAACTGCAACTGGCCACGGCCGATCCGGGCGATGCCTACGTGTCGCACGCGGTGCAGCTCGCCTGCGGGCGGCCGGTGTCGCTGGTTGTCGCGGCGCGTTCCGAAATCGACGACCTGATCGAGCGCTGGTTCGGCGCGGGCCGCAGTGCGCTCGGCACCATCGTGGAAGGCCTGGAAGGCGAGGGCGGAGGACGTTCGGGCGACGACGACATCGAACACCTGCGCGACCTTGCTTCCGAAGCGCCGGTCATCCGCCTCGTCAACCTGCTGATCCAGCGCGCGGTGGAACAGCGCGCCTCGGACATCCACATCGAGCCGTTCGAGAACCGCCTGAAGGTGCGCTACCGCATCGATGGCGTGCTGCACGAGGTGGAAGCGCCGCCGGCGTCCTCCACCGCCGCGGTGATTTCGCGCATCAAGATCATGGCGCGCATGAACATCGCCGAGCGCCGCCTGCCGCAGGACGGCCGCATCATGTTGCGCGTGCAGGGCAAGGAGCTGGACCTGCGCGTGTCGTGCATCCCGACCAGCTTCGGCGAGTCGGTGGTGATGCGCATCCTCGACCGCGGCAGCGTGGTGCTGGATTTCGATTCGCTGGGTTTCGACGGCAACACCTTGCCCGCGTTCATGCGCGTGCTGGAACAGCCGCACGGGATTCTTCTGGTCACGGGCCCGACAGGATCGGGCAAGACCACCACGCTGTACACGGCGTTGTCGAAGATCAACACACCCGACCGCAAGATCATCACCGTCGAGGACCCGGTCGAATACCAGATCGAAGGCATCAACCAGATGCAGGTGAAGCCGCAGATCGGGCTGGATTTCGCCGGCGCGCTGCGTTCGATCGTGCGCCAGGATCCGGACGTGATCATGATCGGCGAAATGCGCGACCTGGAAACCTGCAAGATCGCGATCCAGTCGGCGCTCACCGGGCATCTAGTGTTGTCCACCTTGCACACCAATTCCGCCGCCGGCGGGTTGACGCGCCTGCTGGACATGGGCGTCGAGGACTATTTGATCGCATCGACGGTCAACGCGATCCTCGCGCAACGTCTGGTGCGCCGGCTGGACCCCGCGAGTGCCGAAGCTTACGAACCGCTGCCGGAACTGGTCGCGGAACTGGGTCTGGACAAGCTCACCCCGCAACGTCCGATCCGCCTGTACCGCCCGAAACCTTCCGCGGACAATCCCAGCGGTTTCCGCGGCCGTTTGGCCATCATCGAACAGTTGACGATGAACGATGCGCTGCGCCGACTGCTGATGCAGCACGCCGACGCGTCCGACATCGAACGGGCCGCGCGTGCCAGCGGCATGCGCACGATGTACGAAGACGGATTGCGCAAGGCGCTGGCTGGACTCACGACCGTGGAAGAGGTCCTGCGCGTGACGCAGGACGAGTGATGGCGTCGTTCCGCTACAAGGCCGTCACGCCCAGCGGCGAGACCGTGGAGGGGCGGATGGACGCGGCGTCCGCCGACGACGTGATCGCGCGCCTGCAGGAACAGGGCAACGTGCCCCTGGAGGCGAGCGACGCCGCGGGCGGCGGTTCGCTGTTTGGCGGCTTGCGCAAGAAATCCCTGTCCGGCGCGGCGCTGGTCGAATTCACCGAACAGCTCGGGATTCTCCTGCATGCCGGCCTGCCGCTCGATCGTGCACTGCAGATGCTGCTGGAACTGCCGGAAGGCGAACGCGCCCGCCACGTCGTCGAACGCATCCGCGACCGCGTGCGCGGCGGCGCGTCGCTGTCGCGCGCAATGGAAGAAGAGCACGGCGTCTTCAGCAAGCTTTATTTGAGCATGGTGCGCGCGGGCGAAGCGGGCGGCGCGCTGGACGCGGCGCTGGCGCGCCTGGCCGACTACTTGGCGCGCGCACGCAAGCTTCGCGAAAGCGTGATCGGCGCGCTGGTGTATCCGGCGTTCCTGTTGTTCGGCGTGCTGGGTTCGCTGATCCTTCTGCTGGCCTTCGTGCTGCCGCAGTTCGTGCCGATCTTCCACGACATGAACGTGCAGATTCCGCTGATCACGCGGGTGCTGATGGCATTCGGCAGTTTCCTGCACGACTGGGGCCTGCTGGTGCTGGCTGCGCTGGTGGTGGCCGGCTTGTACGCCGGCGCGCGGATGCGCGATCCCGCGACGCGGCGGGCGTTCGATGCGCGGCTGCTGCGCGTCAGGGTGTTCGGACCGCTGCTTCTGAAAGTGGACACCGCACGGCTGATGCGCACGCTGGGCTCGATGCTGAAGAACGGCGTGTCGCTGCTGGCCGCGTTGGGCATCGCGCGCCAGGTGGTGTCGAACCGCGAACTGTCGGCGCAGCTCGAACCCGCGATCGAAGCGGTCAAGGGCGGCGATTCGCTGTCGCACGCGCTTGCCGCGCATACCGGTTTTCCCAAGCTCGCCATCCAGATCACCACGGTCGGCGAGGAATCGGGCACGCTGGACGACATGCTGCTGCGCGCCGCCGACACCTACGACGGCGAAGTGAAATCGGCGATCGACAAGATGCTGTCGGCGCTGGTGCCGATCCTGACCATCGTGATGGCGCTGCTGGTCGCTGGCATCATGATGTCCATCCTGCTGCCGCTGCTCAGCCTGACCGGCAGCATCCAGTGACTCAACCAAAGGGTTTTGCCATGCTTGCATTGAATTCGAACCGGCGCGCGCGAACGCGTGGCTTCACGCTCCTGGAAATGCTCGCCGTGATCGTGCTGCTCGGGATCGTCGGCGTGATCGTGGCGCGCTCGGTGTCGGGACGGGTGGACACCGGCAAATGGGACGCCGGCAAGATCGGCGTGACCAAGCTCGACCAGGACGTGCAGGCCTACGCGCTGGACAACGGCTCGCCGCCGAAAGCGCTTGACGACCTGATCACCAAGCCGTTGAACGCGCCGTCGTGGAACGGTCCGTATGCCAAGCCGGCCGACCTCAACGATCCGTTTGGCCATCCATACGGCTATGTCTATCCCGGCCAGCACGGCCAGTACGACATCATCTTCCTCGGTCGCGACGGCAAGCCCGGAGGCGAGGGCATCGATCGTGATTACGGCAACTGGCAATAAGGCCGGGATCGTTGGCGGGAGAGAGAGGACCAGGGGCGCTCGTATCCGGCGCCGGTTTCCGGTGCCGGGCTTGCGCATCCGGCGCCCACCAGGCAACCCGGCGCTCGGCATCCTGACCCGGGCGTCCAGCCGCGCGCACGGTTTCACCCTGATCGAAATGCTTGCGGTGATCGCCCTGATCGCGATCGCCGCCACCGTGACCGCCGTGTCGCTGCACGGCCGCAGCCGCGGCGAGTTGCAGGCGGCCGCGCAACGCGTCGCGGCGGGGTTGCGCGACACCCGCACCCGCGCGATGGCGACCGGCAAGCCGCAATGGTTCAGCGTCGACCTGCGCGCGCACGCCTACACGGTCCCCGGACGTGACCCGCGCGGTTTTCCCGCGGCCGCCAGCGTGCACGTGCAGTCCGCCGCCGAGGCCGGCGAATCTCGCGGCGTCGCGCGCATCGGTTATTTCCCGGACGGCAGTTCCAGCGGCGGCAACGTCACCCTCAGCGAAGCCCGGCGCAGTGCGCGCGTGGACGTGGACTGGCTGACCGGCGCGGTGACCGTCAGCAACGGAGCGTCGCAATGAGCACGCGCCCGCGCGGCTTCACCCTGATCGAAGTGCTGGCTGCGATCGCGCTGCTGGCGATCGCTTTCGCGATCGGCCTGGGTGCGCTCGGGAAATCCGCGCAGAATGCCGCGCGCGCTACGGCGCTGGACACGGCGGTCGAGCACGCGCAAACCCTTTTCGCGGAACAGGGACTGATGGCGCCATTGAAGGATGGAAGCACCGAGGGAACCTTCGACGATGGCATGCGCTGGACCCTGAAGGTGCACGCGCTTCCGCGCCCGCGCCCCGCACAAGGGACGGACGCCGCGGTGTCGCTGCAGCAGGGCGGCACGATGATGGCGCAGGCGGCCGGCATCGACCTGTACCAGCTCGATGCGACGGTGCAATACGGCGCCGGCCGCGTGTTGCGGCTGTCCACCCAGCGTGCGCAGGCCGCGCCGCAGCGGGACACCGGCGAATGAAGCACGCGGCGCGCCAAGCTGGATTCACCCTGCTCGAAATCCTGCTGGCGCTGTCGCTGCTGGCGTTCGTGATGCTGGGCGTGTGGGGCGCGATGCGCGGTGCCTCCCGCGTCACCCATTCCGCCGATGCGGTGATGGCACAGGGCGAAGCCGTGCGCACGGTGCAGCAATTCCTGCGCCGCTATGTAGGTGCCGCGGGGCCGCAACCGTTCGCGATGGCGGATGGTTCCGCGGCGCGCATGTTTCGCGGCGACGCCACTTCGATCGAGTATGTCGCGCCGCTTCCCATGCAATCCGGTCACGCGGGCTTGTACATCCAGACGCTGAGCCTGCAGAAGCAGGGCGCAGGCATGTCGCTGCAGCTCGATTACCGTCCTTACACGGAAGACCTGGTTGCGAACGCGCAGCCGGTCCAGCACGTGTTGCTGACCGATCTGCGCGGCGGCAAGTTCGAATACCTCGCTGCCGCGGCGTTCGGCAAGCCGCCGGCGTGGCGCGGCGATTGGCAGGCCACCAACGGACTGCCGCTGGCGGTGCGCATCCATCTCGATCCCGCATGGCGCACCCGGGTCGGCTTCCCGGACATGGTGATCCCGGTGCGCACCGGGCAGGGATTCGGCGCGCAGATCGGGAGTGTGCGATGAGGTCCTCGAGGTCTGCGGGGAACGAGCGCGGCGCGGCCTTGTTGCTGGTGTTGTGGGCAACGCTGCTGCTCGCGGCGCTGTTGGTCGGCGTGGCGGCAGCGTCGCGCAGCCACAGCGAAGCCGCGCTTTACGGCGCCGAACACGCGCGCGCCGAACTCGCCGCCGAGGCGGGTCTTGCGCAGGCCGTTGCGGGGCTGCGCGCACCCGACCAGCCGCACCAATGGGTGCCGGACGGCCGCCCCTACACGTTCGCGTTCGATGGCGCCAAGGTCACCATCAGGGTGGTCGACGTGAGCGGCATGGCCGATCTCAACGCGGCGCCGGCCACGTTGTTGAGCAGCATCTTCCAGGCGGCGGGCGTGGACGCAGCGCGTGCTGACCAGCTTGCGGATGCAGTGGTGTCGTCGCGCGGCGGCATTCCCGGCCAGCCCGGCCAGCCGTTCCGCGCGATCGACGAGTTGGCGCGGCTGCCGGGCATGAACCTCGCCCTGTTCGGCAAGGTCGAAAATGCAGTCACGGTTTACTCCGGGCGCAATTTCCCGGACGAGTCATACGCCGGCGCGCTGGTGCTGGCGTCGCTGCGCGGCATCCGCGTGGCGCAGGCCAAATCACAAGTGGATGCACGCCGCAAGCACGCGGCGCGGCGGGGCGCGGGCAACGGCCAGGCCTTCGGCGCGGTCGCGAACGGTCCGCTGGTAGCCGGGTATGGCGGCGTGGTGGAACGCGTCTTCAGCGTCGCCGAAATGCCCGACGGCAACCGCGCCGGCCTGGACGCGACGATACGTCTGGCGTTGACGGGAACCCAGGCACGCCCGTACAAAGTGCTGGATTGGCGCACCGATTCCACGCAGGCGCCCTGAATTCCGAACATGGCCACCGCGAGCGCACAATCCCTCGAACGCATGAAGCTGGCTTGGTCGCGTTCGCCGCTGCCGGGCTTCCTGCGTTGGTGGGGCGGCGAACTGGCTGCGTTGTTGCCGGTGCGCGTCCGCGCGTGGCTGCAACGCGGTCCCGACGTGCTGCGCCTGGCCATGGGCC
>DASZTT010000229.1:0-3658 GCA_035547895.1 Rhodanobacteraceae bacterium
GAACTGCTACAACGCCAGGATCTGCAAGTTCGATATCGTGGATTTGCAACACGCCTATGAGGCAGCTTTATCGCGCCCACATCCCATCGCGCGGCTCGATGGCGCGTACGCAGACTTCCAGCGAGACATCCTGCACAATGACGTGCAGGCAGAAAAATACCTTGCCAGCGCGGTGCGGAAGTCACCTTCGGAGTCCGCTTACCGGGTCGATTTGGCTGCCCTCTACGCTCGCAACGGCCAGACCGAGCCAGCGCTGGAACAGATCGATGCCCTGCGACGCATGAACTACGCCGGACGCCTTGACCAGCAAATTGCCGTCCTGGAAAGGCTCGCGGAGCAAGGCAAATCGCCACTCAAGGGGAGTTGACAGGAGTGTCCGGATCATCAGGAGATTACCGGCTCGGCTACCGGGCCGACATAGAAGGGCTGCGCGCCGTAGCGATCCTGCTCGTGGTCGCATGTCACGCCAAGGTGTCATGGCTGGCCGGTGGCTTCGTCGGCGTCGACGTGTTCTACGTCTTGTCCGGCTACCTCATAACCGGTTTGCTGGTACAGGAAATCCAGACCACCGGGACTTTGCGATTTGCGAATTTCTATGCCCGCAGATTGCGCCGGCTGCTTCCTGCGCTGTTGCTGATGCTGGCCGTCGCCTGCGTACTTGGCCGGCTGCTGCTGGCGGCCGACGGGCAGGACCAGCAGGCGCTCGCGGGAACCAGCGCTGCACTGTGGCTCAGCAACTTCCATTTCGCTTTCGCGAACATGGACTACTTCGCGCCGGGCGCGGAAACCAATCTTTTCCTGCACACGTGGTCGCTGGGCGTCGAGGAGCAGTTCTATCTCGTCTGGCCCTTGCTCGTCGTGCTGGGCATGGGGGCATGGTCGGGCACTAAACGGCTACCGACCACGGTACGCCTCAAATTCGTATTCGGCAGCGTGTTCGCATTGGCCCTGGCGTTGTCGATCTATTGGACCTGGCACGCTCCACGCCTGGCGTTCTACATGATGCCGTCACGCGCGTGGCAATTCGCACTCGGTGCATTGGTGTTCCTTGGCGTGGGTACGCCCAACTACCCGGCAGGCGCACGCAAGCCCGGGGCAGCCTGGTCGACAGTCGCGAGCTGGTCCGGGTTGGCGATGATCATCGCGGCTGCCTTGCTGATCAACGGCTCCGTACCGTACCCCGGCTACTGGGCTTTGTTGCCGACCTTGGGCACCGCGCTGGTGTTGACGGCGGGAACCGGGCAAGCCGGATGGCAAGAGGCAAACGGCTGGTTGTCGCGACGCCCGATGCAAGCCGTCGGCCGGGTCTCATATTCCTGGTACCTGTGGCATTGGCCCGTATTGCTGCTGGGCGCTCAGCTCCTTGACGCCCGCAGCGGATGGAATCGCTTGCTGCTGGTCTTGTTGTCCCTGCTGATCGCGGCACTCTCGTACAGGTTCTTCGAAACACCGATCCGGCACAATCGCAGACTGCTTGCAAAGCCCCGCATGGCGGTATTCGCGGGACTGGCAATCATGATTCTGGCCGGCTCGCTTGCCCTGCGCTGGCACGACTCGGCGCAGGCACGCATGAAAGCGCCAGGCCAGATGCGCTTCGTCGCCGCCCACTACGACGCACCCGTGATCTACAGCATGGGCTGCGATGACTGGTATCACTCCGCACGCGTGCGAATTTGCTCGTTCGGTGATCCACATGCAAAGCACACCGCGGTTGCCATCGGTGACAGTATTGCCCTGCAGTGGTTTCCCGCCTACGCGCAAATTTTCGACAAGCCCGGCTGGCAACTGCTGGTCATGACCAAGTCATCCTGCCCGATGGTGGATGAGCCGATCTTCTACCCGCGCATCGGCCGCGAATACACGGAATGCTCGCAGTGGCGCAAGGCGGCTTTGCGCGACATCGCCGCCATCAAGCCAGACGTGATCGTGCTCGGATCTACTTCAAACCACCTCAAGCAAGCCCAGTGGATCACGGGTACCCGCCGGGTGCTTGCGGAAATCGCTCCTGCCGCCAGGCAGATCTACATCATGCGGGCAACACCGCGGCTGCCATTCGATGGCCCATCGTGCCTGGCACCCCGAAGTGCCTTCTACCGCATGCTTGCCGGAAGCACGCGGTGCACTGCACCCGCTTACAACCCTTACGACGCAAAATTGTTTCAGTGGCTGCAAATTGCCGCCGCGCCCTACGGCAATGTCCATGTCGTCGACATGACAAACAGCGTCTGCCCGGCCGGAACCTGCCATGCCGAAATCGACGGCAGGATCGTGTTCAGGGACAGCGAGCATATGACCGGAACCTACGCCGCCTCCTTGGCTCCGGCGTTGGCCGAAGCACTTTCGCGCCTCGATCCAGACACAAGCTACGCAGCCGGGAAACAGCAAGAAAATGCTTCCGCGGATCGATCCCTTCCATGAGTTTTTCGATCCCAATCTCCTGCGGGGCACCTCGCGCACCATGAATGCTTCGGACGACCCTTTCCTTGTCTTCGGCTCACCGCTGATCGAACAGGCCGAGATCGACGAAGTCGTCGCCTGCATGGAATCCGCGTGGCTGGGCACTGGACCGCGGGTGGCGCAGTTCGAACGCGATTTCGCGGCGTACCAGGGCTTGCAGCCAACGCAGGTGGCCGCGGTCAATTCCGCGACCGCGGCGCTGCACGTCAGCATGGTCGCATCGGATCTCGAACCCGGCAGCGAAGTGATCACCACGCCGATGACCTTCTGCGCGTCGGTCAACGCGATCATCCATGCCGGCCTGACTCCGGTGCTGGCGGACGTCGATGCCGACACGCAGAACATCGACCCCGCCGCGATCGAAGCCGCCATCACGCCACGCACCCGCGCGATCTTGCCGGTGCATTTCGCGGGGCGTGCCTGCGAGATGGACGCACTGATGGCAATCGCGCGCAAGCACGGCCTGCGGGTGATCGAGGATTGCGCGCACGCCATCGAGACCACGTACCACGGCCGCAAGGCGGGCACGTTCGGCGATTTCGGCTGCTTCAGCTTCTACGCCACCAAGAATGTCGTCACCGGCGAAGGCGGCATGATCACGGGCCGGGACGAAGCGCACATCGCGCGCGCCAAGGTGCTGGCGCTGCACGGGATGAGCAAGGATGCCTGGCATCGCTTCGGCGACCAGGGCTACAAGCACTACCAGGTCGTCGAGGCCGGCTTCAAGTACAACATGATGGATTTGCAGGCCGCGATCGGCATCCACCAGCTCGCGCGCGTGGAGCGGAACTGGAAGCGCCGCGAGACGGTGTGGAACCGCTACATGGAAGCGTTCGCCGACCTGCCGGTCGGCTTGCCCGCGCCGCCGGCGCCGGACACCAGGCACGCCTGGCACCTGTTCACGATCATGGTGGACGAAGCGCGCTGCGGCATTGGCCGTGACGCCTTCCTCAATGCCATGAACGCGCGCAGGATCGGCACCGGCGTGCACTATCTTTCCGTTCCGGAGCATCCTTATTACCAGCAGCGCTTCGGTTGGAAGCCGGAACAATGGCCCAACGCCATGCGTCTCGGACGCGAGACAGTCAGCCTGCCGCTGTCGCCGAAGCTCACCGATGCCGACGTGGAAAGAGTCGTCAAAACCGTGCGTTCATTGATTGCCTCGACCGCATGATCAAATTTCGGGCGATCTCCGGCCACC
>DASZTT010000230.1:0-16218 GCA_035547895.1 Rhodanobacteraceae bacterium
GATCGTCGCGGCGGGCGCGCAGGTCGCCGCGGGCGCATCGGTCGGGCCGTACTGCGTGATCGAAGACGGCGCCGTCGTCGAGGACGGCGCCGTGCTCGGCCCGCACTGCGTGGTCGGGCGCGACTGCGCGCCGACGGTGCAATCCGGGCCGATGACGCAATGCGGCCCCAGCACCACACCGGCCTCGATGATCGCGCCCGATTCGATCACGCAACCGGGGCCGACGCTCGCGCTCGCGTCGACGCTTGCGTCTGAGGCGACGACAGCCGTCGCATGGACGCCCGGGGTCGCTGCAGGCTGGCGCTCGAAAAGCGCCGCGATGCGCGCATAGGCGAGATAGGGGTCCTTGGCGACGAGGACGGGCGAAGGACTCGCGCCGGCATGTTCGGCCCCCAGCACCACGACGCCGGCCTGGGTGTGGGCGAGGTCACCGGCGTAGCGTGGATTCGCGAGGAAAGCCAGCTGGTCGCGTGCGGCGCGCGCGAGCGGGGCCACGCCGCGGATCGCGCGTGTCGAGTCGCCGCGCGCTTCAAGTCCGAAGCGTCGGGCAAGGTCATCGATGCGATAGCCGGTGGAGGGTTCCATTCGCCCCTGTGGTCGGAGAGATCTGCTCACAACGCGCGCGCACCGCCTGTCGGCGGATAGCGCCAGGAATTGTATCGGTCCGCGATCGTTTCAGCCGGCCTGATCCAGGGAACGATCAACCACTGCACGGCAAGGGTTGACCGGGCTACGGGAGCGCGGCACCGTTCGTTTCGGCGGCGCGACCGCACGAATGAACGGGGCGCCGCGCTAGAACGTCCGGCCGAAATAGAACTGCAGCGTTTCCTCGAACGGCGCGTCACCCGGCTGGTCGCGCACGGGGCGTGCAAGGTCGATCACGATGGGACCGACCGGGGCGATCCACTGCAGGGAAATGCCGACCGAGGCGCGAAGCTGGGAGGCGTTGAAGTCGCCGTAGCTCGAATAGACGTTGCCGACGTCAGTGAACAGGGAAAGGCGCGCCTTGTTGTTGTCCTTGAAGAACGGCAGCACCAGTTCCGCCGTGCCCAGCACCTTGAATGCGCCACCGACCGGCTGCGGCCGGAAGGAAACGCCGCCGACGCAGGTATTGTCTGCCGTCGCGATGGCCGAGGGGTCGGGCTTGCCGTCCGCATCGATACGGCCGGAGCAGATGCGTGGGCCGAGGGTGTTGTCCTCGAAACCACGCACGTCCTGCACGCCGCCCGCGTAGTAGTTCTGGTAGAACGGAAACGACATCGTCCGGATGACGCCGTTGGCATCCGCGTACTGCACCGAAATGTCGTTCGTCCCGTAGGTGCTGCCGTAACCGAGCGTCCCCTTGAGGTGGCCGACGAAACCGAATGGCAGCGGGAAATAGTCGCTGCTGGTGAGGGTCAGTTTGTAGTAGGGCACCGTGGCGCCGGGCAAGCCGATTTCGGCGCTGACCTGCTGCAGGCCGCCCCGGGTGGGCTTGTAGAAACTGTTCAAGGTGTCGTGGGCGTACGAAAGCGTCAGTGGCGTGCTGCGCACCGTGTAGTGGCCGATCTTGGCCATTTGATCGAAGAATACGTCCGGCGTGTAACCCGGGATCAGGTCCAGCTTTGTCTTGTTGATGCCGAGGCCGACGTTGACGCTGTCCGTTTCGCTGATGGGGAAACTCAGGTAAGTCGAGAACGCATCCGTGTCCGACAGGTAGGTCGCGATGTTGTCCTCGCCCTGGTTCAATTGCAGCACGCTGGCGTTGTACCCGATGCCGATGCCGCTGTCGGTGAGGTAAGGATCGAAGAATGAGACCTGATACTGCTTCAGGAACAGGCTCTTCGAGAACGTTGCCGATACGCTGTTGCCGCTGCCGAGGAAGTTGCTGTTGGCGATCGACGTCGAAAGGATGACGCCCGACACCTGCGAATAACCGACGCCGAACTGGAACTGGCCGGAGGATTCCTCGGTGACCTTGACGTTGAGATCGACTTCGTCGGTCGTGCCCGGCACCTTGACCGTGTCGATGTTGACGTCCTTGAAGAAGCCGAGGCGCTGCAGGCGCACCTTGGAACGGTCGATCGCGGCTTGCGAGTACCACGCACCTTCGTACTGGCGCATCTCGCGGCGCAGGACCTGGTCCTGCGTGTTGGTATTGCCCTTGAAGTTGATCCGGCGCACGTACACGCGCGGGCCCGGCTCGACGAAAAAGGTGAGATCGACGGTGTGGTTTTGTTCGTCGACCTTGGGAATCGGCGAGACCTTGGCGAACGCGTAGCCGATGTTCGAGAGAACGTCGGTGATCGCGTCGGCGGAAAGCTCGATGCTGTGGCGGTTGAATATTTCGCCGGGCTCGATGCGCAGCACCTTGCGCAGCGCCGGTTCCGGCAGCACCAGCGTGCCCAGCAGGTGGATATCGGAGATCTTGAAGATGTCGCCTTCGTGGATTGCCGCCGCGATATAGATGCTGCGCTTGTCGGGACTGATGGTGACCTGCGCCGAGTTGATGTTGAAGTCGGCGTAGCCGCGGTCGAGGTAGTAGGAAGAAAGCTTGGTCAGGTCGCCGGAGAGTTTTTCGCGCGAGTACTGGTCGTTGTTCGAGTACCACGACGTCCAGTTGGGGGTGCCGGATTCCCAGTCGTGCAGGACCTCGTCGTCGGTGTAGGTATGGTTGCCGACGATGTTGATCTCCTGGATCTTGGCCGCCTTGCCCTCGTGGATCTCGATGTCGATGGCGACGCGGTTGCGGTCGAGGTTGGTGACGTGGGGTTCGACCGTCACGTTGTACTTGCCGCGATCGTTGTACTGCGAGATCAGCTGTTGCTGGATCTGGTCGAGTGTGAGGCGGTCGAAAGTCTGGCCTTCGGCAAGGCCGGCCGACTTCAGGCCCTTCATCAACTGGTCGGTCTTGATGTCCTTGTTGCCGTGCACCGTGAGGCTGGCGATGGAGGGCCGCTCCTGCACCTTCACGACCAGGATGGTGCCTTGCTGTTCCAGTTCCACGTCATTGAAAAAGCCGGTCTTGAACAACGCCTGGATCGCCTTCTGCGCGGTGGCGTCGGTCATCGTCTGGCCGGGTTCGATCGGCAGGTAGCTCAGGACCGTGCCGGCGGCGATGCGCTGCAGACCCTCGATGCGGATGTCGCTGACGGTGAAGGGCTGAAAGGCGTACGCCGACATCGGCACGGACAGGGCGGCGAACAGGATCAGTGCGGCGACTCGTTTCATCGTCGATTCCGGAACTCAAGGAGGATGTAGCGCAAACCGTGCATCGTACAGGCGCAGCGGCGCCCGGGAAAGCGAAGCAGTCAAGCGGTACCGTGCATGCGCCCTGGATTCGGGCCATTGCGCGGGAATGTTGCGTTCACTGGAAAATCCGCAGGATGTCGTTGTAGAAGGCCAGTCCCATCAGCATCACCAGCAGCGCCATGCCCATGTACTGGCCCGCGGCCATCGCGCGCTCGGACAACGGGCTGCCTTTGGCCAGTTCGATGAGGTAATAGAGCAGGTGGCCGCCGTCGAGGATCGGGATCGGCAGCAGGTTCATGATGCCGAGGCTGAGCGAAATGATGCCGAGGAAATACAGGAACCACGCCGGTCCCATCTCGGCGGAGGTCTGCGCGTACTGCGCAATGGAAATGGGGCCCGAGAGGTTGGACAGCGCGACCGAGCCCGCCAGCATGTGGCCCAGCATCTTCACCGTGGTCGCGGTGAAATCCCAGGTCTGGGCGAAGGCTTCCGGGATGGCGTCGAGCGGACCGCGGCGCAGCACGGTGTCGTACTTCGCCGTACCGGGCTGGACGTAGATGCCCATCGCCCAGACCTTGCTGCCGTCTTCGGTGGTCAGGCGCGGCTGCACGCTCAGTGCCAGGCGCTGGCCGGCACGCTCGATCACCAGCGCCAGCCTGTGATCGGGCCTGGCATCCTTGCGGGTGGTGTCGGTCAACTGGTTCCAGTCCGCGACCGCGGTGCCGTCGATGCTCAGGATCCTGTCGCCTGGCCTGAGCCCGGCCGCTTGCGCAGGACTGCCGGGAATCACCTTGCCGATGACGGCCGGCAGCGTGTGTTGCAGCGGCGTCATCCCGATCTGTTCGAACAGGGTCTCGTCGCTCGGATGCGGCGGCAGCTTCCCGAACTGCAACACGTGCGTCTCGACCCCACCCTTGGCGGTGCGCACCCGCAGCGGTGTGGGCTGGCGCGCCTGTGCCGCGTTGGCCAGGGCGAGGCTGAGATCGGTCCAGTTGGAAATCGCGTGGCCATTGACGCTCAGCACGCGGTCGCCGCGCTGGATGCCCGCCTGCGCGGCGATATGCGTGACATCGCCGACCAGCGGCTGGAAATCCGGCTTGCCGATCACCAGCATTGCCCAGAACGCCGCGACCGCGAAGATCAGGTTGAAGCCCGGCCCTGCCAGCACGATCAGGATCCGTTGCCAGACCGGCTTGCCGGTGAACTCGCGCGGACGATCCTCGGGCTCGACATCGCCTTCGCGCGCGTCCAGCATCTTCACGTAGCCGCCCAGCGGAATCCACGCCACGCAGTACTCGGTGCCGTCCTTGCCGTACCACGACTTGATCGGCTTGCCGAAGCCCACCGAGAAGCGCAGTACCTTGACCCCGCAGCGGCGCGCGACCCAGAAGTGGCCGAACTCGTGGAAGGTCACCAGGATGCCCAGGGTGACGATCATCCACCAGGCGGAGCCGAGAATGTCGGTGAAGTTGTTCATGCCATAGCGGTCGAACGCTGCCGGAGTCCATCATAAAGCAACCCGCCTGAAAGCCGGCCGGGTGCCAAAACCACGATGGTTCATTGACTGCGGAGGGTTGCCGCAAGTTCCGGAGTAGCGGTTGTGAAAGCCGGGCCAGCGAAGGCCGTTCTGGTGCAGGTGATTCGAAGTCGCCGGTGTTCGACTCCGTTGTTGATGCGGGCGATCAGGGATGATCGCGCCTACAAGCCCAGCAGGAATTTGCCGAGCACGAAAATGGGGAGCGCGGCCACGATCGAGTCCATGCGGTCGAACACGCCGCCGTGGCCCGGGAACAGCGCGCCGGAATCCTTCACGCCGGCGTGGCGCTTGATCAGGCTTTCGAACAGGTCGCCGATGATCGAGAACAGCACGGTCAACAGCGCCAGCGCCACGATGGCCGGCAAGCGATCGACCGGCACCTTCAGCAATGCCCCGCCTATCAGGCCGACGATGCCGGAGCACACCAGTGCGCCATAGACGCCCTCGCGGGTCTTGCCGGGACTGATGGCCGGCGCGAGCTTCACGCTGCCCCAGCGGCGGCCCGCGGTGAACGCGCCGATATCGGCGGCCACCACGATGCACGCGAAGAACAGCACCCACCAGCGTCCGTGGCCCGTGTGCGGTTCGGCCATGTCGCCGTGCATCACCACCACGGCGCACCACGCGGGCACCACCACCATCGCGCCCGCCAGCAATTTGAGTGCGGCATGTCCGCGTGTCGGCTCGCTGGCGAAGCGGTGGTGCGTGAGCCACGCCAGCGCAAGCAGCCACCACGCGAGACCCGCAAGCACGGCCCACCACCACCACGGCGATTTGCACACGTGCCAGAACAGCGCGAACAGGACCAGATAACCGAACAGGACCACACCGCGCCTGAGGCGGCCGCGCAGACCGGCCATGCGCGTCCATTCCCACATGCCCAGCAGGAAGATCAGCCCCAGCAGCGTGGCGAACACGGAGGTGCGAGGGAAAAAGATCAGCGCGAGGATCAGCGGCGCGAGGATGATGGCGGTGATGACGCGCTGCTTCAGCATGAGCGCGGATCAGCCGGCGCGAGCGGTAACGGGAACGGGAGCGCAGCCGAAACGGCGTTCGCGGCGTGCGTAATCATCGAGGGCTCGGTCGAGTTCGGCATCGTCCACGTCGGGCCACAGGGCGTCGGTGAAGTAGAGTTCAGTGTAAGCGAGTTGCCAGAGCAGGAAGTTGCTGATGCGCCGTTCGCCGCCCGTGCGGATGAAAAGATCGGGCGGGGGCAAATCGGCGAGGCAAAAATAGCGTGCGAGGGTCGGTTCGTCGATCGCGGCAGGGTCGAGCTCGCCCCGCGCCACCGCTTCGGCGGCACGACGTGCGGCTTGCGCCATGTCCCAACGGCCGCCATAGCTGACGCAGACGTTGAGGATCAGCCGCGAGTTGCCGGCAGTGCGAAGGGCCGCGGCCTGCATGCGGGTACGCAGCGCCTCCGGGAACGCCGACAGCTCGCCCACGAAACGCAGGCGCACTTCGTTCTTGTGCAGCTCGTCGATTTCCTTGTCGAGCGCTTTCAGGAACAGGTCCATCAACGCGCCGACCTCGGTGTGCGGGCGCTTCCAGTTTTCCGAAGAGAAGGCGAACAGCGTCAGCGCGCCGATGCCGTTGCGCAGGCACCAGCCGACGGTGGCGCGCACCGCTTTCTGTCCCGCGCGATGGCCGAAGCTGCGCGGCTGGCCGCGGCGCCGGGCCCAGCGTCCGTTGCCGTCCATCACGATCGCGATGTGGCGCGGCACCGCAGAGAGGGCAGGACGTGCGGCCTGCATGCCTTGCGCCTGCGGGCGTATCGCGACCGTGGCGGCCTGCGCGGCGTCGATCGTGCCGGCGGCTTTCGCGTGCGGCCTGTCGGGGGCTTGGACTCGCATGGTCGCGCTGGTCAGATCGCCAGCAGTTCCTGTTCCTTCGCCTGCACCGCGACGTCCACTTCCTTGATGAACCGGTCGGTCAGTTTCTGCATCTCGTCCTGCGCGCGGCGGTCGTCGTCCTCGCTGATCTGCTTGTCCTTCAGGAGGTTCTTGATGTGCTGCAGCCCGTCGCGGCGGATGTTGCGGATCGCCACCTTGGCGTTCTCGCCCGCATGGCCCACGTGCTTCGCCAGCTCCTTGCGACGCTCCTCGGTGAGCGGCGGCATGTTGAGGCGGATGGTGGTGCCCGCGGTGGTCGGGGTGATGCCAAGGTCGGAGGCCATGATGGCTTTCTCGATCGCGGCGACCATCGGCTTTTCATAGGGCGTGATGGTGAGCGAACGCGAATCCGAAACGGCCACCGACGCGACCTGGTTGATCGGCACGTCCGAGCCGTAATAGTTCACCTTGATGCCTTCCACCAAAGCGGTGCTGGCGCGCCCGGTGCGCAGGTGGGACAGCTCGTGGCGCAGCGCCTCGATGCTCTTGCCCATGCGATCCTGGGCATCGTTCTTGATGTCGGTCGTGCTCATCGCTGGTCCCGCCGCGTGAATGGAAACGGCCAATTATAGGCACGCGTTGGCTCGCGTGGCTGCCGCGGAAGGCGGCAGCTGCCATGCCGCGGCACTGGCTCAGCCCGTGCCGCCGACCAGCGTGCCGATGGATTCGCCCTTGAGGATGCGCATCAAATTGCCGGGGCAGGTCATGTCGTAGATGCGGAGCGGCAGGCCGTGATCGCGGCACAGCGCGATCGCCGCGGTGTCCATCACCTTCAGGTTGCGCGCGATCACTTCCTCGTAGCTGACGTGCTCGAAACGCCGGGCATCCTTTTTCTTCTTCGGATCGGCGCTGTACACGCCGTCGACCTTGGTGGCCTTCAGCAGCAGGTCGGCGTTGACTTCGATCGCGCGCAGCGCCGCGGCGGAATCGGTAGTGAAGAACGGGTTGCCGGTGCCGCCCGCGAACAGCACGATGCGGCCTTTTTCGAGATGCCGGATCGCGCGGCGGCGGATGAAATCCTCGCACACGTCATGGATCTGGATCGCGCTCATCACCCGTGCGAAGCCGCCGCGTTTTTCAACGGCATCCTGCATCGCCAGCGCATTCATCACCGTGGCGAGCATGCCCATGTGGTCGCCGGTGACGCGGTCCATGCCGGCTTCGGCGAGACCCGCGCCGCGGAAAATGTTGCCGCCGCCGATCACCACCCCGACCTCGACGCCGAGCTTGCGCGCTTCCAGGATTTCATCGGCCATGCGGCCGATCACTTCCGGGTCGATGCCGTAATCGCCGGACCCCATCAGGGCTTCGCCGGAGAGTTTCAGCAGGATGCGCTGGTACTTCGGCTTTGCGGCCATGCATGGATCTCCGGTGGTTGGCAAACGGCACGATTGTAGCGAAGCCGGCCGATGGGGGACACAAAAAAAGCCGCGATGGCTCGCGGCTTTTTTCTTTCCGGTGCGGCTTTGTTGTCAGGCCAGGCCAGCCTGCTTCATCACTTCCGCGGCGTAATCCTCGACCACCTTCTCGATGCCTTCGCCGACCGCGATGCGGTGGAACGACAACACCCTGGCCTTGGCTTTCGCCAGCGCGTCGCCGACACTGACATTGGTGTCCAGCACGAACGGCTGGCCGGTCAGGGAGATTTCGTTGAGTGTCTTCTTGATCTTGCCGGCGATCATCTTTTCCTGGATCTCGGCCGGCTTCTGCTTGTCCTTGTCGCTCATCTGCGCCAGCGAGATTTCCTTTTCCTTGGCGACGAATTCGGCCGGCACGTTTTCCGGCGCGACGTATTGCGGGTTCATCGCGGCGATGTGCATGGCGATGCCGCGTGCGAGTTCGGCGTCGCCGCCTTCCATCGCGACCAGCACGCCGATGCGGCCACCGTGCACGTAGGCGCCGAGCACCGGCGCGCTGTCGATGCGAACCAGGCGGCGCACCTGCACGTTCTCGCCGACCTTGGCGACTAGCCACTGGCGGCCTTCCTCGACGGTCGGGCCATGCGACGTCTTGGCAGCCTTCAGCGCCTCGGCATCCCTGGCGCCGCTCTTCAGTGCGGTCTGCGCCACCTCGTCGGTGAACTTCAGGAAGTTCTCGTCCTTGGCGACGAAGTCGGTTTCCGAATTGATTTCGACCAGCACGCCGTTGCCGCCGTCCTGCGCCAGCGCGATGCGGCCTTCGGCGGCGACGCGGTCGGCCTTCTTGTCGGCCTTGGCGAGCCCCTGCTTGCGCAGCCACTCGATCGACGCGTCGATGTCGCCATTGTTCTGGGTAAGCGCCTTCTTGCACTCCATCATGCCGGCGCCGGAGCGCTCGCGCAGTTCCTTGACCATCGCGGCGGTGATTTCCATGTTGCTACCTCTGAGATTTGTATGTGCCGCAACGGTGCGGCTCGAACCCCTCTCCGTCGGGAGAGGGGGTGAGATGGAACTTTCGCGAGGTGCGTTGAAGCTCACCTCGCGCCATCGAACGCCTTGGCCACGGATGGCCAGGGCCGGGCTGCCTGGCGAGCAAAGGATTGCCGAGCCTGGCAACGGTGAGGGTTCGGACGGCACGAGAGATGGGGCTCCCGCCAGCTCGATTCAACGCGAAGCCGAACCCTCATCCGGCGCTTCGCGCAAAAGCGGCTTTGCACACCCTTCCCGGTGGAAGAAGGGAAAACCCCAGGGATTTCGCTTACGCCGCGTCGCCTTCGGCCTCGCCGGCATCGGCGTGCGCGGCACGCTTCGGCGCGGCTTTCTTCGGCGCAGGGCGGCGGGCCGGCTTGCGGCCTTCGTCATCCTTGGCGACCGGGTTGCCTTCGGCGTCGAGTTCGACGAACTCGCTGTCATCGCCGCGGGCCTGGATCGGCGCGGCGGCCTTGCCCTCCAGCACCGCGTCGGCGGCGGCGCGTGCGTACAACTGCACCGCACGGATCGCGTCGTCGTTGCCCGGAATCGCGTATTCGACCAGCGACGGGTCGTAATTGGTGTCGACCACCGCGACCACCGGAATGCCGAGTTTCTTGGCTTCCTGCACGGCGATGTTCTCGTGGCCGATGTCGATCACGAACAGGGCGTCGGGCAGGTGCTTCATGTCCTTGATGCCGCCCAGCGACTTCTCGAGCTTGTCGCGCTCGCGGCGCAGCGCCAGCACTTCGTGCTTGACCAGCTTGTCGAAAGTGCCGTCGGTTTCGGCGGCTTCGAGTTCCTTGAGGCGCGCGACCGACTGCTTGACCGTGCGGAAGTTGGTCAGCATGCCGCCCAGCCAGCGGGCATTGACGTAGGGCATGCCACAGCGCTGGGCTTCCTCGCCGATCGCTTCGCGCGCGGAGCGCTTGGTGCCGACGAACAGCACGGTGCGGCGCTTCTGCGCCAGGCCCGACAGATAATTCATCGCGTCGGTGAACTTCGGCACCGTCGCTTCGAGGTTGATGATGTGGATCTTGCCGCGCGCGCCGAAGATGTACGGCGCCATCTTGGGGTTCCAGTAGCGCGTCTGGTGGCCGAAATGCACGCCGGCTTCCAGCATCTGGCGCATGGTGACTTGGGGCATGGTTTGAACTCCGATGCGGGAACCCGCCTCGCTTTCACGAGGAGCGCGGCCGTCACGGGACGGGAAGAGCGCGATCAGGTTCCGGGGTTGGGCTTCCGCAGGCCCCCGGCAACGACCCTCTTGCGAAGGACCCCGGAGCCGGTGCATCACATGGATGCAGGACTGCGTGTGGATTCGCCGGTGACGTCCGGCGTGGACGGTTTGCTTTCGCAAAGCCGGGCAATTGTACGGGAAGCCGGCGGCACGGGCAACCGGCCGCGCCCGCTCCTGCAGGCGCGAGGCAGATGGTGGATAATTGTCCGCTATGCCCGTCATCCCCAAAACCCCCGAAGAACTCGAAGGCATGCGCGTTGCAGGCCGCCTCGCGGCCGAGGTGCTGGCGACCTTGAAGGACCACATCAAGCCGGGCGTGACCACCGAAGAGATCGACCAGATCGCGTACGACCACATCGTCAACGTGCAACATGCGATTCCGGCCAACGTCGGCTACCGCGGATTCCCCAAGACGCTTTGCACGTCGGTCAACCACGTGATCTGCCACGGCATTCCCAGCCCCGGCAAGGTGCTGAAGGAAGGCGACATCATCAATTGCGACGTCACCGTGATCAAGGATGGCTGGCATGGCGATACGTCGCGGATGTATTTCGTGGGTCAGCCTTCAGTGCTGGCCAGGCGGCTGGTCGAAACGACTTACGAGGCGATGATGCTGGGCATCAGGCAGGTAAAGCCCGGCGCGACGCTGGGCGACATCGGCCATGCCATCCAGCAGCATGCGGAAGCGGCCGGTTACTCGGTGGTGCGCGAGTATTGCGGACACGGCATCGGCCGCATCTACCACGACGAACCGCAGGTGCTGCACTACGGCCGCCCGGGCGAAGGCATGCGCCTGGAAAAGGGCATGACCTTCACCGTCGAACCCATGGTCAACGCCGGCAAGCGTCAGACCCGCCAGATGCCGGACGGCTGGACGGTGGTCACCAAGGACCACTCGCTGTCGGCGCAGTGGGAACACACCGTCGCGGTGACCGATGACGGTTACGAAATCCTGACGGCGTGGCCTGACGGCTGATATTCGGCATCGGATCTGGGAGTGGGGTGGCGCGCCGTGGAATCGAATCCCGTTCCACCCTCACCACGCCTTCCGCCCGCGCTGCCGCGCGCCGGCGTGTCGCGCGATGCGCGCGCGGCGCTGCGCCAGTTGCTGGATGACCATGCGCGTGCTTTGGCCGGCGCCTTCCGGAAGGGGGCGGGTGCAGGGCTGCTCGCGCACGCGCGCGCGGATGTCGTGGGCACGGTCTGCGGCCACGTCTGGTCGGCGTGCGTCGGAGAAACGGGCGATGCCGCGCTGTTCGCCGTCGGCGGGTTCGGGCATGGCGTGCTGTTTCCGTTTTCGGACATCGATCTGCTGGTATTGCACGATCCCGATCCGGCGCCCGCGCTGGCGCGCGCGCTGGAGGCGTTCTTCGGCTGCCTCTGGGACATCGGCCTGAAGCCGGGACAAGCGGTGCGCACGCTCGCGCAGTGCCGCGAACTCGCCGCCGCGGACGTCAGCGTGTTCACCAGCCTGCTGGACGCGCGCCGGTTGGCCGGTGCCGGGCGTTTCGCGCACGTGTTGCATGCGCTCGTCGACGATGCCGCACTGTGGCCGCCCGACGCCTATCTCGCGGCGAAGCTCGACGAACGCGCGCGGCGTCATGCGCGTTTCGACGACACCACCCACAACCTCGAGCCCGACCTCAAGGATGGCCCCGGCGGCCTGCGCAACCTCGACCTGATCCGCTGGCTCGGCAAGCGCCTCATCGGGGTGCCGGACCTCGACGGCCTGGTCGGGGCGCACCTGCTGGAGGCGAGCGAGCGCGATGCCTTGCGCGATGCGCGCGCGGTGTTGCGCCGCATCCGTTACGGCCTCCATCTGGAAGCGGGCCGCGCGGAGGAGCGCCTGCTGTTCGACTGGCAACGCGCGCTTGCGGCGAAGCTCGGTTATGAAGATGCAGACAGCGCCGGCAACGCCGCCGTCGAGCGTTTCATGCAGGATTATTTCCGCGCCGCGGGCGTCGCCGAGCGCCTGCTGACCCAATTGCTGGAGCGCCTGCAGGAACACCTGCATCCGCTGCCGCCGCCGCGCGACCTGGACGCACACTTCGCGATGCGCGGCAGCCGTCTCGAACTGCGCGATCCCGGATGGTTGCTGGGAGCGCCCGATGGCCTGATCGAGGTGTTCGTCAGGCGCTTCGACGTCGGCGATTGCGCGGGCATTACGGCCGCCACGATGCGCGCGGTGGAGCACGCGCTGGTCGCGCACGGCACCGCCCTCTCGCGCAATCCGGCCGTGCTGTCGTCATTCCTGCGCCTGCTGCGGCGCGGCGCACCCGCGGTGCGCGTGCTGGAAGCGCTGAATCGGCATGGCGTGCTGGCGGCGATCCTGCCGTCGTTCGCGCGCGTGGTCGGACGCATGCAATACGACCTGTTCCACGTCTACACCGTCGACGAACACACGCTGCGCGTGCTGCGCAACATCGCGCGCTACGCGGCGCCGGAAGCCCGGGTGGCGCTGCCGCTTGCGCGCGGTGCGTTTGCGCGTTTGGCGAAACCCGAGTTGCTGCTGCTGGCCGGTCTGTTCCACGACATCGCCAAGGGCCGCGGCGGCGATCATTCGCAGCTGGGCGAAACCGAAGCGCGCGGGTTCTGCCGCAGCTTGGGCCTCGGCGAAGACGACACCGAAGAAGTCGCGTGGCTGGTGCGCTGGCACCTCCTGATGAGCGTGACCGCGCAGCGCCAGGACATCGCCGATCCCGAGGTGGTGCATCGTTTCGCGGTGCAGGTCGGCGACTGGGACCGGCTCGACATGCTGTATCTCCTGACCATCGCGGACATCACCGGCACCAGTCCGAAGCTGTGGAATTCCTGGAAGGACCGGTTGCTGGCCGATCTGTACATCGCTTCACGCTATGTATTGCGGCGCGACCTGGAACGCCCGGCGCGCGCCGAGGTGCGCGTGCGCGAAGTGCGCGAACGCACGCTGGCACTGATTGCCGAACAGGGGTGCGACGCTGCGGCGGCGGGTGCCGTGCTGGACGCGTTTCCCGACACCGCGTTGCTGCGCCAGCCTGCGGAATCGTTGGCATGGCAGGTGGGCGCGATGCTCGGCTCGAAGGGCGCGGCGACGGTTGTGGCGGTGCGGCCGCCCGACGTGCGCGGCGGCACCGAACTGTTCGTGTGTACCCCGGATCGCGACGGCGTGTTCGCCGCGGTGGCGGCGACCCTCGATCGCTTGCGGCTGGACGTGGTGGCCGCGCGCGTGATGTCTTCGCGGGACGGACGCGCGCTGGACACCTTCACGGTGCTGGAGGCCGGCTCGCAGGCGCCGGTTCCGATCGAACGCGCGGCCGAATTGCAGGGCGCACTGGAAGACGCGCTGCGCGCTCCCGAGCTGCGCACGCAACCGGCGCATCGCGGACTCACCCGGCGCCTGCGGCATTTCCAGAAGCCGCCGCGCATCGACTTCAACGGCGGCGATGGTCAACCGCTGACGCGTCTCGCCCTCGTTTGCAGCGACCGGCCGGGTTTGCTGGTGGCGATCGCGCGGGCGTTCCTGGACGTCGGCGTACGCGTGCACGACGCGCGCATCGCCACGTTCGGCGACCAGGTGGAAGATTTCTTCGAATTGACCGACAACCGCGACGCCCCGCTCGGCGAAGCGCAACAGCAGTCGCTGCGCGAAGCGTTGCAGCGGCGGCTCGCGCCCGGCAGCATGGCGGCCGGTCAGGCAAGCTGAGAGCCACGCAATGCAAGAGTGGGAATCGTCGATCGATGCGGCATGGGAAAGGCGCGCTTCGCCGGATGCGGCCAATGCCGGCGCGTTGCGCGCGCCGCTCGATCAGGTCATGGATGCGCTTGAAGCGGGCGCCCTGCGCGTGGCCGAGCCCGACGGGCAGGGCGGATGGCGCGTCAACCAATGGGTGAAGCGCGCGATCCTGCTGTACTTCCGCGCGCACGACATGCGGCTGATGGACGGCGGCCCCATGACAGCCTGGGACAAGGTGCCGTTGCGGTTTTCCGCCGCCGATGAAGCGGCATTCCGGAAGACCGGCGCGCGCGTCGTGCCGGGCGCGCTGGTGCGGCGCGGCGCGTTCATCGGAAAGGATGCGGTGCTGATGCCGAGTTACGTCAATATCGGCGCGCATATCGGGCCCGGCGCGATGGTCGACACCTGGGCGACGGTCGGATCCTGCGCGCAAATCGGCGCACGCGTGCACTTGTCGGGCGGCGTCGGCATCGGCGGCGTGCTCGAACCGTTGCAGGCCAGCCCCACGATCATCGAGGACGACTGCTTCATCGGCGCACGATCGGAAGTGGTGGAGGGCGTGGTCGTCGAACGCGGCAGCGTGCTCGGCATGGGCGTGTACCTGGGCCAGTCCACGCGCATCTACGATCGCGCCACGAAAACGGTCAGCTATGGCCGCGTGCCGGCCGGAAGCGTGGTGGTGTCGGGGACGCTGCCGGCCACGGACGGATCGCACGGCCTGTACGCGGCGATCATCGTCAAGCGCGTGGACGAGAAGACGCGTGCCAAGACCTCCATCAACGAGCTGCTGCGGAGTGGCGAATGGACGTGACCCTGTTCGGCCTGCCGACGTGCGACACCTGCCGCAAGGCGCGCAACTGGCTGGATCGTTTCGGGGTCGCGTACACATTCGTCGACTATCGCGCGGATCCCGTTCCGGCGGCGACGTTGAAGGACTGGGCACGGCAGCTCGGCGGCTGGGAAACGCTGGTCAACAAGGCCTCAACAACATGGCGTAACCTGTTGCCGCAGCGCAGGAATCCTGCCGGCGATCCGGAATGGACGCTGCTGCTGAAAGAGTACCCGGCGTTGATCAGGCGGCCCGTCGTGGTGCGCGGGAATGGTGAAGTCAGCGTCGGCTTCAGTGACAACGCCTTCAAGAAGCTGTTCGGCAGAGTGCCCACGTGAAGGACTCGCCTGCCCGCCGCTATCTCAGGAACCTTCGCGTCGAGCGCGACAACGAAGCCTTGTACACGCGTCTTGCCGCGGTCGCCTCCGACCCGCGCCTCGCGCGTGCGTACCGGCGCATCGCGGACGGCGAGCGCGCCAACGCGGCATTCTGGGAATCGCGCTTGCGCGAGCTGGGCGCCGCCATCCCGCCGCCGCATCCGCGCACGCGCGTGCGGGTGTTGGGTGCGTTGGCGAAATGGTTCGGCACGGGCTTCGTGATGCCGACGGTGGTGCGGCTGGAACACGCCGACCACCTCGAAACGCCCGTTGACCGCGCGGGCCATCGCGATCACTTCGTGCAGGACGAGGCACGCGCGCGCACGCACCGCCATCGCGCCGCGGGCGGCAATACCTTGCGGGCATCGGTGCTGGGCGCGAACGACGGGCTGGTGTCCAACGTCAGCCTGGTGATGGGGATGGCCGGCGCAGCCACGGGCAATCACGCGGTGTTGCTGGCCGGCCTTGCGGGGCTGGTGGCGGGCGCGTGTTCGATGGCGCTGGGCGAGTGGTTGTCGGTCAACAGTTCGCGCGAGTTCTACCAAGCGCAGATCACCGAGCGCGCCGAACGCCTGGCGGTCGCACCCGAAGAAGGCGTACGCCACATCGCTGGCATCTATCGCGACAAGGGCTTGGGGCGCGCCAAGGCGGAACATCTCGCCGAGCATTTGTCAGAAACTCCGCGCACCGCGCTCGACACGGTGGTGCGCGAAGACCTGGGCGTCGACCCGTCGGAGCTCGGCGGCTCGGCCTGGAGCGCGGCCATTTCGTCGTTCTGCTTCTTCGCCTTCGGCGCGATCTTCCCGGTGGCGCCGTATTTCTTCCTCGGCGGCCGCGCGGCGATGTTCGCGAGCCTGGGCGCCACGTTCTTTGGTTTGTGCCTGATCGCGATCGGCACCTCGCTGTTCACCGGACGCACGCTCGCGTTCTCGATCGCTCGCCAGTTGGCGATCACCAGCGTCGCCGCCGCCATCACCTTCGGCGTGGGACACGTGCTCGGCAACGTGATCACG
>DASZTT010000231.1:0-5190 GCA_035547895.1 Rhodanobacteraceae bacterium
AACATCGAAGCGAGTAACGAATCATGGGACAGTCAGTCGTCATCCTCGGCGCACAATGGGGGCGAACGACTGCGCTTGCGGACTGCCGGTGGCAGTCCGCGCAGGCGTGAGCGCCCGAGGCAGGAGCCGAGGGCCGGGTGACTTGGCGAGATCAGGACGATCGAGCCTAGTCACCGATCGTCGCCCCGAACCGAAACACAACATCGAAGCGAGTAACGAATCATGGGACAGTCAGTCGTAATTCTTGGAGCCCAGTGGGGCGACGAAGGCAAAGGCAAGATCGTCGACCTGCTGACGCAGGACATCGGCGCGGTGGTGCGTTTCCAGGGCGGCCACAACGCCGGCCACACGCTGGTGATCAAGGGCAAGAAGACCGTGCTGCACCTGATCCCGTCGGGCATCCTGCGCGAAGGCGCGCTGTGCCTGATCGGCAACGGCGTGGTGCTGTCGCCCGCCGCATTGCAAAAGGAAATCGCCGAGCTCGAGGGCAACGGCGTGGAAGTGCGTTCGCGCGTCAAGATTTCCCCGGCGACGCCGCTGATCATGCCGTACCACATCGCGCTGGACCAGGCGCGCGAGAAGGCCGCGGGCGCCGGCGCCATCGGCACCACCGGTCGCGGCATCGGGCCCGCGTATGAAGACAAGGTCGCGCGTCGCGGCGTGCGCGTCGCCGATCTGAGCTATCCCGATGAACTCGCCGACAAGCTGCGCGAAGTGATGGACTACCACAACTTCGTGCTCACCAAATACCTCAACGCCGAAGCCGTCGACTTCCAGCAGACGCTCGACGAAGCCCTCGCGTTCGGCGAATACGTCGAGCCGATGAAGTCGGACGTGTCCGGCATCCTGCACGACCTGCGCCGCAACGGCGAGCGCGTGCTGTTCGAAGGCGCGCAGGGCGCGCTGCTCGACATCGACCACGGCACCTATCCGTACGTGACGTCTTCCAACACCACCACCGGCGGCGCGCTGGCCGGCGCCGGCGTCGGCGCGGATTACATCGACTACGTGCTCGGCATCGCCAAGGCCTACGCCACGCGTGTCGGCGGCGGCCCGTTCCCGACCGAACTCGACGACGACATCGGCGCGCACATCCGCAAACGCGGCGACGAATTCGGCGCCTCCACCGGCCGTCCGCGCCGCTGCGGCTGGATGGACATCGTCGCGCTCAAACGCGCGGTGCTGATCAACGGCATCACCGGCCTGTGCATCACCAAGCTCGACGTGCTCGACGGCATGGAGAAACTGAAGGTGTGCATCGCCTACGAATACCGCGGCAAGCGCACCGAATACGCGCCGCTGGACGCCGAGGGCTGGAAGGAATGCACGCCGGTGTACCTGGAATTCCCCGGCTGGAGCGAATCCACCCACGGCGTCACCGAATGGGACAAGCTGCCGCCCGCCGCGCGCGCGTACCTGCGCGCACTCGAAGAACTCGCCGGCTGCCCGCTCGCCATCGTCAGTACCGGTCCGGACCGCGACGCCAACATCGTGCTGCGCGATCCGTTTGCGTAACGCTCGTCATGCCGGCGCAGACCGGGGCTTTTCCCTCTCCCTTCGGGAGAGCTGCCATCCATGGCGAAGAGCTCCGTGGTGGCGCGCAGCGCCGGATGAGGGTTCGGCATCGCGGAACGTTTGCTCGTCATCCCGGCGCAGCCCGCTTTCTCGTCATGCCGGCGAAGGCCGGCATCCAGCGCTTCGGCCTTTTGCCGTCATCCCCGCGCAGACCTCATTCAGCGCTTCCGCTTTTGCCGTCATCCCGGCGCAGGCCGGGATCCAGTGCCCTTGCTCGTCATGCCCGCGCAGCATGCATTCCGCGCTTCTGCCTTTTGCCGTCATCCCGGCGCAGGCCGGGATCCAGCATCAGTAGCGCATCCGGCCCGCATCACCACTTCGTATTTCGGCGTGAACAGCGCCGATTGACCATGCCCCGGCAGGCTGCTAATGTTTTACTCCAGTAAAACATGAGTAATGCGCCATGTCCTTCGACGCCACCCTTCGCCAGTCCGGCGGCTCGATCATCCTGGCCATCCCCAAGAGCATCGCCAGGTCCATGGCGGTCGAAGCCGGCTCGGTGGTGGAACTCGCACTCGAAGGCCGCACGCTTTCGGTGACACCCGCGCGGCGCACGCTTGCCGACCGTCTGGCTGCCAGCCCGAAATCGCCCACCCAATGGCATCGCGAGGAGGCGTCGTTGCGCGATCGCCCGGTCGGGCGCGAACTGCTGTGAGCCGCGGCATTCCCGCGCGCGGCGACATCCTCGAGCTGAGCCTCGATCCGACCAAAGGCCATGAAATCCGCGGCACCCGCCCGGTGCTGGTGCTGTCCGCGGATGCCTTCAACCGGGCGTCGGGCCTGCTGCTCGTCGCGCCGATCACCCAAGGCGGCACTGCATCGCGCGAAACCGGCTTCAGCGTCACGCTGATGGGCAGCGGTACGAAAACGCAAGGCGTCGTGCTTTGCGACCAGACCCGCACCATCGACGCGCGCGCGCGCACCTTCAAACGTGTCGAGAAAGCGCCGCCCGCACTGGTCGAGGAGGCGCTGGATGCGGTGCGGTCAATATTGGAGTGATGCACATCACCGGTTTCGCGCTGTTGTAAATGCCCACATTGGGTATTAACCTGCCCAATATGGGTACGCCATCTAGACGCGCACCAACCGCACGGCATCCCGGCGTCCGCGAAGCACCCGTGCGCTACAAGACGACGGCCGATCAACCCCGCGGTCTTGCGGATGCGCTGTTCACCACCACCCAGCAGCGCGTGCTGGGCGCGCTGTACGGCCAGCCGCAACGTAGCTTCACCGTCAGCGAGCTGATTACTTCCACCGGCGCAGGCTCCGGCGCCGTGCAGCGCGAACTCGCCAAACTCGTCGCCAGTGGTTTGCTCACCGTGCGGCCCATCGGCAACCAGAAGCACTACCAGGCCAATCCGGCCGCGCCGATCCATGGCGAACTGGTCGGCATCCTGCAAAAGACCGTGGGGCTGGCCGAGCCGTTGCGCGCTGCCCTGCGTCCGCTGTCGAAGAAAATCGTCGCCGCGTTCGTGTACGGCTCGGTGGCCAAGCGCAGCAATACCGCAAGCAGCGACATCGACGTGATGGTCGTCTCCGCCAAGCTCGGCTACGCGGACGCACTCGTTGCCCTGGCCGAGGTGGAAGAAAAGCTCGGCCGCAAGATCAACCCGACGATCTTCTCGCCGGCGGAACTGGCCAAACGCATCAAGTCCGACAACGCATTCGTCAGTCGGGTGCTGGAACAGCCCAAAATCTGGCTGATTGGGGGTGAGGATGACCTCCGCGCTTGAGGGTCTGACTCGCCTGTCGTTGGCAACGGGTCCCAGAAGACTCAGTCGAACGAGCCCCTTTTCGCGCGATCTTTGAAATACCGCTGCGTTTCGCCGTCGCAGCAGTAGATGTAACAACCCTTCAGGCCTCTCGTCATCAGCGTTCGGTACGTGTTTCGAATAATCCGATCTATGTGCCGTTCCGTCGCCACTGGATTCTTGCGCATGAGTGTCTTCCAGCCCCGGATTGTCCGGTCCATTCGCGACCTCGCGCTCGGGTCTGTCCGCACTGTCCCATTTCGCACGATCAGATCGGGTCCGATGATTACACCCACATAGTCCAACTCGAGGCCTTGGCAGGTGTGGATGCAACCCACCTCGTTGATGGAGTTAGGCCTAATGATCCACTGGCTTCCATCTTCGCTGAGGTTCCACTTTTTAGCGTACCCGAATTCCGGAAACGTGATGTCGCACTTGGAGGCATCTCTTCTGCTTACCCAGTCCCAACAGTAGCCGGCAACAACGCGCGACTTGTTGGTCTCCTTGTTGCGCTTAGCGATCAGTTCGTGAAGTTCTGTCGGTGAGTCGATGATTCGAAAATCGAAGGTCTGGTCCAGACTTCCACCGCTTTGCGATGACCGAATGCCGAGGACGTCATCCAACCATTCAAGATAGCCATCAGAGCCCGCGCAACGAAATTGTGAGGTGAGCTCGAAACGGGAGACGTCTGCATCGAAGGACTTGGCCCAGCGCTCCAGTTCGACTGAATGTCCAATGTCCGACAATGTCACGATCTGATCGTCGTCGACAAAGAAGATCGCGCACTTGCTACTATGCAGAACTTCTTTTATCTGGTTTTCGCCGAGATTGCCGTAGAGTCCCGACTTTTCGTTGAGGCGATGCGCTTCGTCGACGATCAGTGCATCGAACGCTTCGGCCTGTGTCTCGGTGAATGCGCCCGAACCCTTAAACAGACTGCTTATTTCATTGCGAGTGAGGCTGCCCGTCAATTTGGCCAGCAAGACAGCACGGGGGGCAGCATTGCGCGTGACGTAAGCGCTGACCTGCTTGTTGGCGAGGAAGCGCGCCAGCAGGTTGATCGCAATTACGGACTTTCCGGTGCCAGGGCCGCCCTGGACAATCACCACCCGCTTTTTGCGGTTATTGGCTTGCTGCGCGAGTCGCAGCGCATTTTCGAAGGCCACTTTCTGATCATCAACGAGGACGAATTCCTGGTTGCCCTGCAGCATTCCGACGACGCTGTCGATGAGCATTTTCGACGGCCGGATTCGCCCGTGTTCGATTTCGTAGATGAGCTTGGCTTTGTCGCCGTACTTCACGTGCTGCTTGATGAACTCCCGGAGCTTGTGCAGTTCATCCGCTCCCTTCAGGAAGAGTGGTGCTTCCGAAAGATAGGTGCCGTAATGCATGTCGTCGTCGATCACCCCATCCCGCGGATAGTTATGGAGATACGCGCACGGCGCCAGCACAATAGAGTTCGCGTAAATCGCTTCGTTGAAGCCTCGGAGCAAAGACGCGTAGGACCAAGCTTGGTAACACGGATGCGTGCCTTCGGTTTCACGATGTCCGCCTCGGTTGGCGAAAATCAGGCCGTGGTTGTCAGACCACCGTGCAGTGGACCATTGCTTGAGTTCTACGATGACGAGGTTCCGTGAGGAATCCGAACTTCCCGAAATCATGAAATCGATGCGCTTCGAGGTTTGGGGTATGCCAAACTCAATGCCGATGCCCGAGTCGTCGGGTATGTCGTGGTCGCGTAACACGCGAGCCATCTCAGCCACGGAATTCTTCCAGGCGCGATATTCGGCTTCGGGTGCGTATCGGCCGGTCTTGTCGAGGTAAGCCGCGGCGACGAGTTCCGCGATGTCTTGGTAGTCGTGAT
>DASZTT010000232.1:0-10340 GCA_035547895.1 Rhodanobacteraceae bacterium
CGCGCGCACGGCGGCGGTCACCGCGGATGCCGAAGGTGCCGCGCAAGCCTACGCGGCGGGCGCCGACGTGGTCGCCGACGAATTGCATCAGGAACTGATGCAGCACCACACCTCGCTGCTCGCCGCGCGCCGCCACGCCGAACGGCCGGACGGCATGCACATGTCGGGTGGCGCGTCGCTTACGCCGGCCGAACTGCTCGGCGCGCTCACCCTGCTGCAGGGCGAATCGCGCCCGCTGCCGGCACTGCCCTCGGCCATCGACACCACCGCCGCGACGGACATGGTGCAACGTCTGAAAGACGAGTTGATGGCGCAGATCCAGCGCCTGTCCGGCGCGGCCCACGCGAATGTTTCCGGCAGCGACGAGGACACCATCGACCTGGTCGGCATGCTGTTCGAATACATCCTGCAGGACCACACCATCCCGGCGCCGATGCAGGTGCTGCTGGCGCGCCTGCAGATTCCGTACTTGAAGGTGGCGATCCTCGACCGGCGCATGTTCGCGCATTCGTCGCATCCGGCGCGCAAGCTGCTCGACCAGTTGGCCGACGCCGCCAAGGGCTGGTCGGAAGAATCCGATCGCGACCATCGCCTGTTCGAGAAAGTGAAAACCACCGTCGAAGCGCTGCTGCAGGATTTCGACGACGACGTCGGCGTGTTCGAACGCAAGCTCACCGAGTTCACCCAGTTCGTCGAGCAGAACCGCAAGCGCGCGGAACTGGCCGAAAGCCGCGCCACCGAAGCCGCGCGCGGACGCGAACGCCTGCAGAACGCGCGCCGCCACGCCGCGCAGGAAATCCTGTCGCGCATCAACGATCGCAACCTGCCCACCCTGCTGCGCGGCGTGCTGACCCGGCCGTGGGCCAACTACCTGGTGCTGATCGTGCTGCGCCAGGGTCCGGACTCCGCCGAATTCCGCGCGGCCGTGCATTTCGTGGACGACTTCGTCGCGACGGCCGAAGTGCCGCATGGCGAAGCCGCGCGCCAGCAATACAAGAACGCGTTGCCTTCCATCGAGAAACACCTGCGCGAAGGGCTGGCTACCGTCGCCTTCCAGGAACCCGACATCGAGCGCCTGCTGGACGAGCTGCGCAAATTCTGGCGCCAGCAACTGGGCGAGCCCGCGCCGGCCGTGCAGGTGCCCGCGCCCGCCATCGATCCCGAGGCCGTGCTCGGCGTCGCGCCGGATGCGCAGCCCGCCATCACCGATGGCGCGCCGGACGTCGACGAGGATTTCGATCCCGATGACATGTCGGTCAACATCGATGCGGGGTCGCTGCAGGCCGTGCGCGACCTGAAGGTCGGCGGCTGGGTGGAATTCATCGACGAGACGGGCACGCGCGAGCGCGCCAAGCTGTCGTGGATCAGCCCGATCAGCGGCAAGTACCTGTTCGTCAATCGCCGCGGCCTGAAGGTGGCGGACCGCACCGCGGTGCAACTGGCGACCGAGCTGCACGACAATCGCGCGATGATCCTGGAAGAAGTGCCGTTGTTCGACCGCGCCCTCGATGCCATCGTCGATCGCCTGCGCAAGACGCAACCCACGCAGCAACCCGCGGCTTGACGATACCCCGAACGAACCTTCAGTCTGCGTCGTCATGGCGCAGGCCGGACTGCGCAGGCAGGATGCCTTCGGGCGTGCTGCAGGGGCAGCGCGCAATCCTTTCGATTCTCCACCAGCAACCGGATCCCGGCCTGCCGGGATGACGAGCGGAAATGCACTCTTCGAGGTCGCCATGAGTGAGGCACATCCGCGGTTCGCACCGCCGCCGACGATACGCACCGACGTGGAACGCGCGCTGGCGGAAGACATTGGCAGCGGCGACGTCACCGCCGCACTGATCGATCCCGCCGCACGCGCCCGCGCGCGCATCGTGTGCCGCGAAGCGGCCGTGCTCGCGGGCGCGCCGTGGGCGGAAGAATGTTTTCGCCAGCTCGACCCCGGCGTGCACGTCCATTGGCATCATCACGACGGCGATCGCGTCGCCGCGGATGCCGTGCTGTGCGAGCTCGAAGGCAACGCGCGCGCACTGGTCGCGGGCGAACGCAACGCGCTCAATTTCCTGCAGACGCTTTCCGGCACCGCCACCGTGACGCGCACCTACGTCGATGCCGTCGCCGGCACCCGCGCGAAGATCCTGGATACGCGCAAGACGATCCCGGGCCTGCGGCTCGCGCAAAAGTACGCGGTGCGCTGCGGCGGCGGCCACAACCATCGCGTGGGATTGTACGACGCGATCCTGATCAAGGAAAACCACGTCACCGCCGCGGGCGGCATCGCCAACGCGATCCGCGCGGCGCGTGCCGCGAGCCCCGGCGTGTTCCTGGATTGCGAGGTGGAATCGCTGGATGAACTGCGCGCGGCCATCGAAGCCGGCGCCGACCGCGTGCTCCTGGACGAATTCCCGGACGCGATGCTGCGCGACGCCGTCACGCTCGCCGGCGGCCGCGTCCCGCTGGAAGTGTCCGGCAGCGTGAACCTCGAACGCGTCCGTGCCATCGCCGAAACGGGCGTCGATTGCATCTCGATCGGCGCGCTGACCAAGCACGTCCGCGCGATCGACCTTTCGATGCGGTTCGATCCAGCCTGAATCCCGCGGCACCGGCGCGCGGTCGTTCATCCGCGGATTCACGCGCGCACGACGCGTGATCGGGCCCAATGGCCTGGGCACGAGCGAAGACGGTCATGGACGATGATGTGCGCGGACGCGGCCTGGTCCGCACGAGCGAGCGTACCCGCGCGCAGGTACGCGCGGGGCTGGAAGGACGCCGGCGCGGCCTGGCGGTGGTCTTGCCGTTCGCCGGGCCCGCCATCGTGGTCTCGGTGGCGTATCTCGATCCCGGCAATTTCGCCATCAACCTCCAGGCCGGCGCGGGTTACGGCTACCGGCTCGTATGGGTGGTCGTGCTCGCAAGCTTGATGGCGATGATGTTCCAGGCGTTGTCCGCCAAGCTCGGCATCGTGACCGGGAAAAACCTTGCGGAGTTGTGCCGCGACCGCATGCCGCGTCCGCTGTCCCTGTCGATGTGGCTGGTCAGTGAAGGTGCCGCGATGGCGACCGACGTTGCCGAGTTCGTCGGCGGCGCGGTGGGCTTGTCGCTGCTGCTGAACACGTCGTTGATGACCGGGATGATCATCACGGCCGTCCTCACCTGCGCGTTGCTGCTGTTCGAGCGCGCCGGTTTCCGGCCGCTGGAGCTCGCGATCGGTGCGCTGGTCGGGGTGATCGCGGTCTGCTACGTGATCGAACTGGTGATCCAGCCGGTCGCGTGGCCGCGGCTGTTGGCCGACCAGTGGCCGCCCGCCCTGCCCGACGCCGGCGCGGTCCTGCTCGCCTGCGGCGTCATCGGTTCCACCGTGATGCCGCACGCGCTGTTCCTGCATTCGGGACTGATCCGGCAACGCGGCGCGCCCGGCACGCGAGTCCAGCGGCACCGGCTGCTGCGCTATTCACGCATCGAGGTGGTCATCGCTCTCGGCATCGCGGCCATCATCAACGTCGCCATGGTGGTCATGGCTGCCGATGTCTTCCATGCGAGACATGTGCAGACGGCCGGCTTGCAATCCGCCTACCACACGCTCGGCCCGACCCTCGGCGCGGCCGCGGCCGGCGTGTTCCTGGTGGCGTTGATCGCGTCCGGCGTTTCCAGCTCGGTCGTCGGCACGCTGGCCGGACAGATGGTGATGCAGGGCTTCGTCGATTTTCCGATTTCGGTGTGGCTGCGGCGCGCGGTGACCATGATCCCGGGTTTCCTCGTGGTCGGCTTCGGCATCGATGCCACCCACGCGCTGGTGCTCAGCCAGGTTGCGCTGAGCCTCGCGCTGCCGTTCCCCGTGATTGCGCTGCTGTGGTTCACCAGCCGCCGGGCGGTGATGGGCGAGCATCGCAACGGCATCGTCACCGGCGCCGTCGCGACGCTTGCTGCCGGCGCAGTGATCGCATTGAACGCGGGCCTGGTGGTGCAGGCGTTCGATGTGCATCGATGATGCGTCGCTTGCAAGGCGCAAATTTTTCTCCCCTCCGCAATATTTTCCGCCTGCGGCCACGACGCGATGCGAATGTGGCGTGCCGCGACCGTGGCACAGCCGTTGCATCCTGCATTGACACGACGAAAACCCATGGAGGGGTGAAATCATGTTCGCACACAACAAGCGTCTTCAATATTCCGTGCACGTCGGCGACGGCAATCCAGGCCTCGCCAACCTGATGCTCGAGCAGTTCGGAGGCCCGGACGGCGAACTCGCGGCGGCGATGCGCTACTTCATGCAAGCGCTGGGCGAAGACGATCCGGGCCGCAAGGACATGCTGCTGGACATCGCCACCGAGGAACTGAGCCACCTCGAAGTGATCGGCACCATCGTGGCGATGCTGAACAAGGGCGCCAAGGGCGAACTGGCCGAGGCCGCGAACTCGGAAGCCGAGCTGTACCGCGCGCTGCACGGCGCCGGCAACGATTCGCACGTGACGCAAATCCTCTATGGCGGCGGTCCCGCGCTCACCAATTCCGGCGGCATACCCTGGAACGCGGGTTACGTGGACAGCCGCGGCGACCCCACCTGCGACCTGCGCTCGAACATTGCCGCCGAGGCACGCGCCAAGATCATCTACGAGCGGCTGATCAACGTCACCGACGATCCCGGCGTGAAGGATGCGTTGGGTTTCCTGATGACGCGCGAAGTCGCCCATCAACTCTCGTTCGAGAAGGCGCTGTACGCGATCCAGCCCAACTTCCCGCCGGGCAAGCTGCCTGGCAAGCCCGAATTCGCCGACGTGTACGTCAACACCTCGCAGGGCGAAGGCGATATGCGCGGGCCGTGGAACAGCGACGAGAATTTCCGCTACGTCAGCAAGGCCGAGGAATTCATCGCGATGGACGGCGCCGACGGCAAGCCTTCGGTGCAACTTACCGACCAGGAGCAGCAGATCCTGAAGGCGCTGAAGCAGCGCACCCGCTCCGATCCGCAAAGCAACCCGAAGACCGGCGCGGACCTCGGGATGGACGGCGGTGCCGCGCGGCGCATGTGAACGGAATCAGGGCGAACACGACACGGAGCATTCATGAACACCGTCAGACAAGAAGTGGAACACGGCAATCCCGCACGCGAGAACCTCGTGGACTGGCTGCGCGATGCGCACGCCATGGAAATGCAGGCCGAGGCCATGCTGAAGGGCCAGGCCGGCCGGCTGGAGCACTATCCCGAAGTCAAGGCACGGGTCGAACAGCACATCACCGAGACCCGGCAGCAGGCACGCGACGTCGAGCAATGCCTGAAATCCCTCGGCGAGGACACCTCCGCGCTGAAGGACACCGGCGGCAAGGCCATGGCCTTGATGCAGGCGATGGGCGGCATGGTGACGAGCGACGAGGTCATCAAGGGCGCGATTGCAAGCTACGCATTCGAACACATGGAAATCGCGTCCTACACCGTGCTGATCGGTGCGGCACAGGCGGCTGGTGAAACCCAGGTCGCGCGCGCCTGCGAAGACATCCTGCAGCAGGAAAAAGCGATGGCCGCGTGGCTGGCCGAACACACCCCGGCGGTCGTGCAGGAATATCTGCGGCGCGAGCGCGCGGGCGAGACGTCCAAGCGCTGAGTGCGGCGGCGGCCGCGCGCTAAGGCAGGATGCGCCGCAACTGCGTGGGCGTGAGTTCGCCGCTGACGGCGACGCGCGTGCCGTCAGCCCGGATCACCAGCGTGCGCGGCGTTTCGCCGCCCCAGCCGGGATCGATCAGGTAGTCGAGGCGTTGCGGCGTGGGTTCCGCATACAAACGTGCGGGATAGGCGCCCATGTGCATTTGCGCGATGCGCGCCGCAACGGCTTGCCGCTGGTCCGGCCCATCGGTTGCGACCAGGATCAACTGGATGGCTTGCGGATGCGCGCGCTGCAATCTCGCCAAGGCCGCGAGGTTGGGTTCGCAATAGGCGCAATCGAGCGCCCACAACGCGATGATGCGTTCGCCATGCGCGGGCGGCTTCACCAGCGCCGGCACTTCGGAGCCCGAGAGCAACGTCAGCGGCGCGGCGTGGGCGATTGCCGGCAGCGCGCAGCACAACAGCAACGCGCGCAGCGCGCGGCGGATCATGGCTTGTCCCCCGCAGCGTCGCCGATCGCAATCAGACGAAAGCCCTTCGCGGTATTCCACGCCACATACGCGCGACCCTGGTACACCAGCAGCTGCGGCGAATAGACCGCGTCGGTGGATTCGGCGATGACGTGCGGGGCAGCGAACGTGTCGCCATCGTCGTGCGACGCGCGCAGCATCAACCGCCAGCCTTGCGCGCTTACCTGGTTCCACGCGACCCACACGCTGCGGCCGTGCACCGCGACATCGGCGTGACCGGCACCCGGTCCACCGAGCTTGAGCAAGTGCCGCGGCGGATGGCCGGGGTCGAGCTGCCCGTACCATATCGCAGGGCCGTGGCTCGCTTCGTACCAGACGCCGTGCCGGACTCCGTTCGATCCGATCGCGAGACCCGGCCCCTGGTGCGGACAGGCCGCAATCCGCCAGCCGCTGAAGGTGGCGCGTTCGGGATGATCCGCCGTGCCGTCGGTACGCAGCACCGCGAACGCGTGATCGCGAATATTGTCGCCGTACACGCCGCGGAAAAACGCGGCCACGTTGCCGCCGGGCTGCGTGGCAAGCGCGATCCGGCAGCATTCGCAACTGTGGTCCATCAGTTTGTGGTCGGGTGCGAAAGTCTCGCCGCCGTCGCGCGACCACGTGTAGTAGATCGCCTTGCCGAGGTAGTCTTTGCCAGCGGCCTTGCTCGCCACCTCGTCGCGGCCGTCGATCCATGCGATCACCACGTCGCCGTTGCCGGCCACCGCCAGCGCGTCGAAACGGTGCGTGATCTTCGCCAAGTCGTGGTTGACGGTGATGGGCGCGGAAAAATGTTTGCCGCCATCCAGCGAACGCGCGAACCGCACGTAGCCGCTGTAAGGCATGGCCAGCGGCTGCGACCAGGAAACATAGATCTGCCCTTTCGATGCGAACGCGATCTTGGGACGATTCTCGCCTTCGTCGTAGATCCTTTCGGCGATGGCGTTCACTTCGACCGGCGCGCTGAAGGTCTTGCCGAAATCATCGGAGTGTTGCACCCGCACGTGTCCGTCCTTCGCCGTCACCAGCCACAGCCGGCCGCGTGCGTCGAATGCGGCGCTGGCACCGAGTTCGGGTTCCTGCGCCATGCCGGCCATGGGCATTTCAGCTTGCGCCATGGCGCCGGGCGACAACGATGCGAGCAACGCAAAAACGAGAACCCAGCCTTTCATGGTGTCGCGTCTCCGAGATTCCAGCTCACCTCGCCGAACCAGGTCCGCCCTGCGTACGGGTGATACACCCAGTAGCGTTCGTTGGTGAAATTGTCCACGCCCAGCGAGGCCGTCCACTGCGGCGCGAATTTCCAGCGCAGTTTCACATCGGCCACGGTGAACGAACTGACTGCGCCATAAGTGTCCACGAAATCGCTGTTGTCGAGCGTCGAGTACTGCCGGCCCGAACGGCGCACGCCCAGCGATGCGTCCCATCCGGGCGCGAAACGCCAGTCCACGAACACGGTCGCGCGCAGGCGGGGGATGCGCGGGAAACGCTTGCCGTCGGCCGGCGGATACTGCGCGTCGCGCAGCGTGGTCGCGTCGTTCCAGGCGGCGCTGGCGTCGAGGTCGACGCCGGGAAGCACGTCGCGCAGTTGCAGTGCGAATTCGATGCCGCGCATCCGCACCGCATCGACGTTCTGCACGCTGGTCACCGGCACCGGCAGCGTGATGTCAGTCTGTGAATACAAGCTGTCGGCGAAACGATCCTGGTACAGCGACACCCTCCACTGGCCGTTCGACACGTCGCGGATCAGGTCGAGATCGGTGGACCAGTCGCGCTCGGGTTCGAGGTCCGGATTGTTGTCGACGATCGCACCGTTCGAAAGCGAACCCTGGAACAATTCTTCCACGGTCGGGTAGCGCACCGCCTCGCCGAACGACAACCGCAACCGCCACGGCGCGGCGAAACGCCATTCGAGGCTGGCCTTGGGCGACACGTCGCTGCGCCGCCGATCCGGATAGGCAACGCTGGACGCCGGGTCCGCCAGCAAGCCGCGATACGCACGCCACTGCTCCCAGCGCGCGCCGAGCGTCAGCGTCCACGCCGCCGCGATATCCCAGACATCCTGGACGTACAGTGCGCGCGTCTGCGTGCGGCCTGCGTAGAGCGTGAGCGGCGCGCCCTCTTCCGCATCGCTGCGCCAGTCACTCGTCGCGAACACGCGCGAGTCCAGCAGATAGCGATCGAGGTGCGCACCGGCATACAGCATGTCATTTCCGCCCAGCGGTCCCGCGGCGCGCAGATCGAAAGTGTCCCAGCCGGAACCGCCCATGTCGGCAAGCGTGCCCGCGCCTTCGTTTGCAGCCGCGGCATCGTGTTCGAGGTCGTGCTGGAAATCGTAGCGGCTGAGGATGGCATTCCAGTGCCAGCCGTTGCCGAGGCGCCCATCCAGTTGCGCGCCCATCAGCACGTGGGTCTGGTCGAATGCACTGGGCGCAAGGCCGCTGTCGGGCAGCGTCCACGCCTGGCCGTCCGCCGAAATCGTTCCGCCGTAAACCGGATCGCCCTTCGCATCGCGCAGAAAACTGCGGGTGGCGTCGGAGGCGCGATTGCGCCAGCCGCCCAGCGTGAATCGCGCGTCGAGTTCGTCGGTGATCGCCACGCCCACCTGCAATGTCGCCTGCGTCTGCCGCGTGTGCTCGATGCTGTTGGCGCCGTAGACGAGGCGCGGGCTGCCATCGATGTTGCGGTCGAGCGTGGCGCCACTGACCGCGACCGCATCGGACGCATCGCCACCGGCCCTGGCGACGGCGTACTGCATCGGCTGGCCGTGATTGTCGAGCTGGTCGATCGACAGCAGCCAGCGCCAGCGGCCCTGCCGGTCCCCGATATGCGCCGTCAGGCGATGGCCGTCGTAACGGCCATCCGCGCCATAGGCTTCGTGGAAATCCTGCGAGAAATACTGCGCGTCCGCGCCGGCGACGAACCGGTTCGGCAATCGCGTGTGGATCAGCACGGTGTTGCCGATCGAGTTGCCCGGATATAGCGCGGAATACGGCCCATACAGCACGTCCACCGATGCGATCGATTGCGGCGCGACCATGCCCCAGCGTGGCGCGCCGTTCCAGCCGTTGGTCATCAGGTCCGACAACAGCAGGCCGTCGGCGTAGACGAGGCTGCGCGCGCTCTGCAGGGTTCCCGCATCGCGGCCGCTGATGATCGCGTTGGGATCGCCGATGTAGCGCTGCCGCACCTGCAGGTTCGGAAAATAGCGGAGCACGTCGGCACTGTCGGCGACGTTCTGCTGTTCAAGTTCGCGTCTGGTCTTGCGCACGCTGACGCCCGCGGGAGCGGCCGGCAGCGGCACCGCTTCCACGTTGACGGTGGGCAATGTCTGTGGCGACGTGACGGGCGCCGAAACCGCGGCAGCGGCCAGGAAAATCCCCGCGAACAATGGCGCGTTCCCTGCAAGTGAGAATTGTTCTCATTGTAGGAAGGCCGCTGCGCGCGGCAATGCGACAAATTGTCGCAGCGCCATCGTCAGGCGCGTTCGTGCACCGGATGCTTGCCGAGCTTGCGCTGCAAGGTCCGGCGATGCATGCCGAGCCGCCGCGCGGTTTCGGAAATGTTGCCCTCGCATTCCTTGAGCGTGCGCTGGATGTGTTCCCATTCCAGCCGGCGCAGCCGCAACGGTGATTCGGGCAATTCCGCCGCCTCGACCACCTCCGCCTCGTCCTCGTCAAGCAGCGCGCGCACCACCGCGTCGGCATCGACCGGCTTGGCGAGGTAGTCGTGCGCGCCGCGCTTGATCGCCTCCACCGCGGTCGCGATCGAGGCGTAACCGGTCAGCAGCAGCACGCGCAGATCCGGTACCTCGACAAGCAACGCCGGGATCAACGTGAGGCCGCTGTCGTCGCCCAGCTTGAGATCGACCACGGCATAACGCGGCGGCCGTTCGCGCGTTGACGCCATCGCTTCGCCGGCGCTCGCAGCCACCGCCACGTCGAAACCGCGCCTGTGCAAGGCGCGTGCCATCGCGCCGGCGAAAACGGCGTCGTCTTCCACCAGCAGAAGCGGGCCCATGCTCGCGGCAGCGGACGCCATCACGCCCGCCCCGCCAACGGCAGCGTCACGCACACGCGCGTGCCGCCGGCGTCGCTGTGCGCGTGCAACTCGCCGTGCATACGCTCGACGGTCGAGCGCGCCAGCGCAAGCCCGATCCCGAGGCCATCCGGTTTGCTGCTGACGGCCGGCATGCTGACCGTGCGGTTCATCGAAAGCCCGTCGCCCTGGTCGCC
>DASZTT010000233.1:0-9942 GCA_035547895.1 Rhodanobacteraceae bacterium
GAAACAGGGCGTGGACGTGGTGGTGGGCATCGTCGAAACCCACGGACGCGCCGAGACCGCGGCACTGCTGGAAGGACTGGAGATATTGCCGCGCCGGCATGTGGGCTATCGCGACCGCGATTTCGAGGAATTCGATCTCGACGCTGCACTGGCGCGCAAGCCGGCAGTGTTGCTGGTCGACGAACTGGCGCACACCAACCTGCCCGGTGGCCGCCACCAGCGCCGTTGGCAGGACATTGCCGAACTGCTCGACGCCGGGATCGAGGTCTACACCGCGCTGAACGTGCAGCACCTCGAAAGCCTCAACGACCAGGTGCGGCGCATCACGAACGTGGCGGTACGTGAACGCGTGCCGGACGCCTTTCTCGACCGGGCCCGCGACATCGTGCTGGTGGACCTGCCGCCGCGCGAACTGATCCAGCGGCTGAAACAGGGCAAGGTGTACGTACCGGAAACTGCGGCCACTGCGCTCGATGCATTCTTCACGCCCACCAACCTCGCCGCGCTGCGCGAACTCGCGGTGGAAACTGTGGGTGCGCATGTCGAAAGCGACCTGCGCGGCAGCATGCTGGCGCGCGGCACCGCCATGCCGGTACGCCGGCGCGTGCTGGCAGCCATCGACGGTCATGCGCAGAGCGAATACCTGGTGCGCATGGTGCGACGCATCGCGGAACGCCGCGGCGCCCGCTGGAGCGTGGCCTTCGTGGACACCGGCGCGCCGCTCGATGCGAAACGGCGCGAGCGGCTGGATGCTGCCATGCGGTTGGCGCGGCGGCTGGGTGGCGACGGCGAAACACTGCGCGGTCATGCCATCGCGGACGAATTGTTGGCTTATGCCGAACGCGAGGGCGTGGGCCAGATCATCCTTGGCCGTACCCGCGAACGCCCGATCGTCCGCATGCTCGGTCGCTCGCTCACCCAGCAACTGCTGCGCAAAGGTGCACACCTCGAACTCACGATCGTCGCCACGCCCGCCGAACGCGCAGCGTCGCGGCGGCGGCTGCGACTCCCGCGTCCGCCGGGCGGCCTTGGCCGGCGCGGCGAATACCTGTTCGCAACCCTGACCACAGTGGCGGCCCTGGTGTGCGCCTTGATCGGCCAGCGCTATCTGTCCGTGGCCAATCTTTCGCTGATTTTCCTCACCGCGGTGCTGGTGGTCGCGGTGCGCACGCGGATGGCTGTGGCCGTCTATACGGCCGCACTCTGTTTTGTCGCGGACAATTTTTTCTTTGCGCCGCCGATCTATTCGCTGACCATCGCCAGTCCCGACGATATTCTGACCGTATGCCTGTTCCTGCTCGCCGCACTGGTGTGCAGCCGGTTGGCGACGCGGCTCGTGCTGCAGGTGGAATCACTCCGAACCGCGCATGCGCAGTCGCGCGCCCTGCTTGCGCTTGGACAGCGCCTCGCAACCAGCACCGACGCGGGAGGCATCTGCGCCGCGGGCGCGGCTGCGTTGTCCCAGGCATTGGGCTGCCAGGCCGCGATGCTGCTGCGCGATGCTGCGGATGCCATGCACGTTGCCGCCGCGGCTCCGGCCGACATGCGAGTGCAGACCCAGGACCTGGCCGCTGCGGACTGGTGCGACCGGCACGGTGCGCAAGCGGGTCGTTTCACCGACACGTTGAACGCCGCGTCCTGCTGGCTGCTGCCGCTGGGCAGTGAAGACCACCGGCTGGGCGTGGCTGCGCTGCGCTTCCCGCCCGATGCGGGTGAACCCGATCCGGACCGGCGCAGCCTGACCCTCGCGATGGTGCAGGACATCGGCCAGGCTTTGGCGCGCGCGCACCTGGCCGGCGAACTGGAAGGGGCGCGCGTGCAGGGCGAGACCGAGCGCCTGCGCAACGCGCTGTTGTCATCGGTATCGCACGACCTGCGTTCGCCACTGGCCTCGATCATCGGCTCCGCCGGCACGCTTGCCAGCTACGGCGAGCAGTTGCCTTCGCGCGAGCGCCATGAGTTGCTGCAGGCGATCCTCGGCGAGGGCCAGCGTCTCGACCGCTACATCCAGAACCTTCTGGACATGACGCGGCTTGGGCACGGCACGCTCAAGCTCAACCGGGACTGGACCGACGTGGTAGAAATCGTGGCTGCCGCCGTGGCACGGCTCCGCAAGCTGTTTCCCGGCGTGCGCGTGGACACCGTGCTGCCATCCGATACGGTGTTGTTGTACGTGCATCCGGCGCTGATCGAGCAGGCGCTGTTCAACATCCTGGAGAACGCGGAACGTTTTTCTCCACCGGAACAGTGCGTGTTGGTAAATGTGCGCGTTGCTGCCGACAAGTTGCTCATCGAGGTGGGCGATCGTGGGCCCGGCATTCCCGAGGACGAGCGGGCGCGCATCTTCGACATGTTCTACTCGGTGTCGCGCGGCGACCGCGCCGCCCAGAACACGGGACTCGGGCTCGCGATCTGCCGGGGCATGATCGGCGCGCATGGTGGCAGCGTGGAGGCCTTGCCACGGGAGGGCGGCGGCACCACCATCCGGATCACCCTGCCGCTGCCTGACAAACCCGCAACACCGGAAGCCCCCACATGAATGCCGCGCCACGCGTGCTGGTGATCGACGACGAGGCGCAGATCCGGCGCTTCCTGGACATCGGCCTGCGTGCGGAAGGCTATGAGGTGCTGCACGCCGCCACCGCTGCCGAGGGCTTGGCGCAGGCCGCGACGCGCGAGCCCGACCTGGTGATCCTCGACCTCGGCTTGCCGGATCGCGACGGCCACGAAGTGTTGTCCGAGCTGCGTCAGTGGAGCCAGGTGCCGGTGCTGATGCTGTCGGTGCGCAGCGCGGAAACCGAAAAGGTGCGGGCGCTGGATGCGGGGGCCAATGATTACGTCACCAAACCGTTCGGCATCCAGGAACTGATGGCGCGCCTGCGGGTCCTATTGCGCGACCGCGCGGTGGCCGGTGCTGAGGAAGTCCAGCCACGCTACGACGACGGCCGCCTCGCCATCGACCTCGTGCGGCGCGAGGTCATGCTCGACGGCTCGCCGCTGTCGCTCACCCGCAAGGAATATGCCGTCCTGGCCCTGCTGCTTCGGCATGCCGGGCGCGTGGTCACCCAGCAGCAGTTGCTGCGCGAAATATGGGGAGCGAGCCACGTGCACGACAGCCAGTATCTGCGCATCGTGATCGGCAAGCTGCGACAAAAACTTGGCGATGACCCTGCGCAACCGCGCTGGCTCAAGACCGAACCTGGCGTTGGTTACCGATTTTTGGTCGGGGGAGGATGACCAAATCGATTGCCTACGGGACCAGTCCACATGGCGGAGCTCACCCTACCAATCCGGATTCCGCAAGCGTGATTTCACACGAGCTAGCCTACACACGACTTGCCAGAAGCAGCTGATGGAGCCCTCAATGCATTTCCAGGCTGCCGTGTCTCCCACACCACGTGCCGTATAGCATCTATCACGGCTGCGGGTCGATCGAACTGGATGTAATGGCCAGTATCGGGAATGATTTCGTTCACGCCGCGCGTGGACAGGCTCGCAATGTCGTCGTGCAGCTCCACCCAAAGATAGTTCTTGGCGTCGCGCATGGCCTGCGTCTCGTGCGGCAGCAATGGAAAGGGCGCCCGGCTCAGCACGATCAGGGGCATGTCGCCGTAGCTGCACCTCGCCGCACGAACTTCGTCCGAACTCACGGAGAAAACGTTCGCCCACTCCGACCACGCCGCCCGGAAATACGTCGCGGTGGAGTGATTCGCGACGAATGCGTCATTGAACGCCTTGCTGAAATGCGGGTCTGGCTGATCGACGCATTGCTTGAAAAGCTTCGAATTTTTAATGAATCCCTTTTTGGCGGCAGGAATGCACTCCGTGCGCAGGCTCGCGACAAACTTCCTGTTTTGCGTCGTCGTCGACGGATCGAGCGCGTTGTAACGGCGTCCCTGTTCGTCCGAGACGGGATCGACCAACACCATACCGGTCACTTCCGAGCGGTAGTAATCGGCGAACAGTTGCAAATACATGCCGCCCAACGAGTGCCCGACCAGTACGTACGGTGGCTTGATTGATGCCGCGAGCAGCAGTCGATGCAAATCGTCCACGGCATTCTCTGCCGTGCCGGGTCGATTGCTCGGATCACTGAAGCCCAGTCCCGCGCGATCGTAGGAGCACGTTCGCGTCACTTTCCCGATCTCCGGTTGCACCAATGCCCACGCGCGAATTTGGTCACCCAGTCCCGCCTCCAATACAACCGTCGGCGATCCGTGGCCCACGCAGAAAATGTTCATTTTTCTGCCGCCGACGTCGACCATGTGCGCGGGTTCAATGTAGGCCATGTCCGTCACAACTTCCGGCCTCGGCATGGGTCCTCCAGCGGCGGCGGCAAGCGCCAGCATTGCAATGCCGCCCATCGCCGCATAGTGAAAACAGCTACGCAAAATGCTCATGTCATCTACCCCTGTTGGAAGCGTCCGCGCCAATTCGTCCGCACGAGCAGGGTAATAGAGGCGCGCGGGCGTCACGCTGTGAACCAGGCAACAAAAAACCCGGCCAGGGGCCGGGTTTTGCGTTGAACGGGTTGAACGGATCAGTCTTCCGCGGCAGCCGGTGCCTGCGGGCGGTCGACCAGCTCGACGTAGGCCATCGGCGCGTTGTCTCCGTCGCGGAAACCGCACTTGATGATGCGCAGGTAACCGCCCTTGCGTTCGCGGTAGCGCGGGCCGAGTTCCACGAACAGCTTGCCGACGGCCTGCTTGTCGCGCAGACGCGCGAAGGCGAGGCGGCGGTTGGCGACGCCGTCGACCTTGGCCAGCGTGATCAGCGGCTCGGCGACGCGGCGCAGATCCTTGGCCTTCGGCACGGTGGTGCGGATCAGTTCGTGCTTGATCAGCGACGCCGCCATGTTCTTGAACATGGCTTCGCGGTGGGCACTGGTCCGGTTGAGTTTGCGTCCGGATTTGAGGTGGCGCATGGTGGTGACTCTCTTGGGTTTTATCGTTATGAAAATCCGGCTCATTCGTCCGGATTTCCGCGGAATCCCGCTATTGGTTTTGGTGAATCAGATCAGCCGAGCTGCATCCCCGACGAAATGCCCGCCGGCGGCCAGTTTTCGAGCTTGGTGCCAAGCGCGAGGCCTTTGGCGCCGAGCACGTCCTTGATCTCGGTGAGCGACTTCTTGCCCAGGTTGGGAGTCTTCAGCAGCTCCACTTCGGTCTTCTGCACCAGGTCGCCGATGTAGTAGATGCTCTCGGCCTTGAGGCAGTTGGCCGAACGCACGGTGAGCTCCAGGTCGTCGATCGGGCGCAGCAGCAGCGGCGAGATGCCGCTCTTGTCCTTTTCGGACTCGGTGGCTTCGCGGCTCTTGAAATCGCCGAACACGGACAACTGGTCGTGCAAGGTTTCCGCGGCCTGGCGCACGGCGTCATCGACCGCAACGGTACCGTTGGTTTCGACATCCAGGATCAGCTTGTCGAGGTTGGTGCGCTGCTCGACGCGCGCGGCATCGACCGAGTACGCCACGCGGCGCACCGGGCAGAACGACGCGTCGATCTGCAGGCGGCCGATCGCGCGGGTTTCCTCGTCGGGGTTGGTGCGGCTGACGGCCGGCTGGTAGCCGATGCCGCGGCGCGCCTTGAGGCGCATGTTCAGCGCCACGTCCTTGGTCAGGTGGCAGATCACGTGCTCGGGGTTGACGATCTCCACCGTGTGGTCGGTGGTGATGTCGCCGGCCGTGACCACGCCCTTGCCCTTCTTGGACAGGCTGAGGTTGGCTTCGTCGGTGCCGTTGAGGCGGATCGCGACACCCTTGAGGTTCAGCAACACCTCGATCACGTCTTCCTGGAGGCCTTCCAGCGTGGTGTATTCGTGCAGCACGCCGTCGATTTCGGCTTCGACGATCGCCGCGCCGGCGATGGAGGACAACAGCACGCGGCGCAGCGCATTGCCGAGCGTGTGGCCGTAACCGCGCTCCAGCGGCTCGACGACGACGCGGGCGTGATTGGGGCCAACCGGCTCGACCTTGAGGCCGCGCGGACGCAGGACGTGAGTGGAAGAGACTGCCATGGGCTACACTCCGGAATATCACTTGTTGGAGCCGCACAGGATTGGGGCTCCGATGGTTCTTCGCCGGACGGCAGGGCCGTCCGGTTTGCATCGCTGGCGCCGTTCCGGCGAACGGCCGAAACGCGCCGGCTGCGACGGCTTACTTCGAATACAACTCGACGATCAGCGCTTCATTGATGTCGCTGGGCAGGTCGCCGCGATCCGGCATGGCCTTGAACACGCCCGCCGCGTTCTTCGCGTCGAACTCGATCCAGCCCGGACGCAGGTCCATGCTCTCGGAAACCTTCATGGCCTCCTGCACGCGCAACTGTTTCTGTGCGCTTTCGGTGAGCTTGATCTCGTCACCGGGACGCATCACGTACGACGGCACATTGACCTTCTTGCCGTTGACCATGACGCCCTTGTGCGAGACCAGCTGGCGCGCCTGGGCGCGGGTCACCGCGAAGCCCATGCGGTACACGACGTTGTCGAGGCGCGCTTCCAGCAGGCGCAACAGGTTTTCACCGGTGTTGCCCTTCAGCTGGGTGGCCTTCTTGTAGTAGTTGCTGAACTGGCGCTCGAGCACGCCATAGATGCGCTTGACCTTCTGCTTCTCGCGCAACTGCACGGCGTAGTCGGACGGCCGCGAGCGCTTGGCGGCGGCGCCGTGCTGGCCGGGCTTGTTGTCGAACTTGCACTTGGAATCGATCGCGCGCGCCGGGCTCTTCAGCGACAGGTCGGCGCCCTCGCGGCGGGCCAGCTTGCAGGTGGGACCAATGTAACGTGCCATGTCTTCAGACCCTCCGCTTCTTGGGCGGACGGCAGCCGTTGTGCGGAATCGGCGTGACGTCGATGATGTTGGTGACCTTGTAGCCCAGCGCGTTCAACGAACGCACCGCCGACTCGCGGCCCGGGCCCGGACCCTTGATCCGGACTTCCAGCGACTTGACGCCGTAATCCAGCGCCACGCGGCCGGCCTTCTCGGCCGCGACCTGCGCGGCGAACGGGGTCGACTTGCGCGAACCGCGGAAACCCGCGCCACCGGAAGTCGCCCACGACAACGCGTTGCCCTGGCGGTCGGTGATGGTGACGATGGTGTTGTTGAACGAAGCATGGACGTGGGCGACGCCATCGGTGACGACGCGCTTGGTCTTCTTCTTCGGCTTGGCAGCTGGTTTGTCCATGGGGTGTCCGTCAGTGAATCTTGTTCAATGTGGAATGGGCGCTCATTTCTTGATGGCGCGGCGCGGACCCTTGCGGGTACGCGCATTGGTGCGGGTACGCTGGCCGCGCGCGGGCAGGCCGCGGCGATGGCGCAGGCCACGGTAGGTGCCGAGATCCATCAGGCGCTTGACGCTGATGCCGACCTCGCGGCGCAGGTCGCCTTCCACGCTGAACTTCGCCACTTCGCGGCGCAGGTTCTCGACCTCGCCTTCCGAAAGCGACTTGATCTGGGTGGCCGGGTCCACGCCCGCCGCTTCGCAGATCTTGCGCGAACGGGTGCGGCCGATGCCGTAGATGCTCTGCAGGCCGATGCAAACGTGCTTGTTGACCGGCAGGTTGACGCCCGCGATACGTGCCATGTGCGGTTACTCCACCTCGAATGCGTTGCCGATTCGGCAAACTGTCAATTATAGCTTGAAATTCATCCGAATGGGGAGTAGCCCCCATCCGGTACTGCCGCCCCCGCCAGCCAGCCGGCGCGGGCTATTTGCGGCGCAAATTGGCCTTCTTCAACAGACTGTCGTACTGGTGCGACACCAGGTGCGCGGAGACCTGCGCCCGGAAATCCATCGCCACCACCACCACGATCAACAGCGAGGTACCACCGAAATAGAACGGCACGTGCCACTCGGTCTGCATGAACGTGGGGATCAGGCAGACCGCGGCCAGGTACACCGCGCCCGCGCCCGTCAGGCGGGTCAGCACGGCATCGATGTAGTCGGCGGTGGCCTTGCCCGGGCGCAGGCCCGGGATCAACGCACCCGAGCGCTTCAGGTTGTCCGCCGTTTCCTGCGAATTGAATACGATCGCGGTGTAGAAGAACGCGAAGATGATGATCATCGCCGCATACAGGATCATGTACGGCGGCTCGCCCGGCGTCAGCGCGGTGGTCAGCTGCTGCAACCAGTGCATCTGGCTGGCGTTCGAGAACCACGAAGATGCGGTCGCCGGGAACAGAATCAAGGACGAGGCAAAGATCGGCGGGATCACGCCCGACATGTTGATCTTCAGCGGCAGGTGCGAGCTCTGGTTCTGGTACGCGTTGGCACCGCCCTGGCGGCGCGCGTAATTCACGGTGATCCGGCGCTGAGCGCTTTCCATGAACACGCAGAATGCGGTCACGCCCAGCACGATCACCACCACGATCAGCACCTTGATCGCGGAAAGCTGGCCGTTGCTGGCCATGGTGAAGGTCTGCGTGAGCGCCCGCGGCAAGCCTGCCACGATGCCGGCGAAGATGATCAGCGAGATGCCGTTGCCGATGCCGCGCTCGGTCATCTGCTCGCCCAGCCACATCAGGAACATGCTGCCGGCGGTCAGGCCGATCACCGATGCGAAGATGAAGCCGAACCCGGGGTCGTACACCACCGGCACGCCGCCGGAGATGCCTTCCTTCTGCAACGCCATCGCGATGCCGAACGCCTGGAACGCCGACAGCCCGACCGTACCCCAGCGGGTGTACTTGGTCATGATGCGCTGGCCGGCCTGGCCTTCCTTCTTGAGCTGCTGCCACGCCGGCAGCACTGAACCCATCATCTGCACCACGATGGATGCCGAGATGTACGGGATCACGCCCAGCGCGAACAGCGAGAAGCGCGCCAACGCGCCGCCCGAGAACATGTTGAACATGTTCAACAGGCCGCCGCCCTGCTCGATCATCCGCGTCATGGCTTCCGGATTGACGCCCGGAACGGGGATGAACGATCCCAGCCGGAACACGACCAGCGCGCCGACCAGGAACAGCAGGCGCTGCCGCAGTTCGGTCAACTTGCCGAACTGGGACAGCGGATTGGACGATGTCTTGCCTGCGGCCAAGATGCTTACTCCACCGAGCCGCCGGCGGCTTCGATCGCCGCCTTGGCGCCTGCGGTTGCCAGGATGCCGGACAACTTCACCGCGCGATCGATCTCGCCCTTCTTGACGATCTTGACGCGCTTGGCGCGGCCGTCGACCAGCTTGGCTTCGCGCAACGCGGCCAGGTCGATCGCGTCCTTTTTCAGGCCGGCGAGCTGGTACAGGAACACCTGCTGCGATCCGGCCTGCTTCTTGGAGCGGAAACCGACCTTGGGCAAGCGGCGCTGCAGCGGCATCTGGCCGCCTTCGAAGCCGACGGTATGCGTGTTGCCCGCGCGCGCGTGCTGGCCCTTGTGCCCGCGGCCGGCGGTCTTGCCGAGGCCGGAACCGATGCCGCGCGCCACGCGGCGGCGTTCCTTGCGCGCACCCTTGCCGGGTTTCAATGTATTCAAACGCATGACTTACTCCTCGACCCGGACCAGGTAGTTGACCGTGCTGATCAGGCCACGCACCTGCGGGCTGTCCTTCAGTTCGCGCACGTCGCCGGTGCGGTTCAGGCCCAGCGCCTTGACGCTCAGGCGGTGCCGCGACTGCACGCCGCGCAGGCCGCCCACGAGACGCACCTTCACGGTGCCGGTGGTGGTGGATTTCTTAGCCGCCATGACCCAGCTCCTCGACCTTCTTGCCGCGCTTGGCCGCGATGTGCTGCGGACTCGCAACCGACTGCAGGCCCTTGATGGTGGCGCGCACCAGGTTGATCGGGTTGCGCGAGCCGACCGCCTTGGCCAGCACGTCCTTCACGCCGACCACTTCCAGCACCGCGCGCATCGCGCCGCCGGCGATCACGCCGGTACCTTCGGATGCCGGCTGCATGAACACGCGTGCCGCGCCGTGGTTGGCCTTGACCGCGTACCAGATCGTGCCGTTGTT
>DASZTT010000234.1:0-8972 GCA_035547895.1 Rhodanobacteraceae bacterium
ACAGCAGCTTGCACGCGCGCGAATGCAGGGTCAGGCCGTCGATGGCGGTGGCTTCAAGACGTTGTGCACGCGTCGGTGCAGGACCCATCGCGGCGAGCGCCACGGTATGTCCACAGCGGCACAGCTCGCGCGACAACTCCACCGCGTAACGCCATACGCCGCCCACGGTGTCGCAGGTCATCAGGATGCGCAGCGGTTCCTCGGCCGGCAGCATGAATTCAGCGTCCATAGATGCCATCCAGCACCGCGGCGACGTCGACCACGCCGCATACCTCGGGATCGAAGCGCGCGCCGCGCGCCAGCTTGCGCGCCCATGCCACCAGCGCGCGTCCGCCCCATGCATCGGGCGGCGCCGCCAGCGTGCTGCGCTGCGTGCCGTCGAAGCGCGCCACGCGGAAGTCGTAGAACGAACCGCCGACGTTGTGCAGCGACACGCCGCCGCGCGTGCCATAGAACGATGCCTCGATCACCGCGTCCGCGCCGGCGGGCATCCGCCACGAACAGGCAAGCCGCACGCTGGCACCGTTGCCGAGGCGGTACTGCACGCTGGCGTAATCCTCGGGAAACCGGATCGGCGACGCCATGCGGCTGCCGTTCCGGTACAGGCGCGCATCGATGGCTTCCGCGCGCGCGCAACCGGTGACCCACGCCGCGAGGTCGACGAGATGCACGCCGAGGTCCATCACGCAACCTCCGCCCGACTGCGCCACGTCGTAGAACCAGGCCTTGTCCGGTCCGTAGGCGTTGTGGAACGTCAGGTCGATCGCGTAGACCTCGCCGAGTTCGCCGGCGCGCACGAGACGGCGAAGCTCGGCCACGCCGGCCACGTGGCGGTAGCTGAAATCGACGCCCAGCAGGCGGTCGTGCGTGCGTGCCGCGGCCACCACGCTTTCCGCTTCGGCGGCGGTACGCGACAACGGCTTCTGGCAGAACACCGCGGCGCCACTTTCCAACGCGGTGATCGCCTGCGCGGAATGCAGCGCGCTCGGCGTTGCGATCACGATGCCGTCCAGCCGCTGCCGCAACAGCTCCGTCAGCGATGCGCAGGCGCGCGCGTGCGCGCAACTGGAGGCGTCGCGCACCAGCGCCGCATCGGTATCGGCCACGGCGATGACGTCGGCGACATCGGCATCGAGCAAGGCCTGCATGCGTGCGCGTCCGATCCATCCCAGGCCGAGGAAGCCGAGGCGCGGCCTGTGCTGCGTGATCCGGCGCGGCCACATCCGCACGACCGCGGCTTCGTGCACGGCACTCATGGCGTCACCACGGCTTTCAGGAAACCGTCCGGGCGTTCGCGCATCAACTGGAAGGCCCGGCCGAGTTCGCGCATCGGCAGCACGTGGGTAATCAACGGGAACGGATCGAGCAAGCCATCGGATACCGCGTGCATGGCCTTGCGCAGGCCGCGTGCCTGCACCGCGGGATCGCGCTCGTGGGCGTTGATGACGTCGAGTCCGCACCAGTTCCAGCGCTGCATGTCGACGCTGCGCAATCCATCCTGGTGGTAGCCGGCGATGATCAGGCGTCCGCCCTCGACGCACACGGATGTCGCAAGGTCCAGCGACGCCTGGTAACCCGCGGCCTCGATCACCCGCCGGCAACCGCCACCAGTGATTTCGCGGACCATGCCGGCGGCTTCATGCAGGTCTTGGCTGTCGATCGCGAATTCGGCGCCATGGTCCAGGGCCAGGTCACGCGCCCACGCGCGCCGGGTCAGCGCGATGACGCGCGCGCCCCTGCGCGCGGCCGCCTGCACCAGCAACGCTCCGATGAAACCGATTCCGACCACCGCCACCCAATGGTCGCGATGCAGGTCGCTGCGATCCAGGATGTTCATCGCGCACGCCAGCGGTTCCCCAGGCAATGGACGTTCGTCAACGTTGGACGGTATCGGCGCGACCATCGATGCCGGCGCGATGTCGTGGCTGGCGTATGCGTGCTGCGACAACAGCACGACGCGGTCGCCCGGCGACAAGTCTTCCACCCCGTCGCCGACCGATTCGACTTCGCCCCAGCCCTCATGGCCGGGCGCGCCCAACGCGGTGGGATAGCGGAACCACTCACGTCCTTCCCACACCGGCAGGTTGGATGCACACACGCCGCTGCCGTGCAGGCGCACCAGCACGTCGTCGTCGTCGTGCAGGTCGAGCACCGACTCGCCCATCCTGATTTGTGCGTTCCCGGCAAGCATCGCGCCCGTCGCGACGACGCCGGTGCGTGCGGCGACTGCGGCTTGCGCGCTCATGCCGCATTCATCCGGGCCGCACCCGCGACTTCCATGTTCCGCTGCGCAAGCCAGCGGAACAGTTGTTCGATGCCCCGGGCAGCGTCCACCCGCGGCCGCCAGCCGGTGGCGGCGGCAAAGCGGCGCGTGTCGCTCACGTAGTAGCGCTGGTCGCCGACGCGCCAGTCTTCCCGCAGGATGCGGGGTGCATGTCCGGTCAATGCGGCAATCCGCTCCAGCAGTTCGCGCAGGCTGATCGCGTTGCGCGGACCGCCGCCCATGTTGAAGGCGCGGCCACGCAATGCATCGCGATCCTGCCCGCACATGACCAATGCATCCACCAGTTCGTCCACGTAAAGAATGTCGCGGACCTGCAGCCCGTCGCCGAAGATCGTGATCGGTTCGTCCTGCAATGCACGCAGCAGGAAGTGTGCGACCCAGCCCTGGTCTTCGTTGCCGCACTGGTGCGGTCCGTAGATGCAGCTCATTCGCAGGACCACGGCGGGAATGCCGAAGCTGCGCGCGTAGTCGAGGATGTACTGGTCGGCGGCGCCCTTGGAGCAGCCATAGGGGCTGCAGAATTGCAGCGGCCGCGACTCGCCGATGCCGAATTTCGAGATCGTGTCGTCCACCGGCTGGTAGCGCTTGCCGTTCGCCACCAGCGTGACGTCGTCGAGTCCGCCATAGACCTTGTTGGTGGACGTGAACACCAGCGGGATGCGCCGCCGTGCGTGACGCAGCGCCTCAAGAAGGTTGAGCGTGCCGCGCAGGTTCACCTCGAAATCGGCCATCGGATCATCGAGGCTCGAGGTGACCGCGACCTGCGCCGCGAAGTGGTACACGCAACGCGCGCGCTGCACGGCGTCGCGAAGGATGTCGGCATCGCGGGTGTCGGCCAGGCACGTGCGCAACCGCGACCCCCACACGTCGGAAAGCCAGTGCAGGTTTTCCGCCACGCCGCGCCGCGACATGTTGTCGAAGATGATCACCTCGTGGCCATCGCCCAGCAGGCGCGCCGCGAGATTGGTACCTATGAATCCGGCGCCGCCCGTGATCAGCACCGGCCCCCGGATGTCGCCGCCGCGCGCGCCGCCAATCACAGCCTCAGCCCTCGGTGCGCCAGTTCCCGGTTCGCCAGCTCCACCCGGTCCTCCGCGTTTTGCGTTCGAATCCATTCGACCAACTCCTCGAGTCCCTGCTCCAGTGAAACGCGCGGTGCGTAGCCCAGCACCTGGCGCGCAAGTGAAATGTCGGCAAAGCAATGGCGGATGTCGCCCACGCGGAACTTGCGCGTGACTTCCGGTTCGATTTCGCTGCAATGCAGCGCCTTGCCGAGTGCGGTGGCGATCTCCGTGACGGTCGACGCGCGCCCGCTGCCGATGTTCAGCACGTGGCCGCTCGCACCCGGCACTTCGAGCGCCAGCCGGCACGCGCGCACCACGTCGTGCACGCTCACGAAGTCGCGCCGCTGCAGACCGTCCTCGAAAATCAACGGCGAACGTCCGCACAGGTAGCGCGCGGCGAAAATCGCGAGCACGCCGGTGTACGGATTGGAAAGCGCCTGGCGGGAACCGTAGATATTGAAGAAGCGCAACGCGACCACCGGAATGCCGTAGGCTTCGCCGACCATCAGGCACATCCGTTCCTGGTCGTATTTCGACAAGGCATAGATCGACGACGGATGCGGCGCCTTGCTCTCCGGCGTCACCAGCGGCACCAGCTCTTCGCCCTGCGGGCCGCGCACGTCCCACTCTCCGCGCAGCAATTGCTTGCGCGGGCGCTGCGGGGGCGAGACCAGGTTTCCGCGGTCGTCGCAGTACAGGCCTTCGCCGTAGAGGCTCATGCTGGAAGCCACCACCAGCCGGGACACCTGCGAATGGCTCAGCGCTTCGAGCAGCACCGCGGTGCCGCGATTGTTGATGTCGGTGTAGCGTTCGATCTGGTACATGCTCTGGCCGACGCCCACCGCCGAAGCGAAGTGGTAGACCGCGTCCACGCCGTGCAGCGCGCGCTGCACGTCGTCCGCATTGCGCACGTCGCCGACCTGCAGCTCCACCGCATCACCGAGATACGCGGGCCGCGCGCGTGCGCTGCCATGCACCTGGGGATCGAGGTTGTCGAGCACGCGCACGCGGTAGCCATGGCACAGCAATTCGTCGGCCAGGTGCGAACCGACGAAGCCCGCGCCACCGGTGATCAGGACGGTACCGGCGCCGCGCGAAGTTTCATGCAACGGCATCGCGCACCTCCGTCGCCGACGGCGTGTCGCTCCGCAGCAGGTTGTCGAACCAGGCGATCGTGCGCGACAGCCCCTCGTCCAGCGAAACCCGCGGCGTCCAGCCGAGCGTGCTGCGCGCGAGCGTGATGTCCGGGCAGCGCCGCGTCGGGTCGTCGACCGGCATCGGCCGATGCACGATCCTGGAGCGCGATCCGGTCAGCTCGATCACACGCGCCGCCAGCTCCGCGACCGTCACTTCCATGGGATTGCCGAGGTTCATCGGCCCGGTCAGCACCGCGGGCGAGGCCATGAACCGGACGATGCCGTCGATCAGGTCGGCGACGTAGCAGAACGAGCGCGTCTGGCTGCCGTCGGCGTTCACCGTCAGCGGCTGGTTGCGCAACGCCTGCACGATGAAGTTGGAGACCACGCGGCCGTCGTCCATCTGCATGTGCGGGCCGTAGGTGTTGAAGATGCGCGCGACCTTGATCTCGACGCCGTACATGCGATGGAAATCGAAGAACATCGATTCGGCGCAGCGCTTGCCTTCGTCGTAACAGGCGCGCGGTCCCACCGGACTTACCGCGCCACGATAGTTCTCGCGCTGCGGATGCACCGCGGGCTCGCCGTACACCTCGCTGGTGGACGCCTGGAAGATCCTTGCGCCGCATCCGTGCGCTTCGTGCAACAGGTTCAGCGTGCCGTCGGTGCAGGTGCGGACGGTCTGTTCCGGATCGCGCTGGTAGTGCTTCGGTGATGCGCAGCAGGCGAGATTGAAAATCCAGTCGGCCTGGATGCTGAAGGGCTGGACGACGTCGTGTTTCAGGAACGTGAAATTCCCGAGCTCGTGCAGCGCGGCGAGATTCCGGCGGTTGCCTGAGGACAGGTTGTCGATCGCCGTGACGCTGAATCCGTGATGCAGCAGCTTCGCGCACAGGTGGCTGCCGAGAAAACCGGCTCCGCCGGTCACGACCGCCCGCTTTCCCTTGCCGATATGCGCCGTCCACTCCGTGGTATCCATTCCAGAAGCTCCTTGTTGCCGGTTGGCGCCCGCTGGATAGCAATTTGCATGCCGCCTTGCCGGCCGCGTCGATCCTGAATGCGCACGACCGCGCGGACCTCCCGGTTCATCGCGGTTTTTTGACGCCGCGGCCGGAGTTCGAGCCCGTGCGCGGCGCGGCGCAAGCGCGCCAGCCGTCGCCGGGAGCAGGAATCACTTACCGGCAGCGGCGCGAACCGGGAGTTTTTTTCGCGACCTGCCCTTCAACGGGCGGCAAGGCAGTGCCGCAGCAAGCGGATCGCGCGTTTTTCGAGCCGCCGCGGGTGGGCAACGTCGGCCTCGGGCACCAGCCGATGCAGGTCGCCGGCGACCCAGCCGTCCAGCACCTGCGGGCATACGTAGGCCTTGCGCGCGACCGCGGGCGTGTTGCCCAGTTCTTCGGCGGCGAGGTCGATCGCGTGCTTGATGGCCGCGCGCCGCGCACGCTCGCCGCCGCGTGTCGGCAGCGGCGTGCCGGCGAGGCACGCGATCACTGCCAGCGTGCCGGCCCAGGTGCGGAAGTCCTTCGCGCTGAAGCGTTCGCCGAGCGTGTCGCGCAGGTAGTCGTTGAGTTGCGCCGCGGTCGCACGCCGATGGACGCCCTCGTCGTCGTACTGGAACAGCGAAGGTCCCGACAGGCGGCTGCAGCGGCGCACCAGCCGTACCAGCCTGCGGTCGGTCAACTCCGCTTCGCGCTGCTGCCCGCTCTTGCCGGGAAAGCGGAACGACGCGGTGCCGTCGCGCCGGAACGTGACATGCCGCGTACGCAGCGTGGTCAACCCGTAGGAGTGGTTGGTGCGCGTGTATTCCGGATTGCCGACGCGGATCGAGGTCGCCATCATCACCGCGGTCATGGCCGCCAGCACCTTGTCGCGGGGCAGGTCATCGAGGCGGCGGTCACGGCGCAGCCGTGCGCGCAACACCGGCAGGCGTTCCGCGAAACGCAGCAGGCGCCGGTATTTCCTGGCGTCGCGGCGATCCTGCCACGCCGCGTGGTAGCGGTACTGCTTGCGTCCGCGCGCATCGCGGCCGGTCGCCTGCAAATGGCCGCGATGGTCCGCGCAGATCCACACGTCGGTGTATGCCGGCGGAATCGCCAGCGCGCCAATCCGCGCCAGCGTGGCTTCATCACGCACGCGCCGGCCCTTCGCATCCAGGTACGCGAAGCCGCGGCCCGCACGGCGCCGCGTGATGCCCGGCTCGTCATCGTTGACGTAGCGCAACGCGCGCCGGGGCTGGCCGGTGCGCGTGTCGGGTTTGCTGTTCCGCATGGCGGCGCGCAGTCGGCCCGGCGTGTTCAATGCATCGGGTCCAGCGGACCCTTGCCGCCGTACTGCACATCGGCCAGCGCGGCCTTGCCCAGCCATTCGCGCACGCGCCGCTGGTGGATGGCTTCCGTGGCGAGCGCGCTCCGGAACTGGCTCGCCATTTCGTCCTGCCCCGTGGCCTCGGCCATTTCCACCAGCAGATCCCAGCCGTCGGAATCGACGTCTTCGAGCACCAGCAGCGCATGCAGCGCCTGCGAGAGCGAAGCGCGCGGATCGGCAAGCACCTTGAACACGCCGGAAGCCTCGACCGCCGCGACGTCCGCCGACGGCGTCATGGCGGTGGGATCGGCGCCGAAATGTTCCAGCATCTGCTTCAGCATGTGGAAGTGGAGCAATTCCTCGTTGCACTGTTCCTGCACCAGCTCGCGCGTCGGGCCACCCTGCCACGCGCCCATCGCTTCCACTTTCACCAGCACCGCTTCGTAGGCGCGCACGCCGGAGCGCTCGAAAGCCAGCCGTTCGCCCAGCTTGTCGATGAACGCGGCGAGGCGGTGGCCTTCGAGTGCATGCAGGGCGGTTTCGGCGAGGCCCATCGGTGTGGCCACCGGTGGGACCGAGCCCAGGCGATCGGCCTGGCGCGTGAAGCTTTCGCGCGTCGTCGTCGCTTCCAGGGATTCGGTGGTGGGCGGCGGCGCACTCTCGGACGAAAGACGATCGAGCGAGCGGCCGTCCATCGGTGAGGCCTTGACGCCGGTGCGGTTGTGGCCGACCGGTTGTTCGCGTGCTGGCATGGCTTCCATGGGCATTCTTCTCAGGCGGCTTTGCGGGGATCGCGGTCGGCCAGTTCGGTGCCGGGACGCCACGCGTAGTTTTCCGCGACGACCTCGGAGAACGAACCGTCCTTGTTCAGATGCTCGCGGTAGCCGGCCGAGCGCGTGCCGTCGCTCATTTCCGCGGGCGGGCCGATGCGATGGCCTTCCGCCGCGTAATCGACCTCCCTCGCCAGCACCTTGCGGATGAATTCGCGGTGGGCGTTGTAGCCGATCATGTCCGGCAGTTCGTCCGGCAGGACCTCGGCAGGATCGCGGCGCTCGATCTTCTTGAACAGCGCCATCACGAACTGCAGGTGGCCGAACTCGTAATCGAGGCAACGTTCCCAGATGGCGCGGATGCGCGGATTGCTCTCGTACTGCAGGCAGCTGTAATAGTTGTATGCCTCGGTCGCTTCGTAGAGCAACCATTTTTCCAGCCAGCTTTCCGAGGGATCGCACAGCGAGCCGTACTGGGTGACGTGCTGTTCCTCGATCGATGCGATTTCCGCATACAGGCCGCGCGCCACGGGGTCGGTGTACATCGGACCGATGGCCATGTAGTAGTTGCGCGTCTGGTATTCGCCCGTGAACAGCGTCAGCGCATGCACCTTGGACAGCGGCGCGGCGGTCCGTCGCTCGTAATGCTCACGCAGGTCGTCCTGCGGATCGCGGTGCTCCACGCGGGTCGGCCGGCCGGGCAGCACATCCGTGTAGGACTGCAGGATGTTGTTGGCGTCCTTGCCCTCCAGCCGGTCGGCGAGCGCCGAATAGCGGTAAAGATGGTCGAAGTCTTCGAGCAGGCCGAAGCGATAAACCTGCGCCAGGTACTCGTCGGGCTCGTGCTCGGCGATGCTTGCGGTCACTTAGATCGCGACCTGCTCGTAACCGAGCGTGATGTCGAGCGGCGAATCATCGGGTGACAGCAGCCAGTTCACCATCGTCTGCTGGTGGTGCTCGACGCGGCGCACCCGCGCCAGCGGTTCGCGCAGGTTTTCGTTGAATGCGGCGGCGAGGTGCTGGAAGCGGTTGGCACCCATCTCGATGCCGTTCATCAGGATGATGCGCACGCGCGTGAAGGCATCGTCGTCCAGCTTGCTCATCGGCGCGGGTGCGAGTTCGCGCAGCGTGAAGCGCTGCCGCTCCAGCGGCGTGCCCTTCTCTTCCATCAGTTTCAAAGCCATGCAGGATCTCCGTGGTGCACGCGCATCAAGGCTGGCCGCCCGATGTCGGCTGGCGGCACTTGCGGTATTCGGAACGTGTGAGTTTGCCGTCGCCGTTCGTGTCGCACTGCTGGAAACGGCTGGACAGCCACGCATCCTTCCGGGCCTCGGGTTGGGTCACGTAACCCTTCGAGCCCGCAAGCGACGAAAAGCTCTGGCCGCGCATGTTCTGCGTGCCGCCGGTATCGCGG
>DASZTT010000235.1:0-12729 GCA_035547895.1 Rhodanobacteraceae bacterium
CATCGTCATCAACCCCAGGGACACCAATAACGTGCTGGTGTGCGCCGAAGGCAGCGGCAACAGCCCGCAGCCGGACAAGGGCGTCTACCGGACCACCGACGGCGGCAAGACCTGGACGCGGACGCTGTTCGTCAACGACGAAACCGGCTGCAGCGGGCTCAGCATGGATCCGGGCAATCCCGACGTCCTGCTGGCGGGCATGTGGCAGGTCACGGTACGCACCTGGGCCGAGGACAGCGGCGGCCCTGGCAGCGGCGTGTACATCTCGCATGACAACGGACGGACCTGGAAACATCTCTCGACGCAGAACGGCTTGCCGACCCCGCCGCTCGGCAAGATCGACGTCTCCATCGCCCCTTCCAACCCGCAGCGCATGTACGCGCTCATCCAGACCAAGGACCAAGGCTCCGTGTGGCGCAGTGACGACGGCGGCGAAAACTGGAAGGTTGCGAGCTGGGACCGCAACCTCATCATGCGCGCCGGCTACTACATCTTCATCGAGGCCAATCCCAAGGACGCCGACGGCGTGCTGGTGTTGAACAGCGGCGACCACTATTCCAGCGACGGCGGCCACACCTTTTCGGGTGAAGGCGGCAAGAGCGCGAAACCCCTGGGTGCCGCATCCTGCGGCGATTGCCACGATGGCTGGATCGATCCGACCAATCCCGCCCACTACGTGCTCACCGACGATGGTGGCGCCAATATCGCGACCGGCGCCGGCACGGCGCTGCACGTCGCCCTGCCGAACGGGCAGATTTACCACATCGCCAGCGACGACCAGGTTCCCTACTGGATCTACGGCAATCGCCAGGACGACGGCGGCTGGCGCATATCCAGCGACATCTCGCAGCCGAGTGGCAACGGGCTGCTGCCCAAGGACGCGTTCATGCCGCAGGGGCGCGCCTTCAGACGATTCTTCGACGAGGACGAGGGCGGATCCGAAGCCAAACCGAAGGTCGACAAGCAACTGCTGGCGCGATATCCCAAGGCCGCGCCGCCGCCGGATGGCTGGGCTCTGGGGCCCAATGGCGAGCCGAGCACGCCACCTGCCCGCAGCGGTTTCGAAGGCCCCAACGTGGAGCCGCCGACCTACCAGTATTTCCCGAATGCCTGCGAGTCGGGATTCACGATTCCCGATCCGGCCAATCCGGAAATCGTGTGGTCGTCGTGCTACGCCAACAACCTTTACCGTTTCGACCTGGCCCAGGGCACCCCGCACTCGGTGTCGCCGTCGCAGATCGCGCTGGACTCGCCGCCCGACAAGGTGAAGTACCGTTGCCACTGGACCTCGCCGCTGGCCATCGATCCGTTCGACCACGAGAACGTCTTCTTCGGCTGCCAGCTAGTGCTGCGCACCCACGACGCCGGGCACTCGTGGATCGAATTCAGTCCCGACCTCTCGACGCGCGATCCATCGCGGATCGTGCCGAGCGGCGGGATCATGCAGGACAACCTCGGCCAGTACTACGGCGAAGTCGTGTGGTCGATGGCGTTTTCGCCGATCGAGAAGGGCCTGCTGTGGGCCGGCACCAACGACGGCAAGCTCTGGTACACGCGTGGGGCGGAGTCGCAGACCCCGCCGCGGTGGGTGGATGTCACCGCCAACCTGCACCTGCCGCCGTGGGGTGAAATCAACCAGATTTCGCCGTCGCCCTTCCGTGCAGGCACGGTGTACATCGCGGTGGATTTCCGCAACGCGGGCCGGAACGACCACAAGCCGTACATCCTCATGACCACGGATTACGGCAAGAGCTGGAAGAACATCAGCGGCGATTTGCCCACCTCCAATCCGCTCGACTACACGCTCAGCGTGGCCGCCAACCCCAATCGCGAGGGCATGCTGTTCGCGGGCACCGGCCATGCGTTCTATTACACGCTCGACGACGGCAGGCACTGGGTGCATTTCAACAAGGGCTTGCCGCCCGCGCCGGTGGACTGGATCAACATCCAGCCGCACATGCACGACGTGGACGTGTCCACCTATGGACGCGGCGATTACATCCTGCCCGACATCGTCACGCTGGAGCAGACCGGCAGCACCGAACCGCCCGGCGGCGGGGCCACGCGCCTGTTCAAGCCCGGGGAAGTCTTCCGCCAGGCGCGCAGCGCCTATCCGACGGCGGCGCAGCCGGCGCGTCCGCAATTCCAGTTCTATCTCGCGGGCGATCCGAAGCAACCCGTGCAGTTGCAGATCCTGGATGCGCAGGGGAAAGTGATCCGCACCGAAGAGCTGGAAGCGCACCACGGACTGAACGGCGCGTACTGGGATCTTTTCTACGACACGCCGACCGACGTCAAGCTGCGCACCACGCCGCCCGAGAATCCGCATATCTGGGACGAGCCGCGTTACCAAGGCAAGGACTATCGCACCATCATCCACTGGGGCGTCACGCCGCACACCGGGACCCCGATTGCGGCACCAGGCAATTACCAGGTACGGCTGACGGTGGACGGCAAGTCCTGGACCCAGCCGTTCGTGGTGGCGAAGGATCCGCGCATCGTCGCCAGCGATGCCGTGCTGCAGGCCACGACCGCGTTGCAGGTGCAGATTGCCGATGCGATCAGCGAAACGTCGGACATGGTCAATGCCATGGAAACCTGGCGCAAGCAGATCGAGGATCAGCAGAAGACCCATTCGTCGGGCTCCGCAGCCGCCGCGCTTGCGCAACTCGATACCCGGATCCTGGCCGTCGAGGATCAACTGGTCAGTCCGGAAGCGCGGCTCAGCGACGACAAGCAGTACTCGATGCCGTTCAGGGTGTACTGGAACCTGCGCTGGCTTGGCGGCCAGGTCGGGCAGGGCGTCCAGAACACCGCGGGTGGATCGGATTACGAACCGACCGTGGTGCAGCGCCGGATTTTCGCGGACCTGCAGCAGCAGATCGCGCGCGCCCGCTCGGGATTCGAGAACCTCAAGTCGACCGTGTTGCCGGCTTTCAACGCGAGCATGAAAAATGCGGGGGTCGCCATCAGGGCAGGCGATTGAAGCAGCCGTGCGCCGACTTCTCCCGTGTAGTAAACTGTGCTTGTACTGTATGGAGAAACCATGCCATGGCTGCCCCATCGCACAAGCCCGCCGAAGCCGCAGCGCCTAATCCGGCGCGGGCGGATGAGCTGGCCGGGCCCGGGTTGCGGGCGTTCTTCAACCTGGCCGAACGCTGGAAGCTGCGCGTCTCGGACCAGCGCAAGCTGCTGGGCGACCCGCCGGAGTCCACGTTCTACAAATGGAAACGTGAGCGCGACGGCACGCTGTCGCGCGACACGCTGGAACGCATCAGCTACCTCCTGGGCATCTTCAAGGCACTGGCGATCCTGTTTCCGCAGCCCGATCGCGCCGACGCGTGGCTGCGCAAACCCAACAGCGCGCCCACCTTCGGCGGCAAGAGCGCACTCGAACGCATGCTGTCCGGGAACGTCGCCGACCTGTTCGTGGTGCGGCAGTACCTGGACGCACAAAGGGGGTAGCGCCGCGACCCCTTTCATCGTCATTCCGGGGCTGCCCGCACCATGTGCGGGCGGAACCCGAATCGGTCTTGAGGGCGCCCAAAACCGATTCCGGCTTCACCCCGCCAAGGCGCGCCGGAATGACGACAAAAACGCTCGGTGGCGAGTGGCCGACACGACGCGAATGGCCAGCGCGGAACAGGACAAGACGTGACCGTTCCTGACGATCTCGCACCGGGAGAAACGGCGCACGGATACTCCAGCAATGCCCCCCGACGATCCGCCCCTCCATCGCATCCGCTGGCAGCGCGCGTACCGCATCGTGCCCAGCCGCTTCCCGCCGGTGGGCGTGTTCGATGCGATCGCCGACCCGCAGGACCTGGACGCGCTCTACCAGATCGAGGCGTTGACTAATCCGCGCTTGCGCGAGGAGTGGGGCGAACTCGCCAACGTGCCGAAGGAACACCGTGTCAGCGGGCCCGGCACGACGCCGCTGATGGCGGCCTTCACGCATGTCAATCCGGAGGGCAGCCGCTTTTCCGACGGCAGCTACGGCGTGCTGTATCTCGCGCACGAATTCGATACCGCGGTCGAGGAAACCGTCTACCACCGCGAACGGTTCCTCGCGGCGACGAAGGAACCGCCCCTCGACATCACCATGCGTTGCTACGTCAGCGGCGTGCACGGAATGTTGCACGACATCCGCGGCGGCTGGAAAGCCGAGCACGATCCGGACCACTACACCGCTTCACGGAAGCTCGGCGCGAAACTGCGCGGCGAGGGATCGAACGGAATCGCGTACGACAGCGTGCGCTGCAAGGGCGGCGAATGCGCCGCGCTGTTCCACCCCGACCTTGCTTCACCGTGCGTGCAGGGCAAGCACCTGATGTATCGCTGGGACGGCGAACGCATCGCGCAGGTGCTGGAGGTCAGCGCCGTGAAGCGCAAGCCGTAGACGTCCGCTACGCCAGGGACCCCGAGGGTGTACTCCGATGGAGCGAAGCGGAATCCGGTTGTCCCCATATGGCGAGCCCGATTGGGAAATCGAGTGACTTCATCAGGGCTGCTTACACGTCGTCGGTCTTTTCCCAACCCTCGCCGGTGCCCCGATGGATCACGCGGTCGCCGTCCTGCACGGAACCGGCGGCGAACTCGGGCTGGCCCTCGAGGCGCGCGTAGATCGGGGTGAAGTCGGGTCGGGTCGCGTCCATCAACTGCTGGAAGCCGTCGATCACGAAGTAGGTCTGCTGGTAGGTGTCGATCTTGTATTTCGTGCGCATGATGCGCTCGAGGTCGAAGCCGATGCGGTTGGGTGATGCCGATTCCAGCGAGTAGATCGACTCGCCCCTGGAACTGACGATGCCGGAGCCGTAGATGCGCACGCCTTCGGGCGTGTCGATCAATCCGAATTCCACGGTGTACCAGTACAGCCGGGTCAGATTCATCAGCGCGTCGGCGCCCAGCTGGTGCGCCTTGACGCCGCCGCGGCCGTAGGCCTGCACGTAGTCGGCGAACACCGGGTTCAGCAGCATCGGCACGTGGCCGAACAGGTCGTGGAACAGGTCGGGTTCGGAAAGGTAGTCGAGCTGCTCGGGTTTGCGGATCCACCAGGTCACCGGGAAGCGGCGGTTGGCGAGATGGTCGAAGAAGATCTCGTCGGGCAACAGGCCTTCCACGCCCACGATTTCCCAGTTGGTGCCGGCTTTCAGCACCTTGTTCAGATCCTGGAACTTCGGGATCGCGTCGGGCGTCATGCCGAAGCGTTCCTGGTTCTCCAGGAACTCGTTGCAGGCGCGCCCCTTCAACACCTCGCGCTGGCGGCGGAACAGCGTGGCCCACACCTCGTGCTCGGTGCGCGTGTAGTCGGCCCAGGGCTGCTCGACGGTCGCGGTGGTGTAGATCGGAACATAGCCGCGATCGGTCTGCTGGTGCTCGACGCGGCGGGGCGTGGTGCTCATGGCGGAATCCTCACATATACATGCCCAGTGTAAGGCGTTGCCCGCCGGGATGCCCGCAAGCGCGCGCGCCGGTTAAAGTAGCGCCTTTGACTGGTGCGGAGGGCGCGGCGGCAACGCGCGCCGGAAATCCTTGGGCCCGTTGCGTTGTGCGTGGCGTATACCGCTGATGTTGCTGGTGGTGTTCGGTGGCTGCCTGCTGGGCATCTTCATGCTGCCGCATGGTCCGAAGCCCGGCACGGCCGGCGCGGCGCTGCTGCGCAACTGGTCGCGCCTGTTCCTGCGCTGCTTCGGCGTGCGCGTCAACCGCCTGGGTGAACCGCTGCACGATCCGGTGATGTTCGTCGCCAATCATGGGTCGTGGATGGACATCACCGTGCTGCACGCGATCCGTCCGGCCGATTTCGTGGCCAAGGCCGAGATCGGGCACTGGCCGCTGGTGGGCTGGATGGCGCGCCGCGGCGGCACGATCTTCCACCAGCGCGGCAGCACCGATTCGCTGGCGCAGGTGATGGCGGTGATGAGCGACCGCCTGCGCACGGGCCGCAGCATCGCGGCGTTTCCGGAAGGCGGCACCGCGCCGGCCGGCACGCTGAAGGTTTTCCACGCGCGCATCCTGCAGGCGGCGCTGGACGCCGCGGCGCCGGTGCAGCCGGTCGCGCTGCGTTACCTGCGCAATGGCGTGCCGGCGCCGGACATCCTTTTCACGCGCGGCGAAAGTTTCATGCACAACGTCATGCGCGTGCTGACTACGCGCACGCTCACGGCCGAAGTGCATTTCCTGAAACCGGTGGTGTTCGATCCCGAAGGCGGCCGCCGCCGCATGGCCGAAACGGCACGCGCCGAAATCGCGCAGGTGCTGGGTATTCCTGCATGACGCCGACCGCGGACGACGATTTCCGCCCGCCGTGGTGGTTGCGCAGCCCGCACCTGCAATCGATGCTGGCGTCGAGTTCGCTGCGCCGCCTGCTGCGCGGCAAGCGCGCGCGGCGCCTGCAGCGGGACGCCGAATGGGTGACGCTGGACTGCGGCGACGGCGTGCGGCTGACCGGCTGCCGCACCGTGCAGAACGTCGCGCCGCGCGCCCGCGGACTCGCGGTGCTGTTCCACGGCTGGGAAGGCAGTACGCGCTCCACGTACGTGCTGCAGAACGGTGCGCGCCTGCTGCAAGAAGGCTGGGACGTGTTCCGGCTCAACTTCCGCGACCACGGCGACACGCACGCGCTCAATCCGGGCATCTTCCATTCGTGCCGCATCGACGAAGTGGTGGGTGCATTGCGCGAAGTGCAGCGCCTCTATCCAGCGCGGCCGATGGTGCTCATCGGGTTTTCGCTGGGTGGCAACTTCGCGCTGCGCGCCGCATTGCGCGCTCCGGACGCGGGCATCGACCTCGCGCGGGTGATCGCGGTGTGCCCGGTGATCGATCCGCACGCGGGTCTGTTCCAGCTCGAAAACGCGCCGCGCATGTACCACGACTATTTCATGTGGAAATGGCGGCGTTCGCTGAAGGCCAAGCAGCGCGCGTTCGCCGACGCCGAACTGTTCACCCGCCACGATCTGCGCGGGACGTTGCGCACGCTCACCGAGGCGCTGGTGCTGAAGCACACCGACTTCGGCAGCCTGGACAACTACCTGGACGGCTACTCCGTGGCCGGCGATGCCCTGGCCGGCCTGCGCGTGCCGACTTCGATCCTCGCGACCTGCGACGATCCGGTGTGCCCGGCGACCGACCTTGCGAAGATGAGCTTGCCATCGTGTGTCGAGGTGACGCTCACCCGTTACGGTGGCCATTGCGGCTTCATCCGCAATAGCCATCTCGACAGTTGGGCCGAGGACTACATCGCCAGGAAGATTGCAGAAGCCCGCATGCCATTGGCGCCAGCCGGAGCCGCCGTTGTTGAAAACAAGGCCATCGATGGCCGAGGTGATGCTGCCAAGTGCTGAAGCATCCGCGGCGCCCCCGACCTCATTGCGCAGCGATCATGGACGATTCGCACGAATATAATCCGCGCTCGCCGCGGGAAGCCCCATGCTCGAAGACCTGATCCAGTTGCACCAGGCCGGACGTTTCGCCGAAGCCGAGAACGGTTATCGCCAATTGCTTGCCGCCGAGCCGGAAAACGCCGAGGTACTCCACCTGCTCGGCATCCTGCGCGCGCAGTGCGGCGACTTGCCGGAAGCCTACGCGTTGGTCAATCGCGCCAGCGAATTGGCGCCCGACAACGCCGCCAGCCAGCACACCCTGGGCGAGATGTACTTGAGCGAAGCCAGGCTGGACGAAGCGCAACAGGCCTACGACCGCGCGCGCCAATTGAATCCCAATCTTGCTTCCGCGCATGCCGGTCTCGGCCAGGTCGCGTTCCTGCGCGGTGACATCGACGGCGCCGAAACGCATTTCCGCGTGGCGCTCCGCGCCGACGAAAACGACGTGCAGGCCTTGACCGGGCTCGGCAACGTCGCACAGTGGCGCGGCGATTCGGCGCGCGCGCTGCAGCTGTTGACCCAGGCCGCGGGGCTGGCGCCGGGCGATGCCTTGATCCAGACCAGTTACGCGCGCGCCATGCTGGACGAAGGCATGCTCGACTTCGCCGGACGCGCGCTCGACAACGCGCTGGCGGCGAAGCCGGACTACGCGCTGGCGCAGGCCTTGCGCGCCGACCTGCACGTGCGCAAGGGTGAGTTCGCCCAGGCGCATGCGATGTTCGAATCGTTGCTTGCGCGAGGCGAACAGACCGCCGCGGCCCACACCGGGCAGGGCGACATTGCGCGTGCGCAAGGCTTGCACGACCAGGCCATCGCGCACTATGACGAAGCCCTGCGCGCGCAGCCCGACCTGCATCACGCGGCGATTCGGCGCGCCGATTCGCTGGCCCGCAGCGGCCGTGCCCCGCAGGCCATCGACGACCTGCGCTGGTACGTCGCCAGCCATCCGGACAGCGTCAAGGCGCACATCGGATTGGCACAACTGCTGAGCCAGACCGCCCGCTACGACGAGTCGATCGCGGTGTGGGCCGCGGCGGAAGCGCGCTGGCCCGACAACGTCAACGTGAAAGCGCAACACGCACTCACGCTCGACCAGGCCGGCCGCAGCGAAGAGGCATTGGCCAAGGCCGAACTCGCCGCTTCATCGCCGCGTCCCGCGCTGGCCATGTTGCGTGCGCGCGGCGCATTGCTGGCGGGCGATCCCGCCGCGGCGGTGCAGCGCCTGCAGCGCATCGACGAACGCCTGCTGGAAGGCAGGCCGCTGCTGGCGCGGCGCCGGGAGCGCCTGCTGGGGCTGGCCTTCGACGGCCTCGAACAATGGCCTGATGCCGTCGAGGCCTTCATGCGCGCACAGCGCATGGGTTCGGTGCAGCTGCCCGATCTGCCCTCGCTCGACGAAGAAACCGATGCCATGCTGCGCCAGCTCGCCGGCGAGCCCGAACTTGCCGACGCGCGCGGCACGCCGCCGGTGCTGTTGTGCGGCCTGCCGGGTTCCGGGGTCGGGCAGGTCGCGGCGCTGCTGGCCGACCAGCCCGGCTGGTTCGTGCGGCGCGAACGCTTCGAGGCGATGCCCGATTTCATCAGCGCGCCGTTCGATCCGCGGCTGCTGCAGCCGATCGACCAGGCGTCGCTGGCGGTGCTGGCTCGGCGCTACCGGCGTCCGCTCGAGCGCGCCCGGGTGCCCGAGACCACCCAGGCGGTCGATTGGTTGCCGGTGCTGGACGCGCGGATCATTCCGGCCCTCAAGCGCGCACTTCCGGGTACGCGGCTGCTGATCGTCGCCCGTGAACCGCAGGACATGCTGGTGGATTGGCTGGCGTTCGGCTGGTCGCAGGGGTATTCGATGCCCGACCCGCTGACCGGCGCGCGCTGGATGCGGCTGGCCGCCGCGCATCTGGACCTGGCTGCGCGGATGCTGCCGGCGTTCCGCGCCGATCCCGATGCGCTGCTGGCGAAGGGCGGCAGCGCGTCGCGGCGGCAATTGGGCGAATACCTGGGCTTGCGCGACGTGGCGTGGGGACCTTTGGCGCGGGGCGCGCGCCGCGGCCGGGGCGGGTTGCCGGTCTGCTTCACCGCCGGTCATGCCGCCCATTACCGCGAAGTCCTGTCGGAAGCGTTCGCCGCACTCGAAGGCTGAGGCGTTCGCTTTCCCATAACAAGATTCGGGCTAAGCTCGATGGTTCCGGTACGGAGAACCGTCGTGCCCCGGTCGTTGCGAGCAGCGTGGCTTGTTTCCGCAGGGCTGGCCTCCCTGGCCGGCGCCACTTCCGCGGCGCCGCCGCTGCACAACCTTAAAGTGCCCGCGGGTTTCCACGTTTCGATCTACAGCGATCGGGTGCCGGACGCGCGCGAGATGGCGCTGGGTACCCGCGACACCGTGTTCGTGGGTTCGATGCGCGAAGGCAAGGTGTACGCGCTGACCGGCATGGACAGGAACGGCCGCGCGGAACACGTGTACGTGATCGCGAAGGATCTGGAAATGCCGGTCGGCGTCGCCTTCCACGACGGCGCGCTGTACGTGTCGGCGGTCAGCAGGATCCTCGAATACCCCGGCATCGAAGCGCACCTCGCCGATCCGCCGCAACCCGTCGTCGTCACCGACAAGCTGCCGGGCAAGACACACCACGGCTGGAAGTTCATCGCGTTCGGTCCCGACGGCAAGCTGTACGTGCCGATCGGCGCACCCTGCAACATCTGCAACCCCGGTCCCGATTTCGCGAAGATCATCCGGATGAACGCCGACGGCAGCGCTTGGCAGACCATCGCCACCGGCATCCGCAATTCGGTCGGCTTCGACTGGCAGCCCGGCACGCACGCGTTCTGGTTCACCAACAACGGCCGTGACCTGCTTGGCGATGATGAGCCCGACGACACCTTGAACCGCGTCGACAAGCCGGGCGAGAACTTCGGTTATCCGTATTGCCACGCCGGCAACGTGGCCGATCCCCAATTCGGCAAGGGCCATTCGTGCAGCGAATTCGCGCAACCTGCGCTGCGCCTCGGCGCGCACGTGGCCTCGCTGGCATGCGCTTTTACGTGGGCCGGATGTTCCCGGCCGCGTACCAAGACGCGCTTTTCATCGCCGAACACGGTTCATGGAACCGTTCACGCAAGGCCGGCTACCGTGTGGTGGCAGTGCACGTTGGCAAGGATGGCAAGGTCTCGGGATCGCAACCGTTCCTCACCGGCTTCCTGGATGGACAGACCACCCTGGGACGCCCCGCCGACGTGCAGCCGTTGCGCGACGGCAGCCTGCTGGTTTCCGATGACGACAACGGCGTGATCTATCGGGTGACTTACGACGGGAAGTGAGCACGATGCAACTCCGCAGCGACAGTTTCAGGAACAACGCCGCGATTCCGGCGGCGTTTGCGTTCGGCAAGCCCGGCGATCGCGGCGAGCACTGCGTGCTGTCGGGGAACCGCAATCCGCACCTGGCGTGGCACGACGCGCCTGCCGACACCAAATCGTTCGCGCTGGTCTGCATCGACGGCGACGTGCCCAGCCGTGGCGACGACGTCAACAAGGAAGGCCGCACGGTGCCCGCCGATTTGCCGCGGGTCGATTTCGCGCACTGGCTGATGGTCGACATCCCGCCGGCCTGCAACGCGATCGCGGAAGGTGCGTGCAGCGACGGCGTCACGCCGCACGGCAAGCGCGAGCCGCACGGTCCCGCGGGGTCGCGCCAGGGCCGCAACGATTACACGGGCTGGTTTGCCTCCGATCCCGACATGGCCGGCGAATACCTCGGCTACGACGGCCCGTGCCCGCCATGGAACGACGCGCTGCTGCACCACTACTGCTTTCGCGTGTACGCGCTGGATGTCGCGCGGCTGGACCTGCCGCAGCCGTTCGGCTGGGCGGAACTGCAAGCCGCGCTGCGCGGTCACGTATTGAGCCAGGCCGAAATCATCGGCACCTACAGTTTGAACCCCGCCGTGCAGTGACACGGCCCACCCAGGAGAAGCAAGATGAACCAGGACATGAGCAACGAACAGGCACGCAACGGCGCACACGAGCGCATCGAGCGCACCGCCACCCGCGTGAAGGAAGGCACGTCCAGCGCCGTCAGCGGCGCCAAGGAAAAGTTCGATGCCGCCGCCGATCGCGTGGAGTCCGGCTTGCATCGCGCCACCGACGCCAGCGCCCGTGGTGCCGAGCGCGCCGCCGACAAGGCCGGCGAATGGCGCGACCGCGGCGCCGAAATCGCTTCGCGCGCGCGCGAACGCGCCGACGACGCGATGGACAACGTGCGCGAGTTCGTGCGCGAAAAGCCTGTGCAGTCGGTGGCGATCGCACTGGCGGCCGGCTGGCTGCTCGGCCGCCTGCTTGGTCCGCGCCGCTGAACGCGTGAACTGAGCGAGCCAGGAACGACATCGTGGGCGTGGACACGGAAGAGCGCGCCGAGGATGCCTCGGCCCGCAACAGTGGCGCCGAGACCGCTCCCGCATTCGGCGCGGTGTTCACCGCCGGCGCGGACCTGGTGCAGGCGCTGCGGCGGGTCGCGACGGCGCTGGCGGCCTTGCTCGCCAGCGAAGTGCGCGTGTTGCGCGCGAGTGCCGCGGTGGTGTTCCTCGGCAGTGTCGCGCTGGTCGCGTTCTCCGTTTCGCTGTGGGCGTGCGCGGTCGCGTTGATCGGCTGGGCGTTCGTCAAGGCCACCGGTTCGGTCGGCATCGCGCTGGGATTGCTGGTGGTGCTGCACCTGATCCTGGTGACCACGCTGTGGCTCGCGATCAAACGCGCGATCCGTCACGCCAGTTTCCCGGCGACGCGCATCGAGCTGCGTGCGCTGCGCGATGAACTGCGCGGACACGTCGAGCGTTTCCAGCACGCTTCCGCGTCGTCCGAGCGGGAGAAGACGCCGTGACTTACCTGCGCACCTTGAAGGAACGCCAGCGCGCACTGGCCGCCAGCCGGCTCGCGCGGAACGAGTTGCGCGGGGCGGTCGGCGAGGTGATCGATGCGTACCAGGCGCATCCCGTGCCGGCTTTGGCGAGCGCCGCGGTGCTGGGCCTCCTGCTGGCGCAATTGCGCATCGGCAGCGGCGTCGTCCGCACCGGCATGCGCATCGCCAGCGGTCCTGCCTGGCACTTGATCCGGCAATACCTCGCCATCTGAATGGCGAGCGCAAGACTAAACTGACGGCACGCCAATCGTGCAGGGGTAAAAGCCAACATGCCGCCGCCGATCTCGCTTCCGACGCCTGCCCAGATCGCCGCCCGCAAGCTGTCGAACAAATCGCCGCGGCCGGCCGGCGGCAAGAAGAAGCGTCCGACCTCTTCGGAACGCCGCCGCGACCGGCGCCTGCGTGCGCTGCGCCTGCCGCTGACGGTGCTGATGCTGCTGG
>DASZTT010000236.1:0-7413 GCA_035547895.1 Rhodanobacteraceae bacterium
CGCCCTTCCGCAAGGTAGTCGTACGTTGCCATCGATGACCAAATCCGAATTGATTGCCGCGCTCGCGGAGCGCCAGAAGCATTTGGCGTTCGCCGACGTCGAACTTGCGGTGCGCAACGTCATCGAGCAGATGAGCGGCGCGCTGGCGACCGGCGACCGCATTGAAATCCGCGGCTTCGGCAGTTTCTCGCTGCACTACCGTCCCCCGCGCACCGGCCGCAATCCGAAAACCGGCACGGCGGTGGCATTGCCCGGCAAGTACGTCCCGCACTTCAAGCCCGGCAAGGAATTGCGGCAGCGGGTGAATGAAGGCGCCGCCGCGTAGCGGGTCCCGGCGCCGGGTTGGCATGAACCGCAGGTGCATTCCGGTGGAAGCCGCCGCCGCTCACCGAAGCCGTGACGACGATCCGGCGGGGCCGCCTCCTTTCGTGCAGCCGAGGTAACGGTGACAAGCCCTTTCGATCCTCTTTGGCTGTTGTTCCTCATTCCGGTGCTGGTGCTGGCCGGCTGGCTGGGCTGGATCATCGGCCGGCACGCGATCGCGCGCCGTTCGGGTGCGCGCGTCACCGAGCTTTCCTCGCACTACTTCCGCGGCCTCAACTACCTGCTCAACGAGCAGCCCGACAAGGCCATCGAAGTGTTCATGAAGCTGGCCGAGTTCAACCGCGACACGGTGGAAACCCACCTCGCGCTCGGCAACCTGTTCCGCCGCCGCGGGGAAGTGGATCGGGCGATCCGCGTGCACCAGCATCTGGTCAGCCGTTCCAATTTGAGTGAAGCCGAGCGAACGGTCGCACTGCTGGAACTGGGCGAGGACTACATGCGCGCGGGTCTGCTCGATCGCGCCGAAGCGCTGTTCGACGACCTGGTCGCGATGGATGCACACGCGCCGTCCGCGCTGCGCCACCTGATCGCGATCTACCAGCACGAACGCGACTGGCACAAGGCAATCGGCCACGCGCGCCGCCTGGAAAAGATGACCGGTGAATCGCAGGCCGCGACCATCGCGCAGTTCCAGTGCGAATTGGCCGAACAGTCACGCCAGCACGGTGCGCGCGCCGAAGCGCGCGCCTACTTGGACGAAGCTTTCGCAAGCCAGCCGGGCTGCGTGCGCGGTTACATGATCAGCGGCCACCTGTTCGCGGGGGAGGGGCGCTGGAATGAAGCCGTGATCGCGTTCGAACAGGCGGTCGACGCGGACGTCGATTTCGTGCCGGAGATCCTGCCGCCGCTGCTGGATGCCTACGCACACGCGGGCGAGATGGACCGCGCCGAGAAATTCCTCGGCCACGTGATCGAGCGCTACCACGGCATCACGCCCGTGCTGGCTCTGACGGATCTCTACCAGAAACGCGAAGGCGAGCGCGCGGCCATCGATTTCCTCACCGCCCAGTTGCGCCAGCGCCCGTCGGTGCGCGGGATGATGGCGCTGATCGACGCGACGATGTCGCGTGCCGAAGGCGAAGCGCGCGAAAACTTCCTGATCCTGCGCGATCTCACCCACAAGTTGCTGGAAGGCCGCGCCATGTACCGCTGCAACCATTGCGGCTTCGGTGCCAAGGCGCACCATTGGCAATGCCCCAGTTGCAAGAGCTGGGGGACGGTACGCCCCATCCACAGCGTCGTTTCCGAGTGACCATGGGCGCGGCGTACGGCACCGCGATCATCGTTGCGCTGGCCATCATCGCGGGATGCGCGCTGCTGCTCTCGCTCGCGTTCACCGGGGCGGCCCTGGCCTATGCGAACCGGCGCGGCTTGCTGGACCAGCCCGGCAAGCGGCGTTCGCATACGCAACCGACCCCACGCGGCGGCGGGATCGGAATCGTCGCGGCCATGCTGTTGGCGGGCGTGTCGGCGTGGTGCCTGCTCGGCCGATCGTCATGGATACAAGCTGCGGCCCTTGCCGCGGCGGCGCTGGCGGTGGCACTGATCGGCTGGCGCGATGATCATGCGCCGCTGCCGGTCGTGCCGCGGCTGCTGGTGCACGCCGGTGCCGCGTCGCTGGTCGCCTGGGCAGCACTCGCGCCCCGGGCCATGCACGATGCGCAACTCTGGTGGCTGTTGCTGCCGCTGGTGCCGGTGCTGATCGGTTTCATCAACGCGCACAACTTCATGGACGGCATCGACGGCATTCTGGGGCAACAGGGATTGTTCGTGATGCTGGGGCTGGGCCTGCTCGCGGTATGGCAGGGTGGCGCCGGCATCGCCGCGCTGGCCTTCGCCACGGCGGCGGGCTGTCTCGGGTTTCTCTTCTTCAACTGGCCGCCCGCAAGAATCTTCATGGGCGATGTCGGATCAGGCGCGCTGGGACTGGCGATCGGAGCAGCGGCAGCATTCGTGGTTCAGCGAAACCCCGCCATGATCTGGGCATGCGCCATCCTTCCCTCCGCGTTCCTGGTGGACAGCGGCCTGACCCTCGCACGGCGGATGCTGGCCGGGCAGCGCTGGTATGCGCCGCATCGCCAGCACCTGTACCAATGGCTGGTGCGGGTAAACTGGAGCCATGCCCGCACCGACATTGCCTACATGACGTGGAACCTGGTGGTGGTCGCGCCGCTGGCGTGGTTGGCGGCACGCCAGCCCGCGCATGGCGGTTGGTATTTCCTGGCCGCCTGGGCGTCGGCGGCGGTCGCCTGGTTCACCGGCAAACGCGCCTGCCTTGCCCACGCACGGAGTTTCGCACCGCATGAAACTGCCTGACTTCGCCGGACGGGTGCATCCGCGCACGGCGGTCGTGATCCATGACCTCGGGGTGACGTTGCTGGCGTGGTGGCTGGCCAACACCCTGCGCTATGCGATGCTGCCGTATGGACAGCAACTCGACCTGCTGAGCTGGCAGACGCTGATCGTCCTCGGCGTGCAGGCCGCGATGTTCTACTGGACGGGCCTGTACAAGGGCCTGTGGCGCTTCGCCAGCGTTCCCGACTTGTGGAACATCGTGCGCGCCGTCGTCGCGGGCGCGGTGGTGATTTACATCGCGTTGTTCCTGTACAACCGCGTGTACGGCATCTCGCGCTCGGTGCTGCTGATCTACCCGGTGCTGCTGGCGATCTTCCTCGGCGTGCCGCGGCTCGCGTACCGCTACTGGAAAGACAGCCAGCTCGACCTGTTCCATGCCAAGCACAGCCGCCGCGTGCTGGTGATCGGCGCGGGCCGCGCCGGCGAAGCGCTGGTGCGCGACCTGCGCCGCGACACGCGTTACATACCGGCCGGTTTCATCGACGACGATGCCGCGCTGCGTGGTTCACGCCTGCACGGCGTGCCGGTGCTCGGCGGTACCGACAAGCTGGCGGAGATCGCGCGCCGGATCGGGGCAGAGATGCTGCTGATCGCGATGCCTTCGGCCGACAAGGAGCAGATGCGTCACGTGGTCAACCTGTGCGAAGCCACGGGCTTGCCATTCCGCACCGTGCCGCGCCTGGACGACGTGGTTTCCGGGCGCGCGCAATTCAACGAATTGAAGGAGGTGGCGATCGAGGACCTGCTCGGGCGCGATCCGGTGAAGCTGGAGTGGAACGCGATCCGGCTCAGCATCAGCGGCCAGCGCGTGCTCGTCACCGGCGGCGGCGGTTCGATCGGATCGGAACTGTGCCGCCAGATCGCGCGCCTCGGCGCTTCCGAACTCACGATCCTCGACCTCTCGGAGTTCAACCTGTACCGCATCGAGCAGGAGCTGCGCGCGCAATATCCGGAATTGCTGTTGCGCTGCCTGATCGGTGATTGCGGCGACGAAGCCGCCTGCGCCAACGCGTTTGCCCTCGCGAAGCCGCAACGCGTGTTCCATGCGGCGGCGTACAAGCACGTGCCGCTGCTGCAAAACCAGTTGCGCGAGGCGTTTCGCAACAACGCCCTGAACACCCGCACCGTGGCCGAGCACGCGGTACGGCACGGCGTCGACAGCTTCGTGCTGATTTCCACCGACAAGGCGGTGAACCCGACCAGCGTGATGGGCGCGTGCAAGCGCGTGGCCGAGATCATCTGCCAGCTCGTCGGCGAAGGCCAATCGACGCGCTTCGTCACCGTGCGGTTCGGCAACGTGCTGGATTCCGCGGGTTCGGTGGTGCCGTTGTTCCGCCGCCAGATCGCCGCGGGCGGACCGGTGACGGTGACGCATCCGGAAATCTCGCGCTACTTCATGACCATTCCCGAGGCCTGCCAGTTGATCCTGCAGGCGATGGCGATGGGCAAGGGCGGTGAAACCTTCGCGCTCGACATGGGCGAGCCGATTCGCATCCGCGACCTGGCCGAGCAGATGATCCGGCTTGCCGGCAAGCAGCCCGGCCGCGACATCTCGATCCTCTACACGGGTTTGCGCCCGGGTGAAAAGCTGTTCGAAGAGTTGTTCCATCCGCTCGAGAATTACCACGGTACGGCGCACCCGAAAATCTTCGAGGCGGCGCCGCGGCAGCAATCCGCCGCGATGGTGACGGCGCAGTTGGCGCGCGCCGCCGAGGCTGTCGCGAAGTTCGACGAGGCGAGCCTGCGGCATTGCGTGGGTGCATTGCTGCCTTCGTTCCGCTGGGAGACCGGGGACCTGGCCCAGACCGCAGACGTGGTGCCGTTGCAGCGCGGTGGCGGCGACAGCGCGGCATGATCCTGCGAACGTCCATGATCGTTGCTGTTCGAATTGATGCATCAAACATGGCTTTTTCAAAAGCCGCATACTGAAAACGGCCATTGGAGCCGCCGTCCATGGACAAGCTCCGTGGCCTGACTTTTCATCAACAGGCGCTTTGAACAAGATCAAGGACAAGATGTGAACCGACTGCGCAAAGTGATTTTCCCGGTGGCCGGCATGGGCACCCGCTTTCTTCCCGCCACCAAGGTCGTCGCCAAGGAAATGCTGCCTGTGCTCGATCGTCCGCTGATCCAGTACGCGGTGGACGAGGCGGTGGATGCTGGCGCCGACACGCTGGTGTTCGTCACCAACCGCTACAAGCATTCCATCGCGGACTATTTCGATTCCGCATACGAGCTGGAAGAAACGCTGGAACGCGCCGGCAAGCGCGAATTGCTTGCGATGGTGCAGGGCCTGCTGCCGCCGCACGTGCGTTGCGTCTATGTCACCCAGGAGCAGGCGTTGGGACTCGGCCATGCGGTGCTGTGCGCCAAGGCTGTCATCGGCGACGAGCCGTTCGGCGTCGTCCTGCCGGACGACCTGATCGTCAACGACGGGCCGGGTGCGCTGCGGCAGATGGCGGAGCGCGCAGACGATGGGCAGACCGGCGTGCTCGCGGTCGAGGAAGTCCCGCGCGCCGACACCGGCAAATACGGCATCGTCGCCGTCGACGGCGGCGGAGACCGCATCCGCCACATGGTGGAAAAGCCGAAGCCCGAAAACGCGCCTTCCAACCTCGCGGTGGTCGGACGCTACGTGCTGCCGGCGCGCATCTTCGATCTGCTCGAAAAAACCACGCCGGGCGCGGGCGGTGAAATCCAGTTGACCGACGCCATCGCGGCCTTGCTGGCCGAGACGCCGGTGCTCGCGCACCGTTTCGCCGGCACCCGGTTCGACTGCGGCAACAAGGTTGGGATGGTGCGCGCGACCTTGCACTTCGCCGCGGCCGATCCAGAATTGCGGCACCTGGTGGAGTGACCGGCTCTATCCTTGCGGCGAGGGGGAATCGCAAGTGACGGCATCCGCGCAACAAGCGCAAACGTATTATCAGGCGACGGCACGCCCGTTCGATCCGCTGCCGCCGCTCGAAGGCAGCCGCGACGCACGTGTTGCGATCGTCGGCGGCGGCTATGCTGGTGTGTGCCTGGCGCTCGGGCTTGCCGAACGCGGCATCCGCGACGTGGTGCTGCTGGAGCGCGAAGGCATCGGTCATGGTGCGTCCGGCCGCAATGGCGGTTTCGTGTTCGGCGGCTATTCGCTTGGGGAAGACGCGTTGCTTCAGCAGCTCGGTGCCGATCGCGCACACCGGCTGTACGGCGCGACCACCGATGCGGTGAACCTCATCCGACGTCGCATCGCCAAGTATGCGATCGAATGCGACGCCGTCGACGCGGGCGTGATCTGGGCAAACTGGTTCCGCGATCCGTCCATCCTGCGCGCCCGGCAGCAGTTGCTCAAAGAGACCTACGGCGCCGAGTGGGAGTGGCTGCCCGAATCCCAGTTGCGCAGCGTGATCCACAGCCGGCGTTATCACGATGCGTTGTTCGAACGCAATGCGCTGCACCTGCATCCGCTTGATTACCTGCATGGCATGGTGCGTGCGGCGCGGGGGCAGGGCGCGGGCTTCCACGAGCACGCGCGGGTTCGGCAGGTCGAACGCGACGGCGCGGGATGGCGCGTGCGCACCGACGCCGGTGAAGTGAAGGCGCAAACCGTGGTGCTGGCGTGCGGCGGGTACCTCGCGCATCTGGAGCCGCAGATCGATCGCGCGATATTGCCGATCGCGACCTACGTGATGGCAACCGAGCCGCTGGGCGAACGCCTGCACGAATGCCTGCATACCGAAGCGGCGATCTACGACACCCGCTTCGCGTTCGACTACTACCGACCACTCAAGGACACGCGCCTGTTGTGGGGCGGACGGATTTCCATCCGCAACCGTTTGCCCGAGGCGGTCAGGAAATTGCTGATGCGCGACTTGCTGCGTGTCTTCCCGCAGCTCGAAGGCGTGAAAATCGACTACGCGTGGTCAGGCCTGATGAGTTACGCGCGCCACCAGATGCCGCAGCTCGGCACGCGCGGCGACGGCCTGTGGTGGATGCAGGCTTTCGGTGGCCACGGCACCGCACCGACCTGCGCCGCGGGCGAATTGCTGGCCAGCGCGATCGCGCAGAACGACAGTGGCTGGCGCGAGTTTGCGCCGTTTGGATTGCAGAGCGTCCGGCGGCCTCTTGGCTATCTCGGCGCGCAGGCGCAGTATTGGTGGCTGGAGGCAAGGGACCGCCTCAAGGAAATGATCGAAGGCTAGGCAGCAAAGGGTGCCGAGCGGCTGCGACATACGGGATGGATGCATGTCGCAAGCTGCGCGCGAACGGTGTTTTTCATTGTGACCCGCGTGTGGCGGGTTTCGCGAGAGGAGAACGATCATGCGCGGCGCAGTGGCGCTCCTGTATGGAGCGGTTTGTTATCTGCTGTTTTTTCTGGTTTTTCTGTATGCGATCGCCTTTGTCGGCGATGCCGCGTTCGTACCGCATACGCTCGACCGGGGGTTGGCCGCCGCCAGTGTGCCGCAAGCGGTGGTCATCGACGCAGTTCTGCTGGGCATTTTCGCGATCCAGCACAGCGGGATGGCACGACGCGGGTTCAAGGCGTGGCTGACACGCTGGATGGATCCTTCCATCGAGCGCAGCACCTTCGTGTTGTTCAGCAGCTTGGCACTCATCCTGCTCTATTGGCAGTGGCGACCGCTTCCCGGTGTCATCTGGGACGTGGGATCGGGCTGGGGCTGGTGGCTG
>DASZTT010000237.1:0-7137 GCA_035547895.1 Rhodanobacteraceae bacterium
CATCAACCGGTTCACCAGCGGCGAAATCAGCAACAGCAGCACGCCCGAGCCCAGCAGCAGCCAGAATCCGAAGGTGAATCCCGATTGCGCGGAAGCGACGGTCATGCCGCCGCTGCCCGCGACGCGGCTGGCGAACAGCCCGGACAGGTTGCCGCCGACCGCCAGCGACAGGAACCAGCCGCCCATCGCGAAGCCGACCAGCCGCGGCGGCGCGAGCTTCGTCACCATCGACAGGCCGATCGGCGACAGGCACAGCTCGCCCCACGTCTGCAGCACGTAGCACAGCACCAGCGGCCATAGCGGAATCAGGCCGTTCGCGCCCAGCAATTTCGACAGCGCGAACATCAGCACGAGGAAGCCGAGGCCGTTGAAGATCAGCCCGAAGCCGAACTTGCGCGGGATCGACGGTTCCATCTTCCTGCGGTCCAGTGCTGCCCACACGAGCGTCACCAGTGGCGCGAACACGATGATGGAAAGCGGGCTCACCGACTGGAACCAGCCGACCGGGAAAACCCAGCCGCCCGGCATCGCGCGATCCACGATGTTCTCGGCGAGGAAATTGAACGACGTGCCGAACTGGTAGTAGAACATCCAGAACAGCACGTTGAACGCGAAGATGATCAGCATCGCCAGCACGCGCTGCACCTGCACGCGATCGTGCCGCGCGGCTTCCGCCAGCAGCATGGCCGCGACGATCACGAACAGGATGCCGAGCAGCCATTGCAGGCCGTCTGCGCCGATCTTCGAGAGCAACAGGAACACCAGCGGCACCGCGATCGCGACGCCGAGCACCACCCACGCGACGCGTGCCGGGCCTTCCGCGCCAGCCGCCGGACGGCCCACGTGTTTCAACTGCCGGCGGCCGAACCAGAACCACACCAGGCTGATCAGCATGCCGACGGCGGCGGCTGCGAACACCAGCCGGAAGTTCTGCTGCGCCGGCGTCGCGGTGAAACGTGCCGCCAGCCATCCGGTCAGCAGCGGCGCGACCAGCGCGCCCGCGTTGATGCCCATGTAGAACAACGTGAAACCGCGGTCGCGGCGCGGATCGTCGCGTCCGTAAAGCTGCCCGACCATCGTCGAGATGTTGGGCTTGAACAGTCCGTCTCCGACGATCACCAGCGCCAAGCCGAGCAACAGCATCGCGCGCGACGGCAGCATCAGCACGAACAGGCCCGCCGCCATCACCAGCGCGCCCATCAGGATGGTGCGCTGGTAGCCGAGCACGCGATCCGCGATCCAGCCGCCGAACAGGCAGGTCCCGTAGATTAGCGCCGTGTATGCGCCGAAGATGCCGCTGGCCCACGCCTGGCCGGCCGGATCGCCGTGGTAGAACTGCTGCACGATGTACAGTGCCAGCGCCCAGCTCACGCTGTAGAACGCAAAGCGTTCCCAGAACTCCGTCATGAACAGCATCCACAACGGCTTCGGATGGCCGAGCCGCTGCGGGAAATCCGGTGCACCCAGCAAGGTCGCGTTGTCGATGGCTTGAATCATGATGGGGCCTTCAAGGGTTCAACGAACGCCGTGCATCAGCTTGACGATCCACGGTGCGGTGATCAGGTACACCAGCGCGATCGCGACGCCGCCGATCATCAGCCACGCGAACACGTGCTCGTAGCCGACGATGCCGGTGTTGCCGTGCGCGGTAGTCAGCGCCGCGATCTGTCCCGACAAATCGTAGGAAACGCCGACGCCGAAAAACCAGCCGCCCATCGCGAGCGATGTTTCATCCGGCGCGGCGAGCTTGCCGATCAGCGCGTAGCCGATCGGCGACAGCGCCAGTTCGCCGATGGTCGCGAAGAGGAAATTCAGCAACATCGGCCACGCGGCGATCCTGCCGTCCGGCTGTTGCGCGTGCGCGATGGCCCACCACAGCACGCCGTAACCCAGCGCCACCATCAGCAGGCCGATGCCGAACTTGCGCGGCGTGGACGGATTGGTCGAACGCTTTTCCAGCCACGGCCACAGCATCGCGATGAACGGCGCCAAGATCAGGATGTACAGCGGATTCGCCGACTGGAACGAAAGATAACTCCAGCCGACGCCCAGCAGCGTGCCGTTCCACAGGGGCGCCACATGGTCGCGGGCGAAGAAATTGAGCGCGCTGGCGCTCAACAGGCTCAAGGCCCAGAACACCACCAATGCGATGAACAACAGCAGCAGCGCGATGTAGCGATGGTTCTGCACGCGATCGCCGCGGCGCATACAGCCGACGGCGAAATATGCGATCAACGCAGCCATCAATGCGTACACCGCGGAGTGCAGCACGCCTGCGTGCGACATCAGCAGCGCAGTCGGAACGATCAATACCAGCCATGCGACGATCACCGCCGGCGTCGACCAGCGACGATGGAAGCGGGGCGTGTCGTCGGCGCCCGGCAATCGGCGCTGGCGCCATTCGAAGGCCAGCGTGCCGAGCAGCATGCCGGCCGCGGCCGCGACGAAGCCCAGCCGGTAGCCGTAGTGCACCCCGATCCAGGCGGCACATATGAAGGGTGCGATGAAGCCGCCGAAGTTGATCGCGAGGTAGTAAAGCGTATAGCCGGCGTCACGCCCGGGATCGTTCTTCGCGTAGTTGCGTCCGATCAGTACCGTCAGCGGAATGTTCAGGCCAGCGGCGAGAACGAATGCCGCCAGCGCCATCACGAATCCGGCGCGCGTCGGCGAGGCCATGCCGAGCAACGCCGGGATCATCAGCCACAACGACAGCCGCAGCGCGCGCACTTCGCCAAGCACGTTGTCGGCGACCCAGCCGCCGATGATGGTCAACGCGTACAGCAGCGTGCCGAAACCGGCGAACAGCAGGTCGGCTTGTTGCAATGCCTGCGCTTGCGGCAGGTTCGAGAAGAACGCCTGCGCCGCGTACGGTGCGAGGAACGCGCGAAAGCCGTAAAACGCAAAGTTGAACCAGACCGTGACGAACAGCAGCATCCACAGCAGGCGCGGATGGCCCATGAAGCTGCCGCCTTGCGGCAAGGGGTAAGCGGTCTCGTCGCTCGCGTGCATCGTCGATCCTCACATCGACCGACGGATGTCAGTCCGGGCGACGATAGCGGCGCCCGTGCGCGCCCGGCAAGCCGATCACGCCGACCGGATCTGCGTGCGCACTTCCAGCAGTTCCGGGAAGAAGGTGAGATCGAGCGCCTTCTTGAGGAACCCCACGCCCGACGATCCACCGGTGCCGGGACGATGGCCGATGATGCGTTCGACCGCCTTCATGTGGCGGAAGCGCCACAACTGGAAGTTTTCCTCGACGTCCACCAGCGTTTCGCACAGGTGGTATTCCGGCCAGTACTTTTCCGGCGCCTCATAGATGCGCTGGAACACCGGCAGCAGCGCTTCGTCGCGCTTCCAGCCGATGCGCACGTCGCGACCCAGGATGTTCTCCGGAATCGCGTGGCCGCGCCGCGCCAGCCAGCGCAGCACGGCGTCGTACAGGCTGGGCGATTCCAGTGTCGCACGCAGGTCGGCCTGCGCTTCGGCGTCGTGTGCAAACACCGCCAGCATGTCGGCGTTCTTGTTGCCGAGCAGGAATTCCACGGTGCGGTATTGCAGCGACTGGAAGCCGGACGACGGGCCCAGGGCGTCGCGGAACTTCAGGTATTCGTGCGGCGTCATCGTTTCCAGCACGGCCCACGCGTTGAACAACTGGTCCTGGATGCGCTTGACGCGCGCGAGCTTCTTCTGCGCCTGGTCGGCGCGATCGGCGTCGATGTCGAGGATGGTCGCGCGCAGCTCGTGGATCATCAGCTTCAGCCACAGCTCGGCGACGTGGTGCTGCACGATGAACAGCATCTCGTCGTGATACTCGGGGTCCGAGACCGGGCGCTGCGCGGACAGCAAGGTGTCGAGCTTGAGATAGCTCGCGTAGGTCATGTGGCCGGAAAGGTCGCGCTGGATGCCGGCTTCGAGCTCGCGCCGGTTGTCGTCGGTCATGGGGATTGAAACTCCGTTCGAAGCAGCTTTTGTTGACACAAGGCCATGATGGCCGAGTGATCTTGAAGAATGCAGGACGCTGCCGGAGGTCGCACAGTTTACCGAAGCGGCGATCAGGGATGATCGCAAAGCAAACTTGTTGCGTCGCAACATGCGCGGGCGTACTGCGCATGGCTGCGGCCGGCGCGATGTGCATGCGATAATGGGCGGCCCGTTCGCGCGGTTGCCGCGGGAACGGACCACACGTTGCGCTGCTGCGCGGCCGCAGCTTCGCATCCCCGTTTCTTCTTCCGGGAGCCATCCGTGCCCATCGCCGCCAAGTTTGAAATCGAATACCTGCAATACCTCGACGCCGAGGGCAAGCAGGTCAGGAAGGACCTGCCCGACTTCGCGCAGGACATCGACCAGATGGTCGAGCTGTACAAGTTGATGGTTTCCACGCGTGTGTTCGACACCAAGTCGATCGCGCTGCAGCGCACCGGCAAGCTCGGCACCTATGCGTCGTGCCTCGGCCACGAGGCGACCCACGTCGGCATCGGCGCCTCGATGAAGCCGGAAGACGTGTTCGCGCCCAGCTACCGCGAATACGGCGCGCAGTTGTATCGCGGCGTGCGTCCGCGCGACGTGTACATGTACTGGGGCGGCGACGAGCGCGGCAACGATTACCAGAACGAACCCGCGAAGCACGACTTCGCCTGGTCGGTGCCGATCGGCACGCAATGCCTGCACGCGGCCGGCTCCGCGCTGGCGTTCAAGATCCGCAAGGAAAAGCGCGTCGCGGTGTGCACCATCGGCGACGGCGGTTCGTCCAAGGCCGACTTCTACGGCGCGATCAACGTGGCCGGCGCGCGCGACCTGCCGCTGGTCGCGGCGATCGTCAACAACCAGTGGGCGATCTCGGTGCCGCGCAAGATCCAGTCCGGCGCCAAAACCCTTGCACAGAAGGGCATCGCGGCGGGCTTGTTCTGCATCCAGGTGGACGGCAACGACATCATCGCGGTCAAGAAGGCGATGACCGACGCGGTCGAGCGTGCCCGCGCCGGCAAGGGCGGCAGCGTGGTCGAGTGCGTGACGTATCGCCTCGGCGACCACACCACCGCCGACGACGCGCGCCGCTACCGCGGCAAGGACGAAGTCGAGGATGCGTGGACGAAAGATCCGGTCAAGCGCCTGCGCACCTGGCTGGAAGCGAAGAAGGCCTGGAACAAGAAGAAGGAAGAAAAGCTGCAGGCCGAATGCGATGAGTGGATGGACAACGAAGTGAATGCGTATCTCGAAACCAGGGCGCAGCCGGTGACCGCGATGTTCGACTACACGTTTGCCGAATTGCCGGCGGATTTGCTGAAGCAGCGCGAAGAAGCGGTTGCGCTCGAGCAGGGGAGCCACTGACATGGCGGCGATTACCCTGATCGAAGCCGTCACCCAGGCGCTGGCCCATGAAATGAAGCGCGACGATTCGGTCGTCGTGCTGGGGGAAGACGTCGGCGTCAACGGCGGCGTGTTCCGCGCGACGCAAGGCCTGTCGGAAAAATTCGGCGAATGGCGCGTGTTCGACACGCCGCTGGACGAAACCACCATCGCCGGCGTCACCGTCGGTCTCGCAGCGCAAGGCATGAAGCCCGTCTGCGAAGCGCAGTTCGAAGGCTTCATCTATCCGATGATGGAGCAGATCTGCTGCCACGCTGCGCGCATGCGCAACCGCACCCGCGGCCGCATCACCTGTCCGGCGGTATTCCGTGCGCCATGGGGCGGCGGCATCCATGCGCCCGAACATCATTCCGAAGCGAACGAGCACCTGTTCACCAACGTGCCGGGCCTGCGGGTGGTGCTGCCGTCGTCGCCTGCACGCGCGTACGGATTGCTGCTGGCCGCGATCCGCGATCCCGATCCGGTGGTGTTCTACGAACCCAAGCGCATCTACCGGCAGTACAAGGAAGAAGTGCCGGACGACGGCGAGGCGCTGCCGCTGGACGTGTGCTTCGTGCTGCGCGACGGCACCGACATCACGCTGGTGACCTGGGGCGCGGAGGTCAAGGAAACGCTGGAAGCCGCCGACGCGCTGGCGAAGGAAGGCATCAGCGCCGAAGTGATCGACGTTGCCACGCTGACCCCGCTCGACTTCGACACCATCGCGGAATCGGTGCAGAAGACCGGCCGCTGCGTGATCGTGCAGGAAGCGCCGAAGACCGCGGGTTTCGGCGCCGAGATCGCCGCGCGCGTGGCCGAGGAATGCATCTTCGACTTGCTTGCCCCGGTCGTGCGCGTGAGCGGCTGGGACGTGCACACCCCGCTGTATCGCCTGGAAATGAAACAGTTGCCCGGCACCGCGCGCATCGTGGACGCGGCCAGGCGGGCGTTGGCGGCGGGGTAGTGCGGTGGCAATACTGATTCCCATGGCTGTCATTCCGGCGCAGGCCGGAATCCAGTCGGAATACACTTCGAATCACAGCAACATTTCTGGATCCCGGCCTGCGCCGGGATGACGAGCAAAGCCAGGTTTCAGCCAGACAACGGAATACGGATCATGGCCGACAAGAAAACATTCCATCTCCCCGACCTCGGCGAAGGCCTGCCCGACGCCACCATCGTCGAGTGGCTGGTGAAGGAAGGCGACAGCGTCAAGCTGGATGCGCCGCTGGTGTCGATGGAAACCGCGAAGGCCGTGGTCGAAGTGCCGTCGCCGTTCACCGGCAAGCTGCTCAAGCAGCACGGTGCCGCGGGCGACGTGATCAACACCGGTGCGGCGCTGGCCGAGTTCGAACTCGATCCCAATGCCAAGCAGCGCGCCGAGAACGCGGCGGGCGGTCATCACCACGCGTCGGCGGAGCCGGCCAAGGGCGCGGGCGCGCCGGCGCCGGATGACCATGGCAAGGTGATCGCCTCCGACGAAGGCGGCGAGATCAAGAAGGGCGGCACGGCCGACCGCGAAGACGAAGGCACCGTGGTCGGCGCGGTGTCGAGCAGCAACGAAGTGCGCACGGAACAGGCGGGCAGCGTCGGCGGCGTCAAGGCCGTGCCGGCGGTGCGCGCGATGGCGCGGAAACTGAAGGTCGATCTCACGCGCGTGACGCCTACCGGCGCGGGCGGCGTGGTCACGATGCAGGACGTCAAGAACGCCGCCGCTTCCGGCACTGCTTCGCTCCCCTCTCCCGTCGGGAGAGGGGCTGGGGGTGAGGGTTCGGGTGGAGTCGTGCCCGC
>DASZTT010000238.1:0-5062 GCA_035547895.1 Rhodanobacteraceae bacterium
GTTCCATCGATGTCGCCGCGCACGCGGGCACCGCGTTCGACGGCACGCATCTGTTCCAGATCGCCGAAGACCGCATCCAGAAGATCGACCCGCAAACCGGCCGCGTGCTGGCCACGATTCCGGTGCCCGGCGAGGGTGGGAACTCCGGGCTCGCGTGGGCCGAAGGCACGCTGTGGGTGGGTGAATACCGCGCGCGCAAGATCCACCAGATCGATCCGGAAACCGGCAGGGTCCTTCGCACCATCGAATCCAGGCGCTTCGTCACCGGCGTCACGTGGGTCGATGGTGAACTGTGGCACGGCACCTGGGAAGACGAAGCCAGCGACCTGCGCCGCGTCGATCCCGAAACGGGCGATGTCCTGGAACAACTGGACATGCCCGAAGGCGTGGTCGTGTCGGGAATTGAATCGGACGGCCAAGGCCAATTGCTGTGCGGCGGCGGCAACAGCGGCAAGGTCAGGGTAGTGCGCCGGCACCCACGGCTTGCGTAGGTTCCTCGCCTATCGCGTCCGGCCCGGTTGATAGCCGGTTGCGATGGTGCCGAAAGGCAGCCGTTCCGCGGGCGCAGCAAAAAATTCCGCAACGATCGGTTCGAGCTTCCATGGCCGATCGTAGAGCAGGAAATGCGTGGCGTCGGGGATCACGGCGAACTCGGCGTTCGGAATTGCCGAGTACGCATAAAGCGCATGTTCCAGCTTGATGAAGTCATGGTCGCCCAGCGCGACCAGAACCCGGTTCTGCACCGATGCAAGCTGCTCGCGCGTCAGCACGGGCGGAACGATGTCCATGAGCTTCTTCCAGATCACCGGCCAGTGGTCCGGATCGGGAGCCACCCGCTGGTAGTGCTCGCGTGCGAACCGATGGAAAGCCGACGCATGCGATCCCGAACCGGTCACTTTCTCCCGCTGTGGCCGCGTCTCACTCCCACTCGATCGTGGCCGGAGGCTTGCCGCTGATGTCATAAACGACCCGCGAAATGCCGCGCAACTCGTTGATGATGCGGCTCGAAACGCGGCCGAGGAATTCGTACGGCAGGGGCGCCCAGTGCGCCGTCATGAAGTCGATCGTCTCGACCGCGCGCAACGCGATCACCCATTCGTAGGCGCGGCCGTCGCCGACAACGCCGACCGATTTCACCGGCAGGAACACCGCGAAAGCCTGGCTGACCTTGTCGTACAGCTCCGCGGCGCGCAGTTCCTCGATGAAGATGCGGTCCGCCTGTTTCAGGATCCCGGCGTACTCGCGCTTGACTTCGCCCAGGATCCGCACGCCCAACCCCGGACCCGGGAAGGGATGCCGGTAGACCATCTCGCGCGGCAGGCCAAGTTCCACGCCGATCCGGCGCACTTCGTCCTTGAACAGTTCGCGCAACGGCTCGAGCAACTTCAGGTGCATCTTCTCGGGCAGACCGCCGACGTTGTGATGGCTCTTGATCACATGCGCCTTGCCGGTCTTGCCACCGGCCGATTCGATCACGTCGGGATAGATCGTGCCCTGCGCCAGCCACTTCACGCCGGCGAGCTTTTGCGCTTCCTCGTCGAACACCTCGACAAACAGTTTCCCGATGACCTTGCGCTTGGCTTCCGGATCGTCAATGCCGCGCAGTGCATCGAAGAAACGATCCGATGCGTCGACGCGGATCACGCGGACGCCCATGTGGCGCGCCATCGTGTCCATCACCTGGTCGCCCTCGCCCGCCCGCAACAGGCCGGTATCGACGAACACGCAGGTGAGCTGGTTGCCAATGGCTTTTTCCAGCAGCGCTGCAACCACCGACGAATCGACACCGCCCGAAAGTCCCAGCAGCACCTTGTCGCCGCCGACGGTTTCGCGCACCTGCGCGACCGCGTCGTCGATGATCCGCGCGGGCGTCCACAACGTCGCGCACCCGCAGAGGTCCACCACGAAGCGGCGCAGGATCGCCATGCCGTGTTCGGTGTGGGTGACTTCGGGATGGAACTGGATGCCGTAGCGGCGGTGCGATTCATCCGCGATTGCCGCGATCGGCACCGAATCGGTGGACGCCGCGAGGACAAAGCCCTGGGGCATCGCGGTCACGCGATCCCCGTGCGACATCCATACATCCTGTTGACCCGGCAGGCCTTCGAACAAGGCACACGCTTTCGTTTCGATGCGTGCATGGCCGAATTCGCGCGCGTGCCCACCCTCGACTGCGCCGCCAAGCTGCGCGGCCATGGTCTGCATGCCGTAGCAGATGCCGAGCACCGGCACGCCCAGCGCAAACGCTTGTTCGGGTGCACGCGGCGAGTCCGCCTCCACGACCGATTCCGGCCCGCCGGACAGGATCACGCCCTTCGGCGCGAACTTCGCGATCTCTCCGGGAGCGTGGTCCCACGCCCAGATCTCGCAATACACGCCGATTTCGCGGATGCGACGCGCGATCAATTGCGTGTACTGCGATCCGAAATCGAGGATGAGGATTTTGTCGCTGTGGATGTCTGGCATGTCTGGGAAGCAGCAGGGTTAGTCCGAACGGTAATTCGGCGCTTCCTTGGTAATCTGCACATCGTGCACGTGCGCCTCGCGCACACCGGCGCCGGTGACGCGCACGAATTGCGGTTTGCTGCGCATCTCTTCGATGTTCGCGCAACCGCAATAACCCATCGACGCACGCAGGCCGCCGACCAGTTGATGCACGATCGCGCGCAGCGGTCCGCGATACGGCACCCTGCCCTCGATGCCCTCCGGGACCAGCTTGTCGGCTGCGGCCTGCTCCTGGAAGTAGCGATCGGACGAACCGCTCTGCATGGCCCCCAGCGAGCCCATGCCGCGATAGCTCTTGTACGAGCGGCCCTGGTACAGCTCGATTTCGCCCGGTGCCTCCTCGGTACCCGCGAACATCGAACCCAACATCACGCACGACGCGCCGGCCACGATGGCTTTCGCGACATCGCCCGAATAGCGCACGCCGCCGTCGGCGATCAGCGGAATCGAATCCTTGAGCGCGTCGGCCACCATCGAGATGGCGGTGATCTGAGGCACGCCGACGCCCGCGACGATGCGCGTGGTGCAGATCGAACCCGGGCCCACGCCCACCTTGACCGCATCGACACCAGCATCGCGCAGCGCCAGCGCTGCATCGGCGGTGACGATGTTGCCCGCGATCATCTGCAGCTCGGGATAGTTCTTGCGGACCCACGCGACGCGATCGAGCACGCCCTGCGAGTGACCATGCGCAGTGTCCACCACGACCACGTCCACGCCCGCTTCGGCCAGCGCTTCCACGCGCCGCTCGGTGTCGCCGCCGACACCCACCGCCGCGCCGACGCGCAGGCGCTCATGCGCATCCTTGGCGGAATGCGGATTGTCGTGGGCCTTCTGGATGTCCTTGACGGTGATCAGCCCGCGCAATTCGAACGCGTCGTTGACCACCAGCACCTTCTCGATGCGATGCTTGTGCAGCAGGCCGATGATCTCGTCTTCGCTGGCGCCTTCCTTCACCGTGACCAGCTTGTCCTTGCGGGTCATGATGTTCTTCACCGGATCGTCCGGCTTCTTTTCGAAGCGGAGGTCACGGCTGGTGACGATGCCGACCAGCTTGTTGCCGTCTTCCACCACCGGCACGCCGGAGATGTTGTGCGAGCGCGTGATGTGCATGACCTCGCCGATCGAGGTGTGCGGGCCCACCGTGATCGGATCGCGGATCACGCCGGCTTCGAACTTCTTGACCAGCCGCACTTCCGCGGCCTGGCGCTCGACGGTCATGTTCTTGTGGATGATGCCGATGCCGCCGCATTGCGCCATCGTGATGGCAAGGCGCGCCTCGGTCACGGTGTCCATGGCCGAAGACATCAGCGGAATGTTGAGGCGGATCGCGCGGGTCAGGCGGGTCGAGGTGTCGACATCGCGCGGCAGGACGGAAGAATGGGCGGGGACGAGGTAAACGTCGTCGTAGGTCAGAGCCTCGGCGAGGATGCGCATTGGTTGGAGTCCGGCAATGCAATGCGCAATTATACGCCAAGCCCCCGCTTCAGGCGATGCCGATGCCCCTCCTGCTCACGATCAAGGTCAAGCCCGGCAGCCGCGTTTCCTCGCTTCAGCAGGATGCGCAAGGCAACTGGCAGGCGGCCATCAAGGCACCACCCGTGGATGGCAAGGCCAATGCGGAACTGATCGCGCTGGTGGCCGGACACTTCGGTCGTGCGAAGGCCAGCGTGCGCATCGTGTCGGGCGCGGGAGCGCGCATCAAGCGGGTGCGGATAGAGGATTGACCGTCTCAGTTGCCGTCGATCGCCTGCGCCGCTTCCAGGGTGTTTTCCATCAGCGTCGCCACGGTCATCGGCCCCACGCCGCCCGGTACCGGCGTGATCCACGAAGCACGTTCGGCGGCGGGTGCGAACTCCACGTCACCGACCAGATGCCCGTCTTCCATCCGGTTGATGCCGACGTCGATCACGACCGCGCCGGGCTTGATCCAGTCGCCCTTGACGATGCCGGGCTTGCCGACGGCCGCGACCACGATGTCGCCCTCGCGCACGTAGTGTTCCAGCCCTTGCGTGAACTTGTGGCAGCAGGTCGTGGTGCAACCCGCGATCAGGAGTTCCAGCGCCACCGGCCTGCCGACGTGATTGGACACACCCACGACCACCGCGTGCTGGCCGCGCACCGGACGATCGGTATGGCCGAGCAGCGTCATCACGCCCTTGGGCGTGCACGGCCGCAGTCCGAAACGGCGCAACGCAAGATGGCCCAGGTTGATGGCGCTGAATCCGTCCACGTCCTTGCCCGGATCGATGCGGTCGATCAACGCGGCGGCATTGACATGCGGCGGCAACGGCAGTTGCACCAGGATGCCGTGTACCGCCGGATCGGCGTTCAACCGGTCTACGAGCTCGAACAATTCGGTTTCGCTGGTCTGCGCCGGCAAGTCGAAATCGAATGATTTGAAGCCGACCTGCTGACAAGCCTTGCGCTTGTTGCGCACGTAAACGGCGGACGCCGGATCGGCTCCGACCAGCACCACCGCGAGCCCGGGCGCCGCCCGGCCCGCCTCGATGCGGGCCTTGACGCCAGCCGCGACCCGGTCCAGCACGTCGCCCGC
>DASZTT010000239.1:0-8013 GCA_035547895.1 Rhodanobacteraceae bacterium
GTGCTCCGCGGCGGCGACCTGGCCTGGATGCGGACGCAGTGCATGCACTTCCTCGCGCAACGCGCCGCTGCGGCCCGCAAATGCATCCAGCGTCATCGCGGCGGCAAGGTCGGCGACGCCGAGCAGGTATTCCAGTTCATCCAGCGCCAGCACCGCGCTGGCCAGCATCTGCGCGGTGCCGTTGTTGAGCGCCAGGCCTTCCTTGAAGGAAAGCTCCACCGGCTTCAAACCGGCGCGGCGCAAGGCTTCGCCACCGGCCATGCGCTCGCCTTCGTGGAACGCTTCCCCGCCGCCCAGCAGCACGATCGCGAGATGCGACAGCGGCGCAAGGTCGCCGCTCGCGCCCACGGAGCCCTTCGCGGGTACCACCGGCACGATGCCGCTGTTCAACATCGCCGCAAGGGCTTTCAGTGTTTCGACCCGGATGCCGGAATGCCCGCGCATCAGCGTATTGATGCGGATCGCCAGCATCGCACGCACCACGTCGGCGGCCAACGGTTCGCCCACGCAAACCGCGTGGGTGATGATGAGGTTGCGCTGCAATTCCTCGGGCAAGGTTTCTTCGCGCGGGTCGGGATTGCCGCCGGGCAGTTCGTCGCGCGCACGATGCGCACCCAGCAGCTTGTCCGCGTTGCTGCCGAAACCGGTGGTGACGCCATAGATCGGCTCGCCGCAGCGCACCTTGTCGGCGATGAAATCGGCCGCGCGCTGCACCTTCTGCAGTTGCGCGGGATCGAGCTCGACCTTTGCGCCCCCGCGTGCGATCGCGACCACATCGGCACGCGTGAGGCGGCTGCCATCGAGCAATACGGTGAACTCGTTCATTGCGACTCGCTTGAGAAGAATGCCGTCATTCCCGCGCAAGCGGGAATCCAAATTCCAACACTAGTTATCCAACAACTCATCCCAAAGATCGCGCCACTCGGGATTGCGGTTCTCGATCAATTCCAGCTTCCATGCCCGATTCCATTTCTTGATCTGCTTCTCGCGACGAATCGCCGAAGGGAAATCGACCGCCCATTCATACCAGACCAATCGCCTGACGCCATATCTTTTCGTGAAACCTGCAATCAGGCCTTCACGATGTTCCCAGATTCGCAATTTGAGATTTCCAGTGACTCCGACGTACAGCGTGCCGCGCTCCTGGCTGGCGAGAATGTACACGGCCGGCTGCTTGCTCACCTACGCCATCCCTCAAATGGATTCCCGCTTGCGCGGGAATGACGACAGGAAGTTTTCTTGCCTCCGGACTCCCGCTTGCGCGGGAATGACGACAGGAAGTTTTCTTGCCTCCGGATTCACGCTTGCGCGGGAATGACGTCAGGAAATTTTCTTGCCTCCGGATTCACGCTTGCGCGGGAATGACGCCCGGAAAAGTCTTCCTGCTTCCGGATTCGTCCCAAGCTGGCAAATGGTCCGATCAGGCGTTTCGCAGGCTCTACCTTCTTGGCGCCCCAACCTCATCCTGCGCCAATTCCACGCGCAGTGACTTCACCAATTCCGCGCGTGGCACCTCGAACTGGTCACCGCGGCCCAAATCCTTCACCGCCACCGCACCGCGCGCGATCTCATCTTCACCGATCACCACCGCGAAGCGGATGCCGGCGCGATCGGCGTATTTCAACTGCTTGCCCAGCTTGCTGCCTTCGAGCGCGACTTCGGTGGCGATCCCCGCATCGCGTAGTTCCTTCGCGATCGCGAGGCATTCCGGCAGTTGCGCGGCGTCCATCTGCGTCACCAGCACCTGCACACTGCCCTCGGCGGTCTTCAGCAATCCGGCTTCGCGGAGTTGCCAGAACAGGCGCGTCAGACCGATCGAAATGCCGACACCCGGCAGCGTCGACCTGGTGTAGTTGGCCGCAAGGTTGTCGTAGCGGCCGCCGGAACAGATCGAACCGATGTCGGGATGATCGTTCAAGGTCGTTTCGTATACCGTGCCGGTGTAGTAATCGAGCCCCCGCGCGATCGAAAGGTTCAGCGCGAACGCCGATTCGGGCACGCCGAACGCGGCGACGGTGTCCAGCACCTCGCGCAGTTCCGCCCTGCCCTGTTCGAAAACCTCGCTGCCGCTGCCGAGCGCATCGAGTTTCGCGTGCGCGTCGGCGAGCGACGTCGAACGGACCTCGACGAATTGCATGATCCTGTCCGCCGCTTCGGAAGAAAGTCCGAACTGCTCGCCCGTCAACACGCCGCGCACGTGCTCCGCGCCACGCTTGTCCAGCTTGTCCACCTCGCGCAGCACCAGCATCTGCTTTTCGTTATCGCCAATACCGAGCCCTTCGAAGAAACCGCGCATCAATTTGCGGTTGTTGAGCTGGATCGTGAACGCGCCAATGTCGAGCGCGCGGAACACCGCGTGGATCACCGCCGGAATCTCGGCGTCGTAGCGGATCGACAGGCTGTCCTTGCCGATCACGTCGATGTCGCACTGGTAGAACTCGCGGAAGCGTCCGCGCTGCGCGCGCTCGCCGCGATAGACGCGCTGCATCTGGTAGCGCCGGAACGGAAACGCCAGCTCGCGTTCGTGCTCGGCCACGTAGCGCGCCAGCGGCACGGTCAGATCGAAGCGCAAGGCATGCTCGGGACGGCCCGATTGCTCCAGCGCACCCGTCGACTGCACGAAGTAAACCTGCCGCTCGGTCTCGCCGCCGCCCTTGGTCAGAAGAATGTCGGCAAACTCGATCGCCGGCGTCTCGATCGGCAGGAAGCCGTACACCTCGAAGCCCCGGCGGATCGTGTCCAGCATGCGCTGGAATGCGATCTGCTCACGCGGAAGCAGCTCCAGCGTGCCGGGCATCGTTCGGGGCGTGGTCAGCGCCATGGCGGGGTCTCTTGCCAAAACCGCAAGAGTACCAGCGCAGGCAACCGTCTTGCGCGGCCGCGGCGGCGCCCGCTATCATTTGCGGCTCGCTGCGGGGTTCCTGCCCCGTGCGGATCGTCGGGGTGTAGCTCAGCCTGGTAGAGCGCTACGTTCGGGACGTAGAAGTCGCAGGTTCAAATCCTGTCTCCCCGACCAATCTCTGCGGAAGAGCTGCCTGCGTCGGCTCCGCCCCGTCCACGGAAGCTGCCGGGGAGCCTTTCTTCTCCCTATCAATGCCCACTCCCTAATCCTGTTCGACACGGAATGCCGTGGAGCGACTTGGCTATTCAAAGTTCGACGAATCGAGCCCCAAGGTGCGCCCGTTCTCCTTGCCCGCGCGCACGGTGCCTTCATCGAAACCTTGTTTGTTTTCGGCTTCGATGTCCACTTTGATGCGCACGCGGGTTGCGGTGTTGGAAGTGAATAGGCCGATCAGCTCGTTCTGAATCTTCGCGAACTCGACGGCCGCGCGAACCGGATCGAGTTCGGCGCTTCCGTAGTAACGCGTCGGTCGGGAAGCGCCGGCCGCGGGTGGCGTGCCGCCCGGCGGCGCTCCCGTGGCGCCAGGCTGTGCAGCCCCGACACCACTTCCGTCTGCAGGAGCGCCCTCCGGCATTGCAGCCGGGCGTGTGCGTGCCTCGTATTCCGCCGCCGCGGCGGGTTCGATCAGCAACAGCGCATCCATGTAGATCGCGGCAGACTTGCCGAATGAGAATCCACGGTAGGCCTCGGCTTCCTTCGCGGTGGCCAGTCCGAAGTACTCGGTACTCGCCGCGCCTTCGCTGATGGTCGCCTGCATCACGCTCGACCCCTCAAGCCGCGGGAAATAGAGGTACTGGCAGGTCTTCTGCCACACCTCCTGCGCCGGCACATCGGGTGCACCGTTTTTCCAGAACCAGCGTTTCAGCAGGTTGTGCAGGTGCACTGGCGCCCAGTGATGCACCACCAACTCGTTTTCCCCGCAGACCCGATCGATTTCCTTGCCCAGGCCAGGAGTCGTCGGGTTCAACGCGTAGGGCTCCCACTCGATGTCGCCCAGCGAACCGTCTTTTTTGACCGGCTGACTGGGCGCCAGCAACCATTTGAAGGTGTCGCGAACCAGCCGCGACACGGCCTCATGGGTCTGGGTGCGATATTGCGTCGCCTGCTGTGCCTGCAGGTTGTCGAGTGTCATGCGCAGATTGCGCACGTCTTCCTCGATGCTCCGCCACGCCATCAGCGCCCGGACCATGTCTTTCAAATGACGGACCTGGTCTGCGTCGGCGGCCAGGAACAGCAAGCGATTCTGTTTCTGGCGCGGCTGATCTCCACGCATGCGCAGGATGGCCGCGGCCGCATCGCGCGCGGGATTGGCACCCGCGCGCGTCCACGCGCTGTCAGGCGGGAGGACCACGAGCCGCAGGCTCCACTCGTCTGGGATGTCGGCCGCAGGCACGAACACGTGCGGCAGAAGCGAAGTCGCTCCCATCACGCGATTAAATGCAGTCTTGATTTCGTCAAGGACGTCGCCTTCGGAGAAGCGCTTCTTGCGATCTTCCATCTCCCGGCGCAGGTTCGGCCGGACGTCCAGCCACCAACGATCGTGTCCTTTGTTGAGATAGGTCAGGCGCGTTTCCATGCGGCCCAGCGCATCGCGATACAGGTGCGGCTGCTGGCCGGGTTGCAGACAACCCAGCACGACCCGCGAGGTTTCGACGCCGCGCGCGTTCTGGTTGACCGACCCGGGCGCGCTGCCGAGGAAGATTGTGCGCGCGACACGCCGGCACGCCTGCACGGCACCGAAACGCGACTCGCGCGCATCCAGTTCCGCCGGTTCGCTGCGCTCGCCGTCCACGTCGTGTTCCAGTACCGGATCCCAGCCCTGCCCTAGGTACGTGGTCAGCTCGGTGCGCACGTCGCGGTCATACAGCGGCAGGCTCCCGGGCATCAGCAGCGGATCCTGGTTGTTGTCCTGCCACAGGCGATGGATCACGCGCGCCATCAGCTTCAGCACGCCGCGGGTGCGCTGGAAGTTCTGCAGCGACGACCAATCTTCGTACAGGCGAGCGAATACTTCCGGATGGATGGGATACGCCGAGCACAGGCGCTGGTGATAGCGGCTCTCCTGCGTCTCGCCCGGAAGCGAGTCGGCGTGCTCGACATAGCAATCTGCAAAAGCGCGGCAGACTGCGTTCGCTTCCTTCTGGTCGCGGATTTCGGAAAAAAGGCGCCGGCGCACGATCTCGAAGGATTCGTCGGTGCTGACCGGGCGCCAGATCGCCTGCACACGGCCGAAGTAGTGCTCGAGCGTATGCAACGCGGCAATGCCTCGCGCGCTGCCTGCCTCCTGGTCCGACTCCGGCAAAGAGGCCAGCAGCACGGCATTCGGCGCGGCCTTCATCGCCTCGGTAAGCGCCTGGATGAACGTCAGATTGGAATCCCAGGTGCCGCCGGAATACGACCTGCCCTCATCGAACTGGCGCAGATAGGCCACCAGCTCGTCCATCAAAATCACGCAGGGCGAATGGGCCTTGAGCAAGGCCGCCAGGGTGTCCTTGCCCGGCGAGGTCCCGCTGGCATCGGCATCGGCCACCTGGGCGTAGGCTCCGGCCCCGCCCAGTTGCCACGCCAGTTCCCCCCACAAGGTGCGCAGGCTTGCGCCTTCAACCTTGTGCGGCTGGTTGGGCGATTGCTTGATGCCGTCCAGCACCACCACATTGGCCCGGGGAACGTCCGCGACCCCCGCCTGCCGAAGCACATCGGGTAGCCCGGACAGCTTCGCGGCCGGCACGCCGGAAACCAGGTGCATGACCGCGAGCAATGTATGCGTCTTGCCGCCGCCGAACGCGGTCTGCAACTGGATCACCGGATCGCCTTCGCCACGTGTCAGCCGCTTCGCGACGGAAGTCAGCAGCGCCGCCATGCCTTCGGTGATGAAGGTGCGCTGGAAGAACAGCTCCGGGTTTTGGTACTCGTCCGTTGCCGAACCGTCGTGCACGCGGCTGATATCCGCCGCGAACTCGGCCTGCACGAACGTGCCCTTGCGCACGTCTTCGTGCGGGACGGCGATTTCACGCCAGGGTTTCAGAGTCATCGAGTCCCACCTTTTGAAAAATACTTCTCGACTGTCTTGCATAAGCTGCTTGCCAACGTCGCACCACCGGTAAGGGCACCTGCCACACTGGAAACGCTAAGGCTCCCCGCCTCACCCGCTGCACCTTCGAGAAACTTCTTCATAATGCTATGAAAAGTGATCTCGTCGTCTTCTTTCTTGGCCTTGGACTTGGCCTTTTTCACCGTTCTCACTATCTCGTCCTGCTCGGACTTGGTAAGGAACAGGCGCTCCAAGAGCTGGATCAGGTGATCCGGATCTACGCGAACAATTTCACGATTGAACGATCCGTCGACGAAGTTTCCAAGTACCTTGACCTCTGCGGCAAATGCTTGGCGAATCAGCTTGTCTTCGATGTCGAACACGATCCAACCGTCCTTATAAAGAAAGGACGCGCAGGACAGCCTTGCGAGGATCGCGCTTTTGAGCTCCTCCCTCGAATTAGCTGCGAACCTCAATTTGGCTTCGTAGATCAAGCCGTTCAACCTGCTCTCGGGAATCTGCAGCAACAAACTGACTTCATGCACGGGCGTCGTCGCCAATGTACCCTTGTTCACCAGCAGGTCGACCAACAAGAGTTCCACATCTTTTTTCGAAGAGCTGCCCAGTCCTCGCTCCAGGCATGCTTTCAGGAACGTCTCGGAAAACGCCACGGCGTCATTGACTATGACCTTACCTCGCGGCAAATGGATTGTGATCGGATGCTCGGCCATGTCACACGTCCAGTGAAGTTTGTACGTTGATCTCCCCCGCATCCTGCGAAGCAATCTCGATGCTGCTCCACGCGGTGACGAGTTCGTTGTAGCCGCGGGCGTCTTCGGCCCAGCCTTTGCGCTCGCACAGGGTGTAGAGCCAGGTCGCGAGTTGGCGGATGTGGCTGGAGCGCTCGGGCATGCGTGCAAGCAATGCGCCGGCGGCGGATTCGCCGCCCTGGGTCAGGGCACGCACCATCTGGTGCAGGGCTTCCCATACCGGCGTGCGGTTGTCCTCGCGCGGATCCCAGTCGGCCGGGTACTCCGCGGGCTTGAGCAGGCGCACCTTGCTGGCGCCCGATTCGATCACGCCCGCGTCGCGCACGCCATCCACGCTGGTGGCCTTGGCCTGAGCCAGCGTATTGGCGTCGCCGAACGGGCCGGCCGACCAGCCGTATTGCTTGAACCAGGCGGCGCAGAAGCGGGTGTCGGCATCAATGTCGCCGACCGCATCCGGATCGAGCACCTCGTCCACCTGCTTGTTGATCAGGGTGAGTGCGGTGTGCACGCTCATCGGCGAGCCGTCGGCTTCCAGCACGGCGGAATACTTGGAGAACACCGCCATGCCGGGGCCGATCGCGGCCTGCGCCAGATCCACCGGTGCGACCGGCGAAATGCCGGCTTCACCGCCCAGCATCGCCTCCAGCGCTTCCTTCAATTCGGATTTCAGCTCGCGCAGGAAGTCGCGGCGCGCGATGGAGGGCGCATCGGCCGCGCGGCGACGGCAGACGAGAATGATGCTGGAGGCGAGCGCGTTGGTGCCGCTGCCGATCATGCGGTTGCCGAGTTCCGTGCGCATCGGCCAAGTGCCGCCGATCGCAAAGCCTGCACGCAGTACGGCGGCTAGGAACGTCTCCCATCCCGTGGAAGTGGTGCCAGCTTCCTCTGTCTCGGATTGCTTGAACGCATAGTAGATGCTGATCGGGAATGCCTGATGCGAACACTCCGAGAGGTTATGCATCGCTGCCGTCATGCCGTCGAGAAAGAACTTCTCCGCGCCTTCCTTGCCGCCGTGGCGGTACGGCGTCGCTACCAGTTCTTCCGCTTTCGGCACGGCGACCGTCGCGAACAATTTTGGATAGGTATCACGCAGACTGCGGCGCAGCCAGACGTAAAAGAAATCCGACAGATCGGCATAACCGATGTTGTCGTAGTACGGCGGGTCGGTTGAAACCAGTCGTCCGACGACTGGCGCGGCAACTGCGTCTAGCTGCTCTGCGTTACCCGGAACGGATGCGGCGGTCGTACCCACCGAGATCAAGTTGTCAGCTTCGTACTTGACCGCCTTCACCCAGCAAATCGCCTTATCA
>DASZTT010000240.1:0-1803 GCA_035547895.1 Rhodanobacteraceae bacterium
GCGCGCGTGCGTCATCACCTTGCGCGAAGGCCCGGGCGGCTTTGGCATAGTCGCCCGCGCGATAGTCGGCTGCGCCGCGCATGCCGGACGTTGATGCCAGCTGGCGCGCCTGCGCGGTGTCGCCCCGTTGCAGCGCATGCAACGCGCGCTGGTCACGGTTCGCCCACAACGAGTCCCAGGTGGCCGCGTGGGCGGCCGGCATGCCGATCGGCAGCACAAGCACCACCAATGTCAGCAACCAGCCGCGCCGGAACGCCAGCGCCGCGAGAACCAGCAACACGGGAAGCAACCAGATGCCGCCGTCGCGCCACAACTGTGCGCGCTCCGCACGGCTTGCATGTCCCCCTTCCACCACCGGCGCGCCGAAGGCGGTCGCACCTTCCGTCTGCAACACGACGTAGCGGCCACCGCCGGCGTCCGCCACGGCGCGCAGCGCCGCATCGTCACGGCGCGCCATGAGCGTTCCACCCGACCCGCTGGCGAATCCGCCGCCACGCTGCGGAACCGGCGCGCCTTCACGCGTGCCGACACCGAGCACGTCGACGCGGATGTTGTTCGCGCGCGCGGCTTTCGCCTTCGCAACCGCGGCATCATCGGCGGCGTCGGTCACCAACACGATTTCGCCGCCTTTCGCGTGGGCCTGCCGGAGCAACTCGACGCCCTGCCGGATGCCTGCCGCGGTGTCGTTGCCCGGTACGGGCATCACGTCGGGCTTGAGCGCCTGCAGCAGATTGAGGATGGTGTTCTTGTCGTCCGTCAGCGGCGCCACCGTGAACGCAGCCCCCGCGTACGCGACGAGCGCCATGCGCGCATCGCCCGCATCGTTCAGCAGGTCACGCACCGCGAAGCGCGCACGGGTCATGCGATCGGGCTGTACGTCCTGCGCCAGCATGTCGTCGGAAAGCGAAAGCACCACCACGCGCGCCGCACCATTGACGTACAGCGGCGCCGGGACCTTCTGCCATGCCGGCCCCGCCAGCGCTGCCACCGCCAACAGCCACGCCGCCGCCGCCAAACCCAGCGCAAGTCGCCTGCGCGAACCGCCGTCGCTGAGCAGGTGCGGCAACAGCGCGGCGTCCGCCAACTTCGCCAGCGCCATGCGTCCACCGCCGTTCCTCGCCAGCATCCACAGCGCCAGCGGCAACGGCGCCGACGCCAACCACCACCATGGGCGCAGGAAGTGCAGCCCAAGGAATCCGGACATGATCCCGAGTGCGCTCATGCCGCCGCCGTCCTGCGCATGCGCCAGCCGTTCCATGGCAGCAGCACGCAACCGAGCAACAGTGCCAGGGCAAGCGGCCACGGATACCACTCGTGATCGGGGCGCAACAGCGAATGGCCGGTCGCCAGTGGTTCCAGCGTTTCGATTGCCTGGTAGGCCGCGGCGAGTTGATCACTATCCGATGCGCGGAAGAACCGGCCGCCGGTGGCGTCGGCGATTTGCGTCAGCACCTGGACATCCAATTGATTGTCCGGTGCCGCGAACTGGAAGCCGAAGGCGTCGAGCGTCTGCGCACTGGAACCCACGCCGATGGTGTAGATGCGCACGCCCGCTGCCTTCGCCAATCGGGTCGCGTCCAGCGGGGCCACGCTTCCCGCGGTGTTGACGCCATCCGTCAGCAGCACCAGCACGCGCGCACGTGCGGGCAGCGCCGCCAGATGCTTGACCGCGAGCACGATGGCGTCGCCGATCGCGGTTTCGCGCCCGGCCAGTCCCACCGCGGCACCACCCATCTGTTTCGCGACCGCATCGACGTCGAACGTCAGAGGCGTCATCAGGTAGGCCTGGGTTCCGAACAGGAT
>DASZTT010000241.1:0-6135 GCA_035547895.1 Rhodanobacteraceae bacterium
GCAGTCCCGCAACGCGAGCCTGGTCAAGGCCGAGTTGCGCCGGCAGGGCATGAACCCGCAGGCGGTGAAGGAAAAGCCCAAGCCGCTGTTCGGTTCCGCGGGCTCTCGCGTGAAGCCGCGCGACGTTGCGATCTTCAGCCGCCAGATCGCCACCATGATGGCGGCGGGCGTGCCGATGGTGCAGGCGTTCGAAATCATCGCCGGCGGCCAGCGCAACGTGCGTTTCAAGAACATGCTGACCGACGTCAAGCAGAACATCGAGGGCGGTTCGGCCCTGCACGAGGCGATGGCGAAGTATCCGGTGCAGTTCGACGAGCTGTACCGCAACCTGGTGCGCGCGGGCGAATCGGCGGGCGTGCTGGACACGGTGCTCGACACCGTGGCCACCTACAAGGAACGCATCGAGAGCATCAAGGGCAAGATCAAGAAGGCCCTGTTCTACCCGGCCGCGGTGCTGGTGGTCGCGTTCCTGGTGATGATCATCCTGCTGGTGTTCGTGGTCCCGGTGTTCCAGAACGTGTTTGCCAGCGCGGGCGTGGCGCTGCCGGCCTTCACCCAGATGGTGGTGTCGCTGTCGGAGTTCATGCAGCACTACTGGCTGCCTTTCATCGTCGTTCTCATCGTCGCGATCGTCGGCATCATCATGGCCTACAAGCGCTCGGAGAAGATGCAGCACGCGGTGGACCGGCTGTCGCTGAAGATCCCGGTGATCGGCAACATCCTGCGCCAGTCCGCCATCGCCCGCTTCGCGCGCACACTCGGGGTCACCTTCGCCGCGGGCGTGCCGCTGGTTGAAGCGCTGGATTCCGTGTCGGGCGCGACCGGCAGCATGGTGTATGGACAGGCCATCCGCAAGATGCGCGACGACGTGGCGGTCGGCCACCAACTGCATCTGGCGATGTCGCAGACCAATCTGTTCCCGAACATGGTCACGCAGATGGTGTCGATCGGCGAGGAAGCCGGCGCGCTGGACAAGATGCTGTTCAAGGTGGCCGAGTTCTACGAGGAAGAAGTCAGCAACGCGGTCGATACCCTGTCCACCCTGCTGGAACCGATGATCATGGTGATCATCGGCGTGCTGGTGGGTGGCATGGTGATCGCGTTGTACCTGCCGATCTTCAAGCTGGCCGGCACGTTCTGACGCCGCAAAACCCCTCTCCCGCGAGAGGGGTTTTGCCATGGCCCTTGCACGCAGTGGACGAATTGCCTTTCGCCTTCTGGATCGCCGCGGCCTTTGTGCTCGGCCTGATCGTCGGCAGTTTCCTAAACGTGGTGATCCTGCGCCTGCCCGCGCGGATGGAATATTTCTGGAAGCGCGATGCGCGCGAAATGCTGGAACTCGGCGCCGACGACGAGACTGCGCCGCCCGACATCGTGCGCCAGGGCTCGCACTGCCCGCATTGCAAGCATCCGCTGGCCGCATGGGACAACATCCCCCTGCTCTCGTGGCTGCTGCTGCGCGGGCGCTGCCGCTATTGCAAGGCGCCGATCTCGATCCAGTACCCGCTGGTGGAATTGCTGTGCGGGCTCGCCAGCGCGGTGGTGGTGTGGCACTTCGGCGTGACGTGGCAAGCCGGTGCGGGATTGCTCTTCACGTGGTTCCTGGTCGCCTCCGCCGGCATCGATTTCCGCACGCAGTTGCTGCCCGATTCGCTCACGCTGCCACTGCTGTGGCTCGGCCTTCTGCTGTCACTGGTGCCGGTCTTCGTCGGAACCCGCGAAGCCGTGATCGGCGCGGCCACCGGTTACCTCGCGCTGTGGTCGGTGTTCTGGCTGTTCAAGCTGGCGACCGGCAAGGAAGGCATGGGCTACGGTGACTTCAAGCTGTTTGCGGCGGCCGGCGCCTGGATGGGCTGGACGGCGCTGCTGCCCATCATCATCATCGCCGCGCTTGCGGGCGCCGTCATCGGCCTGGTCCTGTTGCGGGCGCGCGGGCAGGATCGTTCGGTACCATTCGCGTTCGGACCGTTCCTGGCGATCGCGATGTGGATCTGGCTGGTCGCCGGAACGCCTATTCTTGGCGCGTACCTGCATCTGACCGGATTGCAATGAGCGGCGTCGCCTCCCCGCTCCTGCGCAAACCTGCGCTGGCCGCGATCGCGCTGCTGATCGCGTTGCTGATGCTGCCGAACCTGATCTGGCTGGTCCATTCGCATGGACTGATCACGTGGATCGCGGCGCTTGTGTTGCCGGCAACGTTGCTCGTCGTGCTTTTCGCCCTGCTGGGCCGCTGGCCATGGCTTGCCTGCCTGCTGCTCGCTCCGTTCGCGTTGCTGGCTCCGCTGGAAGCGTTCTACGTCGCCACGTATCACGCGCCGTCATCGGCGCAGGCCATCGCGATCGTGCTGGTGACCAACCTGCAGGAAGCCCACGCATACCTCGGCAAACTGTTGCCCCTGGTGATCGCTGCGCCCTTGCTGGGGCTGGCGGTGGCCCTGCTCGCGGCATGGTGGTCATTTCGTGCGGGCCTGCGCTGGCAGGGACGCGCACGCCAATGGATCGTCGCCATCGCGGTCGCGACCCCGCTCTTGTCGCTCGCGATCGGGTTCGCCATGGCCAGCGGTTCACTGGGTTCGCGCGCGCAGGTCGCGAGCTATCCACTCCATGGCATCGTCGACTCGGTTCGACCCGGTTATCCGTTCGGCCTTTTCCAACGCTTCGGTGATTACCGGCGCGAATGGGCGGCCATGCGCGCCGACGCGCGACGCTTCGCGGATTTCCGTTTCCATGCGCACCGGGTGGATCCGCAGCCTCGCCGGCGCCAGATCTACGTGCTGGTGATCGGCGAGAGCAGCGCGCGCGAGCATTGGCAACTGTTCGGCTATGCCCGTCCGACCAATCCGGAATTGTCCAGGCTGGAAAACCTCGTGCCGATCGGGCGAATGGTGACCTCTTGGCCGGAGACACTTTCCGCCGTTCCCCTGATCTTGACCCGCAAGCCCATCACTTCCGGCCAACCGGAATGGAAAGAGCCATCGTTCCTGCCGGCACTGCAGGAAGCCGGTTACGAAACATGGTGGATCTCCAACCAATATCCGCTGGGCAGATTCGATTCGCCCGTGGCGATGTACGCCTACGAGGCGCAGCACGTGGTGTGGCTGAACCATACCGCCGACTGGGATGACCCCGGGGCTTACGACGGCGCGCTGGTTCCGGCGCTTCGCAACGCACTCCAGCGTTCGGACCACGACCTGTTCATCGTGCTGCACATGATGGGCAGCCATCTGCAGTACGACTTTCGCTATCCCCGGCCGTTCGCGCATTTCCGTCCCGTCCAGTCGGATGCACCGGGCTCCGCCACCAAGGACCAGCGGATCCGCAACAGCTACGACAACAGCATCCTTTACACGGACCACGTGCTCGCCGCGATCATCGACGTTCTGAAGCAAAGTGGCGCGGTCACTGCGTTGTGGTACGAATCCGACCACGGCGAGGTCCTGCCCTCGCCGACTTGCAGCAAACAGGGCCACGGGATGGGGACCTGGCATGAATTCGAGATTCCGGCCTTGTTCTGGTATTCCGATGCATACGCCCGCGACTTCCCGCAGCGCGTCGCCGCGCTGCGCGCGAATGCTGACAAGCGCACCCTGTCGGCGGACACCTTCGAGTCGCTGATCGACATGGCGGGGACCACGTTTCCGACTCACGACGAAACGTGGAGCCTGTTCAGCCCCGCGTGGCGGTATCGCGTGCGCACGGTGAGCCAATTCTGGTCGACCGATTTCGACCACGCGACATTCGGAAAATGCGGCATCGTGATGCCGCCCCAGCCGCAGCCGAACCCCGATTGAAATTCCCGTCGCCGCAAGGAATCGTCCATGCCGGATCCGGCAACAGGTCCCTCGAACCCCGCGCAGCACCGCCGACTGGCATTCGGCGCGCTCACCTTGCTGCTGGCGTTGTTGATGCTGCCGAACCTGATCTGGCTGGCATATTCGCACGCGCCGGCCACCTGGATCGCGGCGCTGGTATTGCCTGTGGCGCTCCTGGTTGCACTGTTCGCACTGCTGGGGCGCTGGTTGTGGCTCGTCCCCCTGCTGCTCGCCCCGTTCGCCTTGCTGGCGCCCCTGGAAGCGTTCTACGTCGCGACGTACCACACGCCGTCAACGGCACAAGTCATCGCAATCACTCTCGTAACCAATCCGCACGAAGTCCGTGCGTATCTCGGCGCGCTGTTGCCGTTGGCCATTGCAGCGCCCTTGCTGGGGCTGGTGCTCGCGCTGCTCGCGTCGTGGTGGAGTTTTCGCGCCCGATTGCAATGGCAGGGACGTGCGCACCAGCGCATCGGCGCGGTGGCGATGATCATTGCCATACCGCTGGTCGCCTTGTCGATCAGCTCCACGATCATCAAGCAGCGGCCGCCCACGCTCGCGAATTCGACACCGTCTGACCCTTCGAGTCTGAACTTCGTGCGGCCCGGCTATCCGTTCGGCGTCATCATGCGGATCCATCGTTACCTGGCCGAATGGAGCGCCATGCGCGCCGACGCCCGGTCATTGGCGAACTTCAGGTTCCACGCGCGCCGCATCGGCCCGCAACCGCACCAGCGGCAGGTTTACGTGCTGGTGATTGGCGAAAGCAGCGCCCGTGAGCACTGGCAGTTGTTCGGTTACCGCCGCGCGACGAATCCGGAGCTGTCGAAACTCGCGCACCTGGTCCCGATCCGGCGCATGGTCACTTCGTGGCCCGAAACGATCGCCGCCGTGCCGGTGATGTTGACCCGAAAGCCGATCACCTCCAACCAGCCCGGATGGAACGAACCTTCTTTCCTGCCGGCGATGCAAGAGGCGGGTTATGAAACGTGGTGGATATCCAACCAGTATCCGATCGGGATAACCGACTCCCCGGTCGCCATGTATGCATACGAAGCACAGCATGTGATCTGGCTGAACCATACCTCCTCGGTGAACGAATCGGGCGCCTACGACGGCGACCTGGTGCCCGCACTGCGCAAGGCATTGCAGAGCTCCCATCGCGACATGTTCATCGTGCTGCACATGATGGGCAGCCACGATGACTACGACGACCGTTATCCGTCCGCATTCAGGCGCTTCACGCCCACCTTCTCGGACGAACACGGCCACGTCATCCACGAAATCAACATTCGCAACAGCTACGACAACAGCATCCTGTATACCGACCACGTGCTGGCGCAGATCATCGACGTGCTCAAGCAAGGCGGCCTGGCCGCGGCGCTGTTGTACGAATCCGATCATGGCGAGGTGCTGCCGTCGGGCACCTGCAGGAAGATAGGCCACGGCATCGGCACCTGGCACGAATTCGAGATTCCGGCGCTGTTCTGGTATTCCGACGCCTATGCCACGGACTTTCCGGAACGGGTCGCGGCGCTCCGAGCGAACGCAGACAAACGCACGTTGACGGGCGACACTTTCGAATCGTTGATCGACATGGCGGGCGTCACCTTTCCCGGACATGACCCGAGCTGGAGCCTGTTCAGCCCCCAATGGCATTATCGCCCGCGGATCGTAGGCCAGTTCTGGTACACGGATTTCGACAATGGCGTGGCCGAAGGCGGATGCGGCATATTGAAGCCTGCACCACCCTCGAGCGGATGAAGGAACGGCGCCGAATACCGGAACGGCGTTGCCCCCATCGTGAAGCATCGAAATTGATGACGGGCCAAATCGGACTTTAGTGACGACGACGAGCCTTTCAGCGACAAGTTGCGCATTGGCGATTCCAGCGTGAGCCCTCCCTTCCCTTCTCATCGGCAGCACCTTGCATGCGTGGCGATCGCATTGCTGATCGCGTTGCTGATGCTGCCGAACTTCGCCTGGCTCATCCACGATACGGACTGGCCGACCTGGAGCGCGGCGCTGGTATTGCCGCTGGCGCTGCTGACGGTGTTGTTTGCGTTGCTGGGACGGTGGGTGTGGCTGGCCTGCCTGCTGCTGGCGCCGTTCGCCTTGCTCGCGCCGCTGGAGACCTATTACATCGGGCAATACCACCATCCCACTTCGGCGCAGATCATCGCGACGATCATCGCGACCAATCCGCTCGAAGCGCGCGAATATTTCGGACGCCTGATCCTTCCCCTGGTGCTGACGCTGGTCGGCGGACTGGCGGTGGCTCTGCTTGCCGCCTGGGCGAGCTTTCGCGCGCGCCTGCGTTGGC